>NZ_CP179926.1:619451-929177 GCF_052344095.1 Pedobacter paludisoli | reverse complement strand
ATTCCCAAACAGCAATAAGAAGGGAACAATTAAACCTATAAGTGGTCCTGCCACATACCAAGGCCAGGGTTGCTTTATCCAATCTAAAATACTCATCAGACAAAGGTGAGAAAAAGTTAGGGATTTAGTGCATCTGCATCAGGCGAATAATTCAATCCGGGTGTTAACCAATGCAATAAAATAACACGCGAATAGCGGTAATTAAAGGGAGCAAATAATACTATTCCGGCAAAAATCCCTCCGATGAAATACCATAAACTCTCGTATTCAATAGGTAATCCTAAAATATAAGCTCCAACTCCTAAGGTTATAATCTCTGCCACACACATGGCATAGGCCACGTACATGGCCACATAGAAATATCCCGGTTCGCGCTCGAATTTTAATCCGCAATGCGGACACAAAATATTCGTTTTCTGCAACTTAAGCGAATACGCTTTTCCGGTAAAAATATCCCCTTTGCGGCAACGAGGGCATTTACATTGTACAACCGCTTGAAATTTTGATAATTCGGCCATCTTTCTAAATAATACTGCAAAATTACGGTTTAATTTTAGTGAAAAACATGACCTGTATCATAAAAATAAAAACGACTGAATTTAGCTACTTGTAAATTTTCCCCGCTTTTAAGTTTATCTTCTTTTTAGCTGCTAAAGCTTTCACTTCTCTTATCACGGTTTCTACGCGTAAACCTGTCATATCGGCTAAATTTTGGCGTGTTTGGGTTAAATATTCCCCATTCTTTTTTTCTGCCAACAAATACTGAATCATGGTTAACAAACGATGTTCAGCCTTTTCGTTGGCCAGTTCTTCCAGCATCATCGATTTATAAAACAAGCGATTACTCAAATTCTGAATTAAACGCATGCTAAAATCAAAATCGGCTTGTAGCATCTCAAAAAACTCAGCCTTGCTAACCGCAATTATTTCAGAATCTTTACTGGCAATCGTATATGCTAAATACGGTTTATCGACAAGGACTGCTGGTTCTCCGAAGTATTGTCCTGTTTTAAAGATGCCTTGAATAAATTCTTTTCCATCCTCATTCACAGTAACCATTCGGATTTCTCCCGATTTGATAAAATAAACAAAGCGTGGCTGCATACCCGGTTCATACACCTGACTATCTTTCGGATATTTCCGGACATTAAACCCTCTTGCCAACAAATCTTGGATATTCATATCTCCTACTCAAAGAAAATTATCCGAGCGTTTCTTTCATCAAGCGTGCATAAAACTCTTTAAGGCTAAGGCCCATGGCGGCCACTTGCTGCGGAATAAAGCTCGTAGCGGTTTGCCCTGGAATCGTATTGATTTCGATGAAATAAAATTTACCCGTTTCGTGTTCGAGGAAATAATCGATGCGCACAACTCCACGGCAATTTAATTTTTTATATACATCCGTTACTACCTGATGAACACGTTCCACTTCCTCCTCGCTCATGTTTCCAGGCGTAATCTCTTCTGTTGCACCTGGTGTATATTTTGCTTCAAAATCGAAAAATTCATTCGCAGGAATCACTTCCGTGGTAGGTAATACAATAATTTTGCCTTCTGCTCCGAAAACACCTATTGAAAATTCCCTCCCACTCACAAATTCTTCAATCAAAACTTGCGAATCTTCTTTAAATGCACGTTCTACAGCTTCTTCCAAATCATCGGCATGTTTCACTTTGGTCATGCCAATGCTGCTTCCACCGTTATTGGGTTTTACAAAATAAGGTAATTTCAAATCTGCCTTTATGGTGCTTAAATTATAATTTCCTCCTTTAAATAATTGAACAGATTTAGCCACATTCAAATTATCAATACCTTGAACCACTGCTTTTGTGTAGCCTTTGTTCATGGTAATAGCCGACGTTAGCGAATCGCAAGTGGTATACGGAATATTGAGCATATCGAAATAGCCTTGTAATTTCCCATCCTCGCCCGGAGAACCATGAATAACGATGAATACACCATCAAATACAATCTTGCGTCCCTCAAGGGTTAAAGAAAAATCGTTTTTATCTATTTCAATTTTAACGGAATCTGCCGGCTCATAGAACCATCCCTTATCGTTCACCATTATTTTATATACATCATATAAAGTGGTATCGATATTTTGCGCAATGGTTGCGGCACTTTTTACCGAAACCACCCATTCGCCTGTGGTACCGCCAGTTAGCAGGGCAATCGTTTTCTTCATTTCTAAAGGATTAATTATTCTAATAGTTGATGTAAATATTTGCTCAAAAATATAAATATCTTTGCCAATATTTAGCTTTCGATCGTTTAAATAATTGATTTTATCTGCGCTGCAAGAAAAGAATCTATTTTAGTTGATTTAAACAATAATTGAAGCTATTTGTTCGTATTTATACGTATTTACATGCCGTGGTTTTACGCTCAAAATTGGCAAATTCAATCGGTAAAAATTGTTACATTTGATTTTAAACTTTATACAAAAACAAGCACCTCATTCATGTCTAAATTTATAGATTATTTAAAAACCAAATCTTTCAGAAACAACATCTTAGCTGCCGTTTTTACTGTTATTTCTATCTTGCTTATTGCTTTTTTTAGTTTGCGCTATTATACTAAACACGGGGAGGGCCTATTTGTCCCCACGGTAAAAGGCCTCAGCTTTGAACAGGCGGTTGCCAAATTAGAGGAAGCTGGTTTAAAATACGAAGTAGATTCGGTTTTTATTATGGACAAACCTCCGGGTATTGTGATTGATCAAGACCCTGATCCTAATACATTTGTAAAAGACAATAGAACCATTTATTTAACTGTTAACGCTGGAAAAACGCCCAACACCAAGTTTCCGGATATCGAATTCAAGTCTTTGCGTGAGGCGCAAGCCATTATTGAAAGTTCGCGTTTAAAAATTGGTGATACCACGTATAAACCGGATGTGAGTAAAGATGTGGTACTGGCGGCTTCTTTTGGCGGACAACCCATTCGTACCGGGCAAATTATCCCTGTTGGTTCAAGAATTGATTTAGTTCTGGGCGATGGCCGTGGTAGTGAAGAGGTTGAAATTCCGCAGTTATTGGGTTTAACCGTTGACGAGGCTAGATTTAGCTTAAAAGGATCTAATTTATCACTCGGTGAAATCATCTATGAAGGCACCATTACCGATAGTGCAAACGCCGTGATTACCAAACAAGATCCAATGACCACCGATTCTTTAACGAAAGTATCCATTGGCACCCGCGTAAATATTACTTTATCTAATAAACTTTAATATCACCTTTAGCATGACTGAAGCACCCAAAACACCTGCAAGTACAGGAAAGAAAATTATTATTGCACTTAGCTTCGTTGTAATTTTTGTAGGCGTTTATTTTGCCCTCAATTTTTACAAGGTATACTTTTCTCCAAACATTACTGAAAATCAAAAATATTTATATATTAAAACCGGTAGTGATTATACTGCTTTGGTTGAAAATTTAAAACAGAAAAACATTCTTAAAAGCGTTTCAGCTTTTGAAACGGCTGCAAAAAAGATGAATTTAAGTTCTAATTTAAAACCGGGTAGGTATTTACTTAGAAGCGGGATGACCAACCGTACTTTAATCAACATGATTAAATCGGGCAATCAGGAATCGGTAAAATTGAAGTTCCACAATATCCGTAAAAAAGAAAACTTTGTTGGCTACTTGGCCAATAATTTAGAGGCTGATTCATTAAGCTTTTTACAGGTAATTGATTCAGCGGAATTGATTCAAAAATATGGCTTTAACACCGATAATATTTACACCATGTTCATTCCTAACACATACGAGGTTTATTGGAATGTAAAGCCACTTGATTTCTTTGAGCGCATGCATGGGGAGTTTGAAAAATTTTGGACCACCGAACGTAAACAAAAAGCTGCCGCTTTAAATTTAACCCCACAACAAGTTTACACCTTGGCTTCTATAGTAGATGCAGAGGCCTTATATGATAAAGAAATGCCCATTATTGCCGGCTTATATTTAAATCGTTTGAACCGAGGTCAGCTATTACAAGCAGACCCTACGGTAATTTTTGCGAACGACGATTTTACGGTTAAGCGTGTCACAAACAAATTATTACAAGTACAATCGCCTTACAACACCTATAAATACGTGGGTTTGCCCCCGGGTCCTATTATGATGCCGAGCATTAAAGCCATTGACGCGGTATTAAATCGCGATAAAAACAACTACATCTACATGTGTGCGAAAGAAGATTTTTCGGGTTACCACAATTTTGCAGCTACAGTAGAACAACATGAAATTAACGCCAAAAAATACCGCGAAGCATTAAACAAACGCAATATATTCAAGTAAGATGTTCATTCACGAAACGCAAGTAAAAGTCCGCTACGCTGAAACCGACCAAATGGGAGTCGTATATCATGGAAATTATGCTCAATATTACGAAATTGCGCGAACAGAATGTTTTGAAGCTTGTTCTGGCATAACTTATGCTTCAATGGAAGCTGACGGTGTGATGTTACCCATTTTAGAACTGCAGGCTAAATATTTAAAGCCTGCTTTTTATAATGAAATTTTAACCATTAAATCAATTGTTAAAGAATTGCCTTCGGTACGTTTGAAAGTTGAATACGAAATTTACAACGAAGCAAATGTGCTCATTAACATTGGCAGTACAACATTGGTTTTTGTAGACAAACAAACCCGAAGACCTTGCCATCCTCCTGTAAATTTTATGGAGGGTGTAAAACAATATTTCAAATAGAACCATGGAGTGGCTACATAGGCGATTATTACATCTTAAAATCTATTATAATTTTATTGAATGGAGTAAAAACTGCGTACTGCCAGGATTTAGTCCACTCCCCCTTTATACCGTTGCCACGTTCTTTTTTAAAGAAATTTCAAAAGACACACTGATTAACAAGGCATCATCATTGGCCTATAGCTTTATGCTGGCGATTTTTCCAGGGATTATCTTTTTATTTACCTTAATCCCCTTTATTCCAATTTCTGGTTTTCAGGATCAATTGCTACAACTTATCCGACTTATTTTACCCAACAATGCATATAGTGCCGTAGAATCGACCCTATTTGATATCGTTAAAAATCAAAATAGCGGTTTACTTTCTTTTGGTTTTCTTTCGGCTATTTTTTTTGCCACCAATGGCGTTAAAAACCTCATGAAAGCCTTTAACAAGTCGTCGCTTATTATTGAGACGCGGAGCTGGCTAAAACAGCGTTATATCGCTTTTATATTAACAATGGTTATTTGCCTGTCCATCATTATTTGTATTGGCGCCATGACTTTTGGTGAGTTGTTACTGAGCCACCTTAAACATCAGTTAAACATTAAAGATGGCTTTTACATTTACGTTATTCAATTTACGCGATGGGCCTTGCTTGGTATGTTGTATTTTATCACCATTTCTATTTTATATCGTTACGGGCCTGCAAATGCTAAAAAATGGCACTTATTTAGTGCCGGTTCATGGCTTGCTACCATTTTGGCCTTTCTTACCTTTTGGGGATTCTCCTACTACATTAACCACTTTGGTTCTTACAACAAAGTGTACGGTTCTATTGGGACTTTAATTGTGGTGATGATTTGGCTATACCTCAATTCGTTGATTTTATTACTCGGTTTTGAACTCAATGCGAGTGTTGATGTAAGCAAAAGAAGCGTTAAAATTATCCGACCGACCTTTAACTTATTCAAGAAAACTGCTCCTATAGAAGAAAAGCTTGAGAAGAAGTGATTTTTTCTTCCTCAATGTTAAGCAATTACAAATTTCAGGTTAAAAAAAGCATTTTTGAGTTTGCAGAAATCAATGGGATTTGTACTTTTGCCCATGGAAAGCTGGCAGAGTGGTCGAATGCGGCAGTCTTGAAAACTGTTGACTGTAACAGGTCCGGGGGTTCGAATCCCTCGCTTTCCGCTGAAAAGATCTTAAAACCTTTCAAAAGCCTGCAAATCGCACGATTGCAGGCTTTTTTTGTTTCTAAACCATACCAAAATAGTTATTTAATCGGATCATGTACAAAAGTTGGGATCAAGCGGGAAAAGTTGGATCAAGCGGAAAAGTTGGGGGGGAGTATTTTTTAGGCATAAATTTTCGATAGTCTAAATAAGAAAAACTTAATATCCCTAACGCCTCTTGAGGTTGCTCTAAAAGCTTTGATCTTTGCATTGAAAGATTCTGCAGAAGCATTCGTGGCTCTGTTAATAAAGAAGTTTAGGATATATAGGTAATGCGATTGAATTGACCTTGCAACAGTTCTAAAAGAATCAATTTCACAAGCTTCAACCTCATTATACCATATTGCCAATCTTTTAAAAGCCTGCTCTTTACTTTTACACAGTCTGAATATATCTCCCAATTTTTGGGCTATAGCATACGCCTTCTTTAATTTGGGGTACCTTTCGAAAAGTAGGTCTGCTCTAAGTTTCTGATTTGTAGTCCATTTTGAAGGATGCTTAAATAAAAGATATCTGCTGCGTGCGAGCAATTGCTTTAATGTATCTCCATTGGCTAATACCTCTGGTTGATAAGCAGTATTGTCCTTCTTTGCCTTGGCAATAGCCTCATTTTCTGCATCAATAGCCTCCCAACGATACTTTATCCTGACTTCCTGAACAGCATCATAGGCTAATTTTTGAACATGAAAACGGTCAATTACGCGATGCGCATTTATAAAGCATCGTTTTATGGCCAATTGCATGTTAGCGGCCATATCCATGGTTACTTCCTGTACGCGTTTTCTTAATCGCTCAGGAATCTTTGTCAATACCGTGATAATGTCTTGGGCAACTGTTCCTTTAATCATGGCTACAATAGCGCCTTTCCTGCCTTTAGCCTCTTTATTGGTTACAACAGTATAAAGTTCTCCATTGGATAAAGCTGTTTCATCAATACTGAGCCTGGAACTCACATTCTTTGTAAAAAGCATCCAATCATCGGCATGCGTCTTTTGATCCCAGCTTCCATAATCACTAATGTGTTCCTTATACTGCTCCTGAAGCTGTTTACCATCAATTTGGAAATAATGACCTAAATGATAACAGCTAATAGGATGATTATCCAAATATTCCTTTTAAAAAAAGACCGAATTCCGTAGTCATTCGAGCCCCTTTTCTTACTAGATCCCAATCTCTGCTAATAATATCACCAGTCTTTTTTACTGTCCATCTACGCCTTTTGATGCGTAAGCAAACTTTTTGCCCACGGATGGGAAAATCCTGAATGCCAACTTCTGGAAGAAATCCTTTTGATTCAAGTTCGGCTATTTGATAGCCCAAAGGTGCAATATTCTTCTCTTCCAGATAGATATGGAATTCTTTTAACTCTTTCTCTACTTTGAGTAGTTCGAAATAATCCAGAATACCTTCTGGTAATAAAAAACTGATAAGGGTTTGTTCGGCTTGTTTCAAGGAAATTTGTAATTAGTATTGACTACAAAAAAAAGAAATTATTCTATTCCCCCCAACTTTTCCGCTTGATCCGAAAAGTTGGGATCAAGCAAAAAAGTTGGGGATTAATCCTATACATAAATTTTAGATAATCTGAATAGAAGGAATTTGACATTCCTCACACCTTTGAACCGATAAGCTGCTCGCTACACCAGAAACTTTGAATAATTTACTTTCCTTCCGTCAGTTTAAAAATCTGCAAGCCCAGCTCAAAAAAAGCTTTGGGCGTAAAGGAAAAGGTTTGCGTGTTAAACGAGCGTAAAACAGACAGGAGCTCGTATTGATATTGTATTGAAACCGGGAAAGACGAAATATCCGAATCACCGTTTTCATCGGGATTAAGCACTAAACGCAAGCCCAATGGTAAATTTAAGCCAATGTTTTTGCTTACAATATCTAAACTGTAAAAGGCCGAATCACCTCGTTGGCTTTTTGAGTATTGTAAATTTTTATAGTGTATTTTATCCAACAGGGTGTTTAAACCGTCTTCGGCAAAATGCAGAAACTCGGGCAAATCATCCACTGTAATCACTTCGGATAAGGCGGGATAATACCTTTTGGTCAAAATTTGAGTAGCAGACATGTTAATTTAGTTTTTTTTGAGCGTGTTTTTTTGAGAGTTTTTGGGCAATAGATTTCTAGGAAGCCCCCTTTTTGGGGGCTTTAATAGTTGAAAAAAAACCATTGTTAGATAATCAACTAGATGGTTTTATTATTATATTTTTTATAGATTATTGACTACAGATTGATTTAGAATCAACCTACAAAGCCCTGAAATTTAACCACATTTTATTTACTTCATTTTGATTAGGAATTCCATAAGAACCAGATCTTAAGCAATTACTATCAATAAAATCTAAAAAATCATTGTCGATTGAGGGAAGATTAAAATCAAATTGCTTTCTAATGGTTATTCTGCTATCAATTTCAATGGTAGCCATTTCTCCTCTCCTTATATGATTACCTCTTAACAAAATATTAATAGAAGATTCATAAGGATTAGGCATATCACTGTACTGATCAAGTTCAGGAAATTCTTTAAAAATCTCCCAACATAAAAAAGAATAAACAATTATTAAGTCGAGACTCTTAATTGTCAAATCCACATTAAGACCATTTGTATAATTCAATTTAAAATCTTCAAATGATACAATCTCATCTAAAAGCTCTGGTTTAACCAAGTTGATTAAATTATGAAATTCATCCCTATAGTAAAGAGCATTAAATCTTTCACTTATACCTAATCGGTTATACCACATGTTCATTTTAAATAAATAGTCCTTAAACAACAGTATTCCACCTGTATTTTCTACCCTTACTTCATAAGGTATATTTAATTTCAATTCATTTAGTTTTTTTTCAAAAATCATTATATATTTCATACTTATAGTTTATTAAAATCAATTAAAAAATCAACAATTTCGTCTAAATTATCCAAATTATTGTTTGGTATAGGAGGGATAGCCTGAGGAAGTCTATTTAAGCCATCGTAGAACATTTTATTATTCATATCCATTTGAACACTTTGCCAATGCGCCCCATTATCATAAATAAAATGATTATCACTATTATTTAGACTTCTAAAACTCATACCCTTTTCCATCAATTTTCCTTCTATATATTCATGAGCTAACAACCATTTAAATCTTTTCACTTCGATTTCACTGATATCTGATATTGGTTTATCTACAAATAAAAGCCATTCTTCGCTATCACCATACAATCTCTCAAATCGACCAATTTGGAAAGAATCTCCATTTAGCATAAAATGTTCATTTTTAAAATAATGATTTTTAACAAATTCAATGATATCTTGGTTTATACCCAATTTATTAGCAATAATTTGGACATCATCCGTTCGATTTGCAATTAGAATCGCTTTTTTAATTTCAGGAATAATGAACTCTGCTAATTCATATTCTGATGACCCGGCCTGTACAACATAGGATTTCCCTTGAATTACCATAGCCTCAGTTATCGGCTTATTATGAATCTGAGCAACAGCGCTATAATTTTCTGACTTCAACAAAGGTCTCGCCTCAATTGATTTACAAAATGCCTAAAAGTTTTCTTCTTCCGATAATAGTCTTTTTCCAATGTCATCTAGATTTTTCCATATATCTATAATTTCAGGGTGTAGCTCTAAAAATTCAATTAGATTCTTAGACAAATTGGGAAAAACTTCGAGAGCATTAAATTTATCAATCTCCTCCAAAGCTACAATTTTGGCTCTTATTTGTGATCTGTGATATAACTTATATATACCTTTAGCTCTTTTTACAACTTTACCGTCTTCGACACTATAACGAATGCGATATAAGCCATTTTCAAATGTTACAATGCCATTCTCAAGTATTTTTCTCTCGTTAGTGGTCAACTTACTTAAAGCATCTGCATCTTCTAACACCGCTTGACCAATTCCTATAAATTCTGCCGCCTCTGTTGCCGAATATGTTTTTAGAATACCAGAACTTATAACAGAAGTACCTCCTAAACTTAGGACAGCGCCCCCAAGGAACATTATTGTTAGAATTTTTTCATGATCATTGGGGTATTTCTCAATGATGTAATTTCTAAATGCGGTATTTATAGATAAATACGCACTGGTATCGCCCAATAAAGTTACAGCTCCGGCAAGAACACGAGCGAAATTAAGCGATCGAATACCTGCAACTAATTCACCTAAACCGATAAGCATTACTACAGCCGTTAAGCCATTTACACAATCGATCCTATGTTGTGTTGACCAATTAATTATCATAAAACAGCAATACTGTACAGGCGATAAGGATAGTTTCTTTAGCAAGATTAATTAAATTTTTAATCCAGCTTTTAACATAACGTTCACTCATTTTTGATTGTTTTTCAAAAAATAAAATAGCTTAAACACAGCATAAAAATCATCTAAATTTTTAAAAATATCGTTTCGTGTACGGTAACTTATATGTTTTTCAGTATATTTGATAGAGACCTATTTGTAATTTAGTCTCTTTAAATCCATTGATTACGTTTAATGCGTTAAAGAGCAGTTTAATAAAAGAACATGATGAAACGAATACAGTTAACGTTCCTGATTATCCTATTTGCCAGCTTCACAAAAGCCAGTGTTAAGTTACCAGCGTTAATCGGAAATGGAATGGTTTTACAACGCGATAAAAAGATTACTGTTTGGGGATGGGCCGAAGCTGGTGAACAGATTCATTTAACTTTCAAAAACAAAACGTATAAAACAAAAGCTGATCGAAATCAGTATTGGAGTGTTATAATCGATGCACAGAAAGCAGGTGGTCCTTACATCATGCACATTAATACCATTACCCTGGAAGATTTACTCATTGGTGATGTTTGGTTGTGCGCGGGTCAGTCGAATATGGAAGCGGTTATGAACCGATCGAATATTAGAGAAAATTATCCGGCGGAAATTAAACAAAGTAATTACCCCTTCATTAGGCAGTTTACGGTTAAAAGAGATATGGCTTTCAATCCTTTACTCAATGTTAGTAGCGAAAAAGGTTGGGTAACTGCAAAGCCGGAAACTGTCTTAAACTTCTCTGCTGTCGCCTATTTTTTTGCGAAGGATTTATATGAAAAATATAAAATTCCCATTGGGATTATCAATTCAAGTGTTGGTGGTACTCCCATACAATCTTGGGTAGATAGTGAATCCTTAAAGCCTTTTCCTGAGTATTATAAACTGGCGCAAAAATATAAAGACACTGCATTGGTTACCCAAATTTTAAAAGAACATACCTTAAAATCGGAAAACTGGTATTCTTCTATCAGAAATGAAGACAAAGGAGTTATTGAAAAATGGTTTTCCCAAGATGAACAAAGGAATGCAGGATGGCAAAAAATTCAAGACCTAAGTAAATTGAATGAAAAATTCAACACACCCATATATGGTTCTATGTGGTTTAAAACGAGTGTTGAAATACCTAAAAATCTAGTCGGTAAAGCGGCTACAATCTCTCTAGGTGTTATGCAAACAGAAGACGAAACATATTTAAATGGACAGAAAATTGGCTCCATTAACAGCAGCTATACTGAACGCAATTATTCCATAGAACCTGGAATACTTAAAGAAGGCAAAAACACCATCACAATTCGGCTAATAAGTCCAACTACAGGTATTTTAATACATCAAAACGAGGGATATCAAATCAAATTTGCAAATCAATCTATTGCTATAAATAGCGGATGGAGCTATCAATTTGGTATTAAAAAAGAATATTTACCCAAAGGGAACGGATTATCATTACACAGTCCAACCGCTTATTATTATTCTATGATAAAGCCTTTGAGCAAGTTTAGCATTAAAGGAATAGTTTGGTATCAGGGAGAAAGCAATGTTTCTAAACCGGAAGAATACCATCCATTATTAACCTCCTTAATTAGCCAGTGGCGAAACGATTGGCAGCAAGCAAGCCTTCCATTTTTATATGTCCAGTTGGCAAACTACTGCAGTACACCAACGGAGCCAGCGGTTAGCAATTGGGCTTTACTAAGAGAGGCACAAATGAAAACGTTAAATGTTCCCAATACGGCTATGGTTGTTATTCACGATATTGGCGAAAGAAACGACATCCACCCTAAAAATAAATTAGATGTAGGTAAACGTTTGGCATTGGCAGCAAGAAATGTTGCGTATCATGAGAAAATAATCTCCTCTGGACCATTATTTAAATCCGTTTCAATTCAAAAGAATCGAGTTTTGGTCACATTTGATCATTTTGGAAATGGCTTAATGTGTAAAGGCACTCAATTACACACCTTTGAATTATCGGATGATGGAAATAAATTTGTAGCTGCTAATGCCAAAATCGTAAACAATCAGGTTTTCGTGTGGAGCGATTCAGTAACTAAGCCCATTGCCGTTCGGTATGCTTGGGCAGACAGCCCTGATAGCGCCAATCTATACAATAAGGAAGGCTTACCTGCTTCTAGTTTTAGGAGTAATTTAATCTATTAAAAATGAATTCGAAGAACCTATTCCTCACGTCAATAAGCTTTTTTTTATCTCTAAGCATATATGCGCAGAATTTTAAAGTAAATCAGGACTTAATTCGCACCAATTTAACCGACAGCACCAAATTCACGCTTCTTAATTCGCGTTTAGGTAGTCGTTTTAGCTTTTCGCTGCTTAGCGATAAACAAAGCATGCAAAGCGGCAGTTTAGGCTTTGACATGGATGAACAAACCGACTTTCTTATTGGATTAACCATGAACAATAAAACCTATTGTTTCAGAACATCAAAACTTCCTAGAAATACCACCTACCTAAGCCAACAACAGCTTGCGTTTGGTCCATCTTCTATGCAGATTACTGGGGATTGCCCGGAGGGGATTAAAGTAAATTTCACACTAGTTTCATCCTTTACACCTTCAAAAAATCTCCAAGACAGTTCAGCAATAAAAACCCAAATTTTTCCTGGATTTTATTTACAAGTTGAGGTTATTAATGAAAGTCAAAATACCATAACCGGTTCGCTTAAAGTAGGCTTAGCCAAAACACCGGTAAAAGCATTTAACTTTATGAATCTAGAACCTATGAAAGTAGATAATTCGGAGCAAACTGTACTTTTTAGAGATCCGTCAAGTTTAAATGGAAAACTGGCTTTAACAGCCATAAATACACCTCCAAAAGCTACTTTTGACGATTCGGGTTATGCTGGATTACTGTATGAATTTAGCCTTCCTAAACAAGCTAAAAAAATGTTTAACCAAATTTACGCTACACATCACAAAGAAACCGTTATAGAAGACAAACGCGTAAACTTACCCCTTAAGTTCTACTACACACAGTATTGGAACAACATTACCGAAGTGCTTGATTATGCGCGCAATAATTTCGAACAAAATATATCTTTAACGCAAAAATTTGAGGATAGCTTAATGAATAGCAGTTTGACCGCACAGGAAAAATGGGTTTTAGCATTAGCCTTTCATACAGATTTGGCCAATACATTTTTTCTATTGGATAAAAACCAACTGCCACGTTTTTATGTTTCGGAAGGAAGATTTAAACACTTAAGTACCGTAGATGTGGCACACGAAACAGAGGTTAGCGCTATTTTTTGTCCTTGGCGTTTAAAGTTACAACTTAAGCAGTGGACAGACTATATTGCTCGTGAAGAACGTATGGTGCCCGCTAATCCGCAACAAAACAAACCTGCATATCGGCAAGGGATGACTGCTTCGGAATATGGACCATATTTATACCACGATGTTGGAGATTTACCTTTTGTAAGCGAAACCGCAAATTACAATTATGGCCCGCATATGGCCGTGGAAGAAAACACCTCTTTTGTACTTTTATTGTACTACTATTGGAAAATTAGTAAAGACGATGCTTTCGTAAAATCGATGTTGGGTAACGTGCAGGTTTTACTGCAATCTGTAATCAATAGAGATACTAATGGAAATGGTATTGCTGATATGGCCTATGGATGGACTACTTATGACGCAAACGAAGCGCTTAAACTATCGCCCGATAATACTTTTTTAGGCGCTAAACAACTATGTGCCTATACAGTTGCTTCAGATATGTTTAAAACATTAGCCAACAAAACACAGATTCAGGAAGTTGAAGAAAGTAAAAAAGGTGTAGTTGATGGAGAAGGAATGGGTTATAAAGAATTAGGCATTGCCTTAAATAATGCTTCTTTAAGGAATAAACAGGCGCTGCATCTCGAGAATGAAGCAAACCTTATCTTAAATACGTTAAAAAAGGCACAAAAGCGCTATGGTTTTATTCCCGTGAGTCTAGACACGCAATTTCCAAAGTGGAATCAACGTTCCGTAGTAGTGGGAGAAGGACTCTTTTTACCAGGTCTCGTAAATGCAAAATTAACCCTACTCGATGAACTTGCCAAAATATTAAAAAAAGAATATGCCAGCACCTATGCTCTCAGCAAAACTGATTATGGCATTAAATTAACTACTGAAGAAGGTACAACCTGGTTTAGCAAAACTATTGTTGCCGATGTTGTTGCTGCGAAATGGTACGGAATTAAACATTCATCAGCTCCCTATATTTACGCTTGGAATAAAAACAATCCGTACGCGTACAATGATGGATTGTTAAAAAAAGATGATGTATGGATTGGTTATTGGTACCCTAGAGGTATTTCCATATTGGGTTATTGGCTCTTGCGCTAAGTAATAACAAAAAAAAATTGTCGTTTGCGAACAATAATACATCTTAAATTCTTTTTAGCTATTCAATTTTATTATCTTAATTTATAATTTTACATAAGAAATTCTAATTGCTCAAATGAAAACAAATATGCAAACTGGTGTAAAGGAAATCGCGCGAAGAGCAAATGTTTCTATAGGTACTGTTGACAGAGTGTTGCATAATAGAACAGGCGTTTCAGCATCAACACGTACCAAAATATTGGCTATTATGAAAGAGTTAGACTATCAACCCAATATTTTGGCCCGTAGACTGGCTTCAAAAAAAGTATTGCATTTTGCTAGCTTAATTCCCTCTATTTCTTCAGAGACTGATTTTTGGGATGCTCCATGCAAGGGTATTGAAATGGCAGAGTCAGAAATTAAGCAATTTGGAATTGTTGTTGATAAATACTTTTTTGATCAAAACGATAAACAATCTTTTGTAAAAGAGACCAAAAAAATCCTAAAAACAGCCGTTGATGGTATTTTAGTTGCGCCCATCTTTATTGAAGAGTCGCTGGCCTTTTCAAAACTGTGTAATCAAAAAAAAATCCCACAGGTATTTATCAATTCAGATATTCCGAATGAAGCTAGATTAAGTTACATCGGACCCGATTTATTTCAAAGTGGTCATCTGAGTGCACATATGGTAAATTATTTAGTTAAAGAAGGAGAGAAAATTTTGGTTGTAAATATTTCTAAAGAAATCGATAGCTACCATCATCTATCTCGGAAAGAGGAAGGCTTTAGAGCATATTTTGCCAAAAAAGGTAAAAACGTACAAATTCTAAAAACAGACATTACCCAACATACCGATTATAATTCTGTAGCGAAATGCTTAACAAAAGTATTGCAAGAACATCCGGATATAAAAGCTATTTTTGTTACCAACTCAAGGGTATTTTCTGTAGCTCAATTTCTTGAACAGACCCAGCAGCAACATGTATGTTTGGTTGGGTACGATTTTCTACCACAAAGTATTGAACATTTAAAAAAAGGGACTATCGACTTTCTAATTTGTCAGAAACCTCAAGAGCAAAGTTATAAAGGCATAATAACCTTATATCAGAATGTAGTTTTAAATACAGAGATAGAACATACGCATTACATGCCGATTGACATTATCACCAGAGAAAATTACAAATCGTACCGAAACTAAGATCCAATCTTATAGTTAAGATCCTCCATTCAGTCGAAAACTCTGCGTTGCTCCTTTGTGGTCACCTTGTGGTAGCGTAACTGAAAAAGATTCTGTGAGCTTGACTAATGACGAACTAAAGCTTAGCCGAACAGCACGTAGTGTTTGACTAGGATCTGCTATGCAAAATTCAGGATTCGCTGTATTCATTGCTTTAATTAACAGTATGCAAGGTCTATCTACAGCAACCGAAAAATTGGGATTAACCAATGTTCCAGCTTGATAAAAAACAACTTGAACCATGTTCAAATCTTGATGAGCTACGGCCTGCAATGTTGATGTGTTTTCTAAAATTTTTATGTTAGGATAGCTATTATTTTCCATATCCGCTTGGCTAATTCCTGGCTTTACAATGTACGCGTAATTTTGCTCAAATGGATCTTGGCCGTGATGTATCCATAGTTTAAACACTTTACCTTTAATTTGTTCTTTTGAACGATTGCTATTAACCGAATACCAACTTCCGTATTGGGCCTCTTTGGTCCACATTACCTTATCTTTATTCGGAAAATAATACCCTATACTATCGTGCCATATCCTCTTCATCCCTTTTTCGTAAACTTTTACTGGGCCCTTACCCCAACACTGATTAACCGTTGTGGTTATTGTCTCTCTTGCCATACTGGTAATATCACTGCCTAAACAAACCACTTCAGTGTCAAAAAAGAACCAAGCCTTTTTTGCGGTAACTTCGTCGTAATTTAATTGATAAACGGTTGTTCCATACATCCCATCGGAAGTGCCTCCAATAAATGAACCAAGTCCCCTTTCTCCCCAATCTATAGTATTTCTTTTATTCAATTTATAATCTCTGCTGGTAACTCCAGGTATTTTATCCCATTCCCAAATCGGCATTATGTTAAAATATTCAGCGCCACTACGTTGAATATTAGTAGCTCCATCGGGTAAAAATTTAGCTAACAAATTTTCGCTATTTCCGGATTCTGTCCGAATGGTTCTTTTAGAAACCGTGCGTACATTAAATGAATAAGCCGCACGATTGTGTAGTGTATAATCTGCTTTATAAAAAAATAGATGCTTATTTTCAAGCTGAAAGGAAGGCGGTTTAATTTGCAGAATACGTTGATTTGCGGCGATCAATAGCGCCTCATTTTGAGGATTGACTTTTCTAGCAAGCGACAACAAACTGGTACTTCCAGCATGTATCGATATATCTGTTTTATCGAGTATATCGTTTCTAGAGATCCCTCTCCCTTCTACATTAAAATCACCATACTGACCTCTAATGGTCCTTAAAAAAGTACCAAACAAGTATCGATCTAAAATTTTTAATTTTTCGTTTTGAATCGCATAATCCGTGTTCATAACCCAAGAAGCAATCTTATAAGCTCTACTTAAAAAAACCTGACCGTAGCTGGCAATCTGCAATTGTGCTCCATGCTGTAAATAAGAATAATCAACCTGTAATCCTTCTTTTTGCCCAAATGCTACAGGAATAAAAGACTCATGCACGGCTGTATCCATCAATTTCTGATCTTCAGTTAAACAGGCTCTATACATCATGTGAACAGCAACGTCTACCTTATTTGCCCCAACCATCTTATGTACGTCTGTCTTTTTCATCAAATTTATCAATGAATCTTGTAAAGTTTGAGGTACTATTTTACTTCTTTTTAAGAGCAATAGTGTCTCTCCGATTGCGGTTGGAGAAGCAATTTCGTTTTGAAACCAATTGTTGCTCGAAGGATTTGCTTTTATCCAAAAACGTAAGGCTTTAACAATTTTTAATACCAGATCTTGATTACTGATTACAGAATCGTTACTTAACGCAAGCGCAAACTGTTTAACCCGGTTCAAATGCATCAATGGTGGCCAGTTCGTATCTCTATTAGAGGTATAATCGATATCTAACCAATTCCCTGATTCTTGAAGGGTGATAAAATTCCTCTTAAAATCGGCATCAATTTTAGTGTCTACTCGTATAGATTTTAATATCCGAGTGGAAATCACTTGAACGCTATTCTGCGCATGGGCTGAGCAACCAAATAGCCCACTCAAAATCAAAACCGCATAAAACGTATATAGATTAACTATTTTTATCATCGGTTAATCATTACCCATTTATTGAACCTTTACATTTGTTGACTTTTGCGTATACAGTAATTTCTTTTGGTCAATTTGTTGAAAATTAACTTTCTTCAATTCTGCATCGTGCACATCATCCATCACAATAGGCAAACGATAATCTTTCTTTTCGGCTTTTAATTTCAGATTAGAGAAGTTTATATTTTTTGCGTGACGAACGTAAATACCCCAGGCAGGAATTTCTTTAAACATTGAAAATTCTGGGTATCCTGCTGGTACTTCAGGAATACTATCCAACTTATCTAAAGGAATAAAAGCCATGAATTTACTTCCTGCACCCGGATAGGTTATATCAAAGTTACTAAAAGTTACATCTTCAATGTATTGACCGGGCAAACCCGCAATCACAATTGGCGATATATTTCTTGGCATATCTTCGATAGGGCCTTCATAATCATATCCTGCATCTGCTTTGCCCAACGGAACATCGGCCTCCACATTTTTTATTGATACCCTTTTCAAGGTTGATTTTTTACCCGCAATACGTTCACCTAAGCGAAGAAAAATAACATTGCCTGTGTTGGTACTTTTTAAGCCATCAACTACAATATCTTCTAAAAAGCCTCCATCCACACTTTGCAAGGCAATAGCCGACCGATAGGTATTGTAAACTGTATTTTTTAGAATCTTTATATCTCTAAACCCTCCTTTACCAGCTGTTCCCAATTTAATACCGTTTGCACTGGTTCTTACAATGTTGTTTTCGATAAGTATATTGTGGCAATAAAAACCTTCCGTGTGCGATTTCAGGCATATTCCATCATCTGCAGCATCTATATTATTATTGGTAATAACAACATTATCACAATCAACAATATCAATACCATCACTATTCCAATATGCTACGTTGTTAACCGTAATACTATCGATTACCATATTTTTACAGCGTTCATAGGTCTGCAACCAACAAGCTGAATTTTGCAGTAAAAGATTTTTAATATTTACGTTTACACAGTTATAAAAATAGATAACCATTGGCCGAATGGATTCTCTCGTACGATCATATTTTAGAATATCGACTATTAAGCCATCGTTGGCATAGTCTATTGAATTATTTGCTAAAGCACGCCCCTGTCCATCTATCATTCCTTTTCCGGTAATACCTACATTTTCTACGTCTCGGGCATGAATAAGAGCTGTATTCCCTATTCTATCGTAATCAAAAGGATTCGTTGAGCCAAGTAAAACTGCTCCCTCCTCTAACTGTAAAGTTACATTTGACTTTAAATGGATTGACCCCGTTAAATACCTTCCAACATAAAAAACTAATCTGCCTCCACCGTTTTTGCTTATGTAATCAATTGCAAACTGAATCGATCTTGTATTCATGGTTGAGCCATCTGACTTAATGTGAAAAAATGATGCTTTATAGTCTTTAGCAAACAGCATCGTACTTGGTAGCATTATCAATAACAGCAAAATTATTTTTCGTTGAATTTTCATTTCTTACCTTTTATTAAAATAAATGAATCGGGCCAACCAAACCCATAGATTGAAGTGGTTGTTCTTTCTTTTTATTATTTGTCCAATATTGCGCTGTGGTATTCTCGCTTAATGATTTCATATAATTGACCATTACTGTAGTTACCTTTATTTCTATTTGATTTGTTCCCTTTTTTAATAGATTTGAAAGTTTGTACACTCTTCTTCCATACCATTTAACACCTAGGTCCTGTCCGTTCAAAATCACTTCTGATATTCCATGTACTACACCTAAATCCAAAAATTTAAACCGCTGACCATCAACCAAATTCACTTCTGTTTTATACGAAACTACGCCTGAAAAATCGACATATTCGGAACGATCTTTTAAATCAACTAACTCACTCATTTCTTGATTTTTATGCACACCATTCTGATGTTTAAAATCAACTTTCCAAACACCTGTTAATGGAGCATAAGTATTCTTAACTTCTGGAATCTCTATCCATTCTTCCCCGTTTTTTTGATCGTCAAAAACGATCATTACCGAATCGGCTGGATAAAGTTTTAGACTAACGCGCCCTTCCTTCAACTTTAACTTAAACCGTTCACCTGTTACTGCATCCCATATCCAGGCTTGTTTTTTATTCACTATTTCAGGTAAAAATGTTACCTCTAAATCGGTGTTTAGGTGTGCGCTTGAATGATTAAATAAAAAGATTTCTGTATCCTTCGTTTGGTAGCGTACTTGACTTACAAACGTACTCGGTTTTGTTATTTTAACATAAGGCTTAAGCGAGTACTTCGTTTGAACTTCTTTATACCAATCTTTAAAGTTAGCCTGAGGTTTGGATAAGAAAATAAATTGATTCGGGTGTTTCTTTAACTTGCTTATCCATTGCTGTACTTCTTGATCTTTTTCGAGATGATTGAACCAGCCTAATGATTGCTGAGGATAGGCTTCTATACAAAAAATTCGAACCCCAGCTTTCACAAAATCGTATAATCTTTTTGCTGTTTCAGGTAAAATACTTTTTACTTCGATGAGGAATAAGGTATGGTATTTTCTCTTTCCGTACATTAAAGAGCCATTTTTAACATCGGCTTCTGCTATTACTTGTTCCGAAATAAAATCGCAGGCATTTCCATTTTGGTGTATGGATTCCCAAATCAGTTGTTGATAAGTAGGTGTAACCCGATATGGAAAGGGTTCCATCTGCGCACCAACATCAGCCCACATGTGGCCAAATGGAGCAAGGATAGCAATATCTGCAAAAAAATCAGCTTGCTGCAATAAAGCCGATTGCCTGGCTCTATAATCAGTATAGTGCTTAAAATGTGGCCACATGGTATTTTGCTCATTAAAGTATCCCCCGTAGGTAATCCAGCCTGGAAATTCCGCATGTAGAGGAGAGTAATTAAAACCATGAAAAATAGGATGTGTGACACCGGAAATTACACTCTGATCGCCAGCTATTTTAAGCAGTTCTAAAGATTCGTTAAAAACCATATCGGTATTAGTAAACTCTTCTGAACTCACCAATTTCTTAGCTTTTAAATGTGCTGCCGAGGATACGATTTTATTAATCATTGTGTTTCCTCTACCCAAATGCCAAGGATATTTCATAAAATCTGTTTCGGAAATTTCTTCTCCGATACCGTATTTCATCCAAGTTTCACATTCGGGGATATCTACATCAAAAGTCCCTTCAAGCGGAAAATGCCCCCTACCGTAGGCCTGCGCCCTCGATTTTATTTTATTATCCTTACACCAGTTAACAAAGGTAGTGGTAAACCGTTCACGAATAATTTCGGCTTTGGTATACTCAAAATCATAACGCATACGTCGAAGCATATCTTTCATTTCTGGACTCATGTTTACCTGATAATTTAAATCGATGGTATTGCCCATTCGTCCCGTTTTAAAAAGAATAAAGGGTAAAAACGGAAATAAATCGTATCCTCTTCGCTTTTTAAATTCAAGCATCATGTCTTTTGTCCAATTTGCCCCTTCAATTTCCAAGCTATCTAAAAAAAATGAACGTACATGTGGTGCTAGCGAACCCATTCTTTTTTGAATAGTATCGCTGATTCTATACAAGTACGTACTGACTGCTTTTTCGTTATAATGATCTAATACGGGGCCATTACCTCCAGGAGCACCCTGAATAACTTTCATAAAACTGTTGATTTTCACCAAAGCTTGTACGGCAAAATTCCCTTTAGGTATATCAATTTTAACAGATTCATCGATAACTTGATCCTTAATATTTTTAACCTGATCCATATGTACCAAGGGATCTGGAACAATACTAAGCGCCAACAATTCCATTTTACGACCTGAATATGGACTCAATGTGGCTGGATCTGCTTCTTTAAAAAGGTCAAACAATGAAATTTCTGTTTTCAATGGACCTATCATTTTTTTAACAGCAATAACGACTACTTCCGCACATTCTTGTGGTTTAAGAAATTCTGCTCCATAAGGGAAACCTGTACCAGGAAGTAAATCGCAGGTAAGTCCTAATTGATTGGCTTCATTGAGTGTAAACTTTAATAAATCAATCCATTCGTCGCTCAACCAATCTACCGAAGGTATACCCATGTCGTTTGTATTCGATGGAAATGAAATTGGATTGATCTCTACCCCCCCAATCCCCGCATCTTTAAGAACTTTAAGTTCTCTTAACAATTCATTTTTTTCGACTTTATTTCCGTTCCACCACCACCTTACAAAGGGCCTATAACCCATTTCAGGCTTCTGAAAGAGCGTATATAAATCTACTTCAGAAGGCATGATTCCTTCTGCTAAAGCCTTTGAAAGGGCATTGGTCCTTAAGGCCAATAAACTAGATACCGAAAAAACAGTGCTTTGCTGTAAAAATGTTCTCCTTTTCATATTTTCTTCGTTAACGGTATCGCTCTTGCAGTAAATTTTTCATCCATAAATTTATCTGCCATTGCTCGGTTCTTAAGTCTGATGTTCTATTTCCTTTGATCATGTATGGAACTGGACCAAATTCTGGTGTTATGGTAATGGGATATTTCTTATCACGCATTCCATCTATCCATTTATCCCATACTTTAAGGTGTGCATTTAAAGCTTCTTGATATTCGGCATTTGCCGGATTCCAAACTTGCGAACTTTGAGTACTTCCTACCCTGGCATGAATGTGCCTAGCATGTGCTATCGCTCTCTCCACAGCCAATTGCTGGTCTTCTAAATAGCTTTCGGAAACACAAAACCAGTGAGAAACATCTAAGGTTAATTTTAAATACGGGTTCTTTTTTAAGATGGGTTCTACCCGATGAACGGCGTAGGACCATTTATTACGATGTGTTTCTTGATATATTGGCGTTTGGTATACATTTTCTATTTCGGTACAAATGTCGATACAGCTCTGAATCTGCAACTCATCAAAAAATTCTCTTCCTGTTTGCGCACTAAAAAACAAGGGGTTTTGCGATTCAGTACGTATTTTCATTAATTGATCAAGGCTTTTACGTAGCTCTTCTACATAAATCTCGTAATCGGAATATGGCGTAATTACTGCCATCACTATCGCATAATCTAACGTGTAAGCTTTCAATAAATCGAGTACTTCCTCTACATTACACTTTTCAGCAAAAGGAAACCATTCAATGCCTGAGTATCCTGACTCTTTTACTTGTTTTAAAAAAGTTGGCCAAGGTACATCTTCAAAACCCCATCTCGGACAAAGAAATTTGATTGGAGATTTCATTGCTTAGGCTTTATATATGAGTGGATTTTGATCGTTATCGTTTAATAAATCGCCAATAGTGAGCGTTTTTAAATAAGCATCTGGTAAAATATTGGGTTCACCGTTAAATACATTTCCATCGGGCATGTAGGCACAGGTCATAGCACGTCTGTTGCCGCAGCTCATATTCGCTCCAGCCCCATGAATGGTTAAACCATTGTGAAAAGAACAGCTTCCGGCTTTCATTTTTGCAGATACTGAGGCTACTTGAGCAAATTGAGGGTAGGCTTGAAAAATGCCGTCCATATTTTTTCCTATTCCTTTGTTTTCATAGGTTGTTTCTTTAAATGAACCTGGAATAAAATACAAGCACCCACTCTCGGCGGTTGCATCATCTAAAGCCACCCAAATGGATAAAGCTCTTCTATCAGAAAAAGACCAAAATGGGGTATCTAAGTGCCAAGAAGTAGGATTAGCCCATGGTTTCTTAAACAAAGCCTGATCATGCCAAATACGTATCCCATCAACGCCGGCGAGTTGAGCAGCCATTTTCCCAATTCGTTCGTCGAGCATAATATCTTTCACTTTATCATTCGTTTGCCAAAGGTTCAGGAGTTGATCAAAAACTTTAGAAAAATATTCGGAATCTTTGTTAATGCCATCGTCCATTCCCAAAACGGCATCTTTACCTGGCATTTTAAGCCCCTTTCTTTCTGCAACTGCTTCGGTAACGGCTTCTCGCCATAACGCCAATTCTTGAGGAGAGAGAAAATCTTCAATTACAACAAATCCGTTAGTTTGATAAAATTGAATCTGCTCATTTGTTAGTTCACATTTCATTTTATAGTAGGTTTTTGGTTAGAAAACTTATTTTATTTTTTCGGGTAGTAAAGCGCTACTTTCTCCATCTAAAAACAGGATAGCATTTGGATGTATTCTTAATAGCGTGGAAGGAAAATTATCACTTACTCCTTCGGTTAAGGTCAGCAAAACAGCCTGAGCTTTTTTAGGTCCTGGCACTGTACAAAATGCATAAGGAGCTTTTAGCAATGCAGGCAATGTTAAGGTTAAAGCATGTGTAGGGACTTCGTCTATTTTGTTGAAACAACCATCATTTACTTGTTGTGTGCGGCATTGCTCATCCAAATCTACTCGTTTAACCAGAAAGGGATCATTAACCTCTGCAACATGCGGATCGTTAAAGGCGAGATGCGTATTTTCACCAATTCCTAAACACACAATATCGGTTTGAAATTCCGTTAACAATTGCGCATAACGCAAACACTCTGCTTTACAATCTTCAGCATTTCCATCAATATAATGTATCGAATGAAATGGAGCTTTATTAAACAAGCGCTCTTTCAAAAAATTACCAAAACCTTGTGGAGCATCTGCATGAAGATTAATGTATTCATCCATGTGAAAGGCATTTACTTTTGACCATTCAACTTCTTTTATTATCAGTGCTTCGAAAAATTCGTTCTGAGAGGGAGCTGCTCCAAAAATGATGTTCACGAAATCTTGGGTCAATAAAAGTTGGGTTATTTTTTGGCTAACTGCTTCCGCAACCGCTTCACCCATCGCCTTTCTGCTTTCAAAAACTTTAACGGTTAAGCTATCCTTTATAAATTCTTTCATATAATTTTATTTTTAGTTGAAATCTGGGGAAGTATAGATAGTTCTTCCTCGAACGATCGTTTTTTTGATCTTAATCTCTTCATCAAAAAAGACGATATCGGCATCTTTGCCAACAGTTAAACTTCCTTTTCTATCTTGTATACCCATAACCGTAGCTGGGCTTAATGACATCATTTTTACGACATCAAGCAATGCGATATTGGCTTGTTGTATCATGGTTCTTACCAATCGATCCGTTGTGGCTACACTTCCGGCAAATGAAGATCTATCGGCCATGATAGCTACACCATTTTCAACAATTACTTTTAAGCCAGTCTCTTTATTTCCTAGAATACTTTCCCCTTCGGGCATACCCGCAGCCCTCATGGCATCGGTAATCAAGCTTATGCGATTAACGTCTTTAATTTTGTAGACCAGTTTCAGCAATGGCGGAGGTAGGTGTATACCGTCGGCGATAATTTCTACATCCATTGAATCGAATAGAAATGCACTCTCAATTACTCCCGCATAGCGATAGGTATTCCTACGCGTAACACCAGACATAGCAGAATATAGGTGAGTAGCTAAACTATAGCCATTTTCTACGGCCTCTACCACTTCTTCGTAAATGGCATCAGTGTGTGCAATGGCTGCTATTACCCCTTTATCGCGCAAATATTTCCCCATTTCAATTGCTCCAGGCAATTCGGGTGCGACACTCCAGCGTTTAATTATTCCCGCTCCATACGTCATGATTTCCGTATACTCCTTTACATCAGGATTACGAATATACCTTGGATCTTGAGCCCCACTTTGGCTTAGAGCGAAATAGGGTCCTTCAAGATGTAAGCCAATAAATTCAGCGCCTTTATTGTTTTTACTGTTTGCACTTTTGTATAAATCAACGGCTTTTAAAAGGTCTTCTTTAGAACTGGTTAAGGTAGTAGGTGCCATAGCTGTTGTACCGTATTTGGCATGTATTTCAGCAATACCTAAATAAGCCTCTTCAGTGCCGTCCATAAAATCAAATCCGCCACCGCCATGAATATGAATATCGATAAAACCAGGTGATACATACATCCCCTTTGCATCGATAACTTCGTAATCACTTACCGGGATGTCCACATCACTTATTGCAGCTATTTTCTCTCCATGGATAATAATAACCCCTTTATCTATAATTCGATATGGGGTTATTATTCGGCCGTTAATTATTTTAATGTTTTTCATAGGTAGATCGTTTTCGATTGCATTAAAGTTTGATTTAGCTAAACGCTAAACTTCCAAAGAACTCAGGTAAATGGAAGTCGGGTGTTTCGGAAATTATGTTTTGCCAAGAATAAAAGTGTTCCTTTGGTAGATCGTCTCCACATTTAAAAAAATTACCCCTTGCGCTTTTCTGGTTAAAACTGGTTAGGTTGCTAGCCTCAAAAATTTCTATGGGTAGCATAGCAGTTATTTCCCATTGGTATCTATTTTTTTCTTCTATTGCTGCTGATTTAATGTTAATATGCGTTTTAACTTTACAAATTAACTGCTCATTCAGCAATTCTCTGTTTAAACGCTCTTTTCCGTATCCAATTAAACACAGCCCCATGCAATTGAATTCAATATTGAAGTATTTATCGTCATCCTTAAACAAAACAAAAAACTCGACGCAATTATCCTGATGTACAGGTCCGTTTATTTGATGTGTTTTTACTTTTATTACATCCTCCTTCACGTAAAACTTCAAGAAAATTGCATCGCCAGAATGCACAATTGCCACACTGGTTTGGCAATTACTTTGAAATGCTGGCCATGGCTGATATTGAATAGCGTTCTTCACATGCGTGTCCAATAACTTTGACACCATTTGCAAGTCGGAATGTTGGCTTATAGAATCTATTAACGGTATATGCATCTGTATAAAATATTAATCTCAAGTTTAAAACATCCTGATTTACAAAGACTTTAAACAAATAGCTTTATTTTAAAAAATGCAAAAAACACGTTTTTTTTTGCGCATTTTTCACATTTTTCATTCGCTATTTATATCCTAAATTTTGTCCTAACTGAGCATCCTTATTCAAGTCTATTTCCGTTTGCGGAATTGGAAAAAGTTGATGATAAGGCTGCACGGTAGAAGTTTGTATAGAGTTGTATTTTTTCAAGCGCTCTACAAGTGTTCCGGTGCGGGCTAAGGTCATTCTTCGATTTTCTTCTCCAATCAGTTCTCTTACACGTTCGTCCAAAATAAAGTCTAATGTAATGTCTGATGGAGATACCTGCGCAGCATTCGCACGTGTTCTCAATACATTTATACTGATGGCGGCATCGTTGAGTTTTTGCTGTTTAAACTGTGCTTCTGCAAGTAACAAATACGTTTCCCCTAAGCGCATCATGATTAAATCTTTATATGCTCCATTTCCGGTTGGATCGGTTGCGATATAGTGATTCCATTTTGTAGTAAAAGGAACAATTTTATAAAGCGTATCAGCCGGTAATGGAATTACCTTTTGGCCAAATTTTGCATTCTTTGGATCATTGTAATAAAAATCGCGATGGATATTGTATTTAGAGTTACGCATATCTGCTCCTTTATACAATCCATTTATCACCCAGGGGCTTAACCTAAGACGACCAATACCACGACCACCTAATGAATCGGCTACCAATAATCCGGGTACGTTTGAATAATAAGGTACCCAAACACGTCTGTGCTGATCTAAACTTGAAGAACCTCCTGGAACATTAAATTCCATTTCTTGTACCCAAATGGCTTCGGTATTGCCTTGTCGACGTCGCATATTACCTACATGAAACATATCCGAAAAAGCATCACCAGGCTCTGAAGCTTTAACTCCGTATCTAGTTTTAACAATCGAAAACTTTTTACCGTTAATAACATTTAAACATTGAACTTCGGCCAAATCGTTTTTACCTTGTCTCAAATAGGCTTCAGCAAGCAATTGTTGTGCGGCTTCTTTGCTTATTCTACCAGGCTTTGACACAGCATCTATAGTAGGTAAATTTGCAGAAGCAAAAATTAAATCGTCGTTAATAAGTGCATTTAAACTTTCTAAACTTGCGCGGGTGAAATCTGTTTTGGGAGCGTCTAATGGCTGATCAATTAAAGGAACTTGCCCCCATAACGTTACTAAAAAATTATAGGCATATGCTCTAAAAAATTTGGCTTCGGCCAAATATAAATTACGTTGCGCATCAGATAAAACGGCGGTTTGATCAGAAGCACCTTTTATAATTTGATTCGAATTGTTAATTACTTTATATGCCCAGCTCCAGTAATTAAGCACTGCGGGACTTTGAGAATTTAACAAAGCATAATTTTGAAATGGTTCAGCCTCACCTGCATCTAAACCATTAAGCGCCACATCTGTACCCACTTGGAAAATAGCCAATAAAGACTGTGTAACTTGCATGGTATATTGCTCTCGAACAGAAGCCTGTAAACCAGCTATCCCCGACTCTAAGCCTGCCACATTTTTAAATGTATTTAAAGGTGAATACGCTGAATCAGAATTCTCATCCAGAAAATTTTTCTTACACGAAAGAAAACAGATTATAACTGGAAAAACTACTAAAAAGATTAATTTTTTCATGATAACTTTTTTTAAATTTTAACGTAGCGTAATATTTAAGCCAAAAACGAAACTCGATACCAAAGGATAAATACCATAGCTAAGCGGTGCATTTGCGGTTCCTGCCTGATTGGCATTTACGCTTAGTTCGGGATCTAAGCCTACCCAATCGGTAAATGTGATCAGATTTCTACCGCTAACAAAAGCCGATAGACTACCCAAGTTTAGTTTTTTCAATACCGGATCGGCAAATGTATAGCTGAAAGTAACATCTTTTAAACGAGTATAGCTTTGATTTACCGGGTACGCATATAATCGCGGATTGGTAAACACTAAAGAAGGCTGCGAATTGTTTCGGTTTTCTTCTGTCCAATACGATACTTCGCGAGGAATATTTACACGTCCTCCGTAATTTTGTAAGTTTAATAAAGGGTTATTGATTAAAGATCCTTGCGAGGTTTGAATAAATACGCTTAAACTAAATTGTTTATACCTAAAATTATTGATCATCCCACCGGTCCATTTTGGTAAACTTGTACCTTGATACACCTTATCGGCTTCCGTAATTTTATTATCATTATTGGTATCCTCAAATTTTAAACTTCCCGGTACTGCACCTGGGTCCACTGTTGATGGATCTTCGCCAACTTGCCAAATGCCTGTTTGCTTATAATCGAAGATGGCGTATAGAGGTTTACCAATAAACCATTTATTTCCGACATCATCTTTATCGTCGCCATATAGCGAAACAATCTTATTTCGGTTCGCAGAAAAGTTAAAATTTGTAGACCAGGTAAAATTGCTTTTCGAAATGTTTACTGTATTTAAAGTAAACTCGATTCCTTTGTTCTTTACGCTCCCCAAATTATCAAATATACTTGCATACCCTGTAATGGTTGGAAGTTTACGACTAAGCAAAACATCATTTGTTTTGGTTTGATAAGCCTCAATGGTACCGCTAATTCTATTGTTAAATAAAGCGAAATCTAAGGCTAAATTGGTGCCTGTAGTGCTTTCCCAATTTAGATTAACGTTACCCAAAACTCCGTTAGCCAGCAAAGAACTTGAAACTAAGCCAATAGCTGTAACGCTATTGTAAATGTATTTGGTAACACCCTGCGTAGTAATAGTTTGATAAACGCCAACAGCTTGATTACCTGATTTACCGTATGAAGCTCTTAATTTAATGTTATTAATTTGTTTTACGTTTTTCAAGAAATTTTCCTTAGAAATATTCCATCCTACAGCCACTGAAGGAAACAAGCCGTATTTATTTGTTCCCGAACCAAAAGCGGAGTATCCATCTCTCCTAGCTGTTGCAGTAAGTAGATATTTACTTTTATACGAATAATTAATTCTTCCCATCTGCGAGATTAAGGCTTCTCTACTATAAAAAGAATTTGCCGTAATTACGGCAGCGGCAGCCATATTATTAAACGATAAATCATCGTTAATGAATGTCCTCCCATTTGTACCATTCGTATTATATTCTTTTTCCTGAGCACTGTAAAGTGCTGTTACATCGATATGATGACCGCTAGCCCAATCTTTATCATAGGTTAGAATATTTTCAACTATCCAACTCGATGTTTCAGCATTTGAAATTGCTGCTGTTCCATTGAAGGTATCGCCAGCATCTACACCCGTGTAAGTGTTTGTTCTTGAAGGTAAAAAAGTAAAATTGGCGTTTACACGGTACTTTAAACCTTTCAAAAAGGCAGGCTTAACGTCGGCATAAAATATTGCGTTTAAATTTTTATCTCTATTAATTACATCAGAATTTAAGCCCAATAGTGGATTTCGAAAGTTTGTTTCAGAGAACATCGGAAAAATGGTGTAATCGCCATTTGCCTCAAACTCACGACCATATGGACTCATTTGCATGGCGGCTGTGTAATTTACTTTCCCGCCATCGGTATTGTTAGCCGCAAAAAATAGCGATGTACCTGCTGTTAACCAATTCGTTAATTTAGCATCAATGTTTGATCTAAAAGAGGCACGACTATATTGATACCCCTTTAAAACTCCTTTTTGCTTTTGATAAGCTCCCGAGACAAAATATTTTATGCGCTCAGTACCTCCAGAAATGCTAATATTATGATCCATAATATAGCCTTGCTGCGAAATCTCATCCATCCAGTCTACGGTTTTACCCGCATTGTAATTTTCTATCTCGTATTGGTTTGGCACCGGTGGCGAAGGAACCGCCTGCTTTCCTTGATTTCTAAAATCAATGTATTTCTGAACGTACTCATCAGCATTTAAAGGTGTTAAAGTTTTATTCTGAAATTCAGGTCCTCCATAACCGCTGTATCGAATGGTAGGTTCACCCGATTTACCACGTTTTGTGGTAATTAAAATTACCCCACTAGAACCCCTTGTTCCATACACCGCAACCGCAGAAGCATCCTTTAAAATTTCTATGGACTCGATATCATTCGGATTAATATCGTTCATTGAGCCTCCTAGATTACTAAAGGGTACCCCATCAATTACTGTTAATGGAGCGGTGTTAGCATTTATTGAATTTACACCCCTTACTAGAACTCCAGCCGAGCTACCTGGAACAGAAGAGGTTTGCGTAATCCGTAAACCCGCTGTAGCACCCTCCATGGCGTGCAATACATTGGTTACCGGTATTTGGGAAAGTCTTTCTTTAGGTACCGAACTAACCGAACCTGTTATATCCGATCGTTTTTGTGTTCCGTAACCCACTACCACAACATCATTTAGTTCGTATTTTTCATTATCTGGTTTTAAAACAACGTTAATATTAGCTTCACTTTGAACGGTGATGGTTTGAGTGGCAAATCCCACATAGGAAAACTGAAGTGTTCCACCTTTCGGAACAGTAATCTGATACCGTCCTTCAGCATCCGTTTGCGTGCTAACGTTTGAGCCCACAACCCTTACAATAACACCCTGAAGTACCCCTCCCTCATCTTTTACCACACCCTTAATTTTAATATCTTCAAAATTAAAGCGAACGTGTACTCGATTTAATGCATTTGAGTAATCACGAGTTAAATCAAAATTTGTTTCTGTTGAAAAATCTTTTGCTGCTGCACTAAATGATATCAACAGCAGGCTAGAAAAAATAAGATTTTTCTTGGGCAACAGTATTCTATAAAAAGCAAAAAAAGAAGGTGTGCCCACTATTAATTGTTTTTTCATTTTTTTCTTAATTAAAATTGAATGGTTAGTATTCTTCAGGCTGCGCCTGATTGGTTATTAACAAATAAGATTGGATGCTAGTCTTGCATTGCGCACTTATCAAAAGGTTGAGTATTTTGTTTTCATCTCATAGTTTTTTGTTTATTTAAGTTATTTAGGTTAGTTATATTCTGTTTGTGTCTTCCATAAAAACATAAAGCTTTTTTAAAACGTTAGATCGATGGCGTTCGCTCCCTTTTAGGCATCCATATTTTTATTTTATGCCCATAAAAAGCATAAAATATTAAGTATAGATAGCAAGGGAAAAGTATCCAATAGGCCACCTTTTCGTTGTAGATATCGGCCACGTAACCGTATAGTAATGGGAAAAGTGCACTTCCGCACAAAGCCATAATTAATATGGAAGCGCCGACTTTTGTAAATCGACCTAAATTATTCAAAGCGAGTGGCCAAATACCCGCCCAAACCAATGAATTTGCCAAACCCAACAGCACAATAAACCATATAGAAATATCTGCAGCGTGACCAAAAACCTCATATACACCAGATGAAAAAACGATAAATAAGGTAAGCATTGCGCCTAGTAATGTACATGCACGAAGCACATTGACTTGTGAGATATATTTTGGAATTAAAACAATACCAAGCAAATAACCAATAATGGTAGTAAATAAGGTATATGAAGGAAAAACCTTAGCTTTCATAATTGGCATACCCATTGAAGTGGCATAACCTATAACCGTATCTATAGCAATAACCTGTGTACCAACATGCATGAATATTGCTAAAACACCTAAAATAAGGTAGGGAAAATGAAAAACATGCTTCTTATCGGCATTGGTTTGCAAAAGCTCGGTATCTTCTTCTTCTGTATTAATCTCTGGCAACGGAGAATACCGGATAAATAGCCCCAAAGAAGCCAACACAGTCCCTAAAATGCCATAGGGAATAATTACCCTGCGGATGAGTTGATCTAGAACCCCATTCCTTTCCGCATCGGTCATAAATGCTAATCGATTTAATACCTCATTATCGGAAACTTTAAAAACAACAGAAGCAAAAATTAATGGAGCAAGCAAACCGGCGCCTTTGTTGCAGATTCCCATTATACTTATGCGTTTAGCTGCCTGATCGATTGGACCCAATATGGTAATGTAAGGATTGGCAGCTGTTTGCAAGATGGCCAAACCGGAACCTATAGTAAACAATCCCATTAAAAAAATACTATATGTTCGGCTAAGTGCTGCAGGGATAAATGTAAATACCCCTATAGACATAATCCAAAGTCCAAACATAATCCCTTTTTTAAAACCTACTCTCTTTAATAAGTAAGACGAAGGAATTGACATAATAAAGTAAGAGATGTAAAAGGCAAAAGCCACTAAGTACGATTCGAAATTGCTCAATTCGCAAGCAATCTTAAAATAGGGAATCAGAATCGCATTAATCCAGGTTACAAAACCAAAAATAAAAAATAAACCACCCAAAATTAAAGTAGAAATTCTTGTTTGCGCTTTTGTTAAAGAACCCACATCAACCAGGCTTGTATTTTTATTTATTTTCATATATAACTAAATAGGGTAATTTTATTAATCTCATTTCGTGTACGTACACGAAAACTGTCAAAAAAAATACAGCGACAGTTATTTCTTTGTTATACTTGGTTATTTCGTCAAATCGTTAACGTACACGAATATAATCACTTTTAATTTAAATCCAATTATTTTTTTTTATTTTTTCTACCCATACAGTTAAATATAAGTGCGTTAGCCTTGGTAAGACCCCTATATTACGACAAAATATCGTGTGCATGTTACAAATAATACATTTTCAACGTTAGAATTTCTCCTCTCCCTCTATTCGCCACCTTCCATGCGCAATCAAAATACAAGCAAGAACCCGCATCCTTTATTTGTTTCTCAGCAATTATATCAGATTATGCCTTACCAATATTTATGATATACCTAAAAAATTGAAGAATATTAAAATATCATATAAACTTTATTAAAAAAAAATGTAATTTGTTGAATACATTTAAAAACTATTAAACATACAACCATTAACACATTTTTACTAAATCCTATACGATTTAAAACAGTTGAGCGGGTTGATGAGGGATAAAATGGGTACGAAAACTCTTTGAATTTAAGTCTTAAGAACGGAAGAAACGCAGTTAAAATACTGCATTTTTTTATCTGGATGAAAAAAGGAAGCTCAAGAAAAAACCAAAAATTAAATTTTAAAACAAAAGAAAGGAGGATTTTTATAACCAAATAGGTCTTAGCATAGCGCTCCAAAAAGAGCAGTTTATGAAAAACACAACCAAAAAGTTACTATTAAGTATAAAACACAAAACTTTACGGTATGTAAAGTGAATTACAAACAACTAATTTTATGATGTATTTAAGAACCAAACGGATTTGGAATAATCCGTTGACTTACATCATCCCTCCCAAAGCGAAACTTATTTTTCTCCTTGTACTTATCTCTATACTGAAGGTAAGTGCAGCTACCATGAAAGAGAAAATAACCGTAACTGCAAAAAACATCCCACTCGTTAACATGCTATCGAACATAAAAAATCAAACGAATTATGATTTTGTGTTTAATAACGGCGTAGACTTAACCCATGCAAAACCTGTCTCACTTCAAGTAAGTGATGAAGATTTGAATCTGGTGCTTAAGAAGATTTTCATCAATCAACCATTGCTATATAGTATTGAAGGAAACACGATCATTATTAAACAAAAAGAAACAGCGAGTAGTTTTTATTTAGGAATAGATGCAAAAGGACGCGTACTCGACGAAAATGGCAAACCCTTAGCAGGTGCCACGGTGAAAGCTAAAAAAAGTGGTCAGACCACGCAAACAGACGCTAAAGGTAATTTTGTTTTAACCAATGTAGAGGAAAACGAAACTATACAAATATCGTTTGTAGGCCACGAAATCTTAGAAATTAAAGCGAGTAAAAACATTGGTGATGTTAAATTGATGTTTTCTAGTTCTAATTTACAAGAGGTAAACATAACCTTTAATACAGGTTATCAAAAGCTTACACCCAATGAAACAGCAGGATCCTTTAATTTTATCGACAAGAAAAAGATAGAAAATAAACTACAAACCAACGTACTAGAGCGCTTGGAAGGTATGGCGCCAGGTTTAATGCTCATTAACGGAAAAGATGGTGGTGATGACGCACTTACCATACGAGGTGTTTCTACTTTATACGGCACAAAAAGGCCTTTAATTGTGGTCGATAATTTCCCGATTGAGGGCGACATTAATTCCATTAATCCGAATGATGTAGAAAACATTACCATTTTAAAGGATGCAGCAGCGGCCTCTATTTGGGGTGCCCGAGCTGCCAACGGAGTAATTGTAATTACCACCAAAAGTGGTCTTAAGAGCGACATTATTTTCCAATACTCCAATAGTTTTCAATTTCAACCAAAACCTGATTTAGGCTACTTAAATCGGTTATCGAGCGCTGATGACATTAACATTGAACGTGAATTATTGAAAAATATAGAACGTTCAGGCTATTCTTATGAAACACTGGCACGATGGTACAATTATGCCTTTTCTGCATATACACAACTCTATATGGATTCGGCAGCCAACCGCATCAGTCCCGCTGAATACTTAGCTCAAGTTAACAGATTAAAGGGAATAGATAATACACAACAAATAAAAGATCTATTAATGCAAGCCCCTTTCACACAAAACCATAGCTTATCATTTAGAGGAGGAAGCGAAAAAAACAATTACTATGGATCTTTTAATTATGTGAATTCCAATGGATACAACTTAAGAAGCTCAAACAACAATTATGTGGTTTTCTTAAAATCCAATCATCGTATCAGTAATAAACTGAGTTTTGGTGTAAATGCTAATATTAATTTTTCTAACGGAACAAGAGCTCCGCTTTCGGCAGCGAGTATTTATAATTTAAAACCTTATAGCTTGTTGCAAGACGAAGCAGGCAACCCATTGTCCGTTAACAGATTAACTAGTTCAGAAAACAGTTCAAATCCTTATTCGATAGCACAGCGTGTAAAATGGGGGCTTCAAGACGAATCTTATATCCCACTAAACGAGGTGTACAACAAAGACCTTAGCGATCGAGCAAATGCGCAAAGACTACAAGCCGAACTGCAATATAAAATTACAGATGGTATCAAATTTAACTTAAGTTATCAAGTAGAACGTGGAAGCTCGGTTAGCCGAGACTATACGCGTTCAAATCAAGCAGATTTGGTTAAACAAATAAATGATTTTATAACACCCAGTTATACAAATACTGGAGGAATAGCCACGAATCCTGATGGAACCTTGTTAAATCCGTATTATAATCTTCCTTTAGGCGGGAAATTAAATGAACAAACTTCCGACTATGCAGGTCAAGTGATTAGAGGGGTGTTGTCAATCGATAAAAAGATTAAAAAGGATCATCATTTTTTGGGAATGTTCGGTTTAGAAAACAAGGAAAGTACTATACAAGGAAATGGTGTAACCAAATATGGATATGACGATGTTACACTGAACTTTATTCAAGTAGACTGGCAATATCTTCAAAGTCTACCGTCAAGCCTTCGACAAGTAAATAGTCCTTTTACGGGCATACAGGATTATTTCGATTACGTAAAAAATAGATTTGTTTCTTTATTTGGTAATGGGGCATACACGTATAAGGATAAGTATATTGCTAGTGGGAGTATCCGAATTGACCAGACCAATTTATTCGGAACCGATCCAAAATACTACTACAAGCCTATGTGGTCGGCAGGACTTGCTTGGGTTGCCACGAACGAAGATTTTTTAGCACACAATAACGTCCTGAACAATTTAAAAGTTCGAGTAACCTATGGAATTAACGGCAACATTCCTAAAAACTCTGGTCCATTCGAAATTGCAACTGCTGGAATCAATACACTTACTCAATTGCCTTCCAATAGAATTACCACACCTGTCAATAGCACGCTAAGATGGGAAAAAACTGCTACCACAAATATTGGGCTTGATTACGCGTTGTTAAAATCAAGAATTAGCGGAACGATTGATTACTACTACCGCAACTCTAGCGATATATTGGGAAATGAAAATATCAATCCTACCTATGGCTTTAGCAATGCTGTTATTAATGCAGCAAGTATGGTTAATAAAGGGATTGAGTTACAACTAACCACTCGAAACATTGTTGGTAAAAATTTTAGCTGGAGCACAATCCTAACTTATGCTAATAACAGAAACAAAATTACAAAATCAGGCCTTACGGATTATTATACAACACCAACCAGAATCGCCGCTAATTCTCCTTATTTAGAGGGAATGCCTTATGGTGGTTTGTATAGTTTACGTTATGGTGGTTTGACTTCCGATTACGGACAGCTACTCGTTAAAAATGCCGATGGCGAAATCGAGCCAAACAGCCAAACCACTCGATTGGATCTAGCCTACTTTTCAGGAAGTAAAAGACCGATTCATAATGGGGCATTAACGAACCAGTTTAACTATAAAAACCTAAGTTTTAGCTTTATGTTTGTTTTTTATACGGGACACGTTGCAAGGCAAAATACGCCGGGAGCTGGCCTTAATAATCCTACTAGTTATGACGCTCGATTGGCAAATGCTTGGAAAATGCCTGGCGATGAAGCAACAACCCATATTCCAAACGTTATTACGCGTGCAGAATCATACATCGCCAGAAATTTCTACGCTAATTACTTAGATGTAAATGTTTTTAGAGCAGATTATGCCAAACTGAGAGAGGTTATTTTCACATACAACCTTTCTCCAGAGCAACTAAGAGGCATTAAGTTCATCAAGAGTTTACAGTTCAATTTGCAAGGCCGTAATTTACTTACCATTACCAAAAATAAATTAGGAATTGATCCTGAAGCCTTTGCCAATCAGCAAAGAACAATGCCCGTTTCACCAACGTATGCATTTGGGATCAACGTTACATTTTAAATCTTATAAGTATGAAAAGAATATATGTATATATAAGCCTATTATTTATAGCTATTATAAGTTTTTCGGCGTGCAAAAAGTATTTGGATATAACCCCAAAGGGATATGTAATTCCATCAAAAGTTGAAGATTTTGAACGCATATTAAATGACAGGGCGCTGTATAATTTTCTTAGGTCTGACCTAGATATGTCATCGGATGATTTCTATGATCCAGAGATAAACAATCCAAATACCGCCCCAGAAACAAAGATCGTCAACCTCTATTATTGGAATCCGGATCCTTTTATAGATGAACAGGATATAAAAACATCCATCTGGGCTACTGCATTTGGCAATATCTACCAATTTAATGCGGTTATTAACGGAATTACCGATTCAGAAGGTGCTACACCAGCACGCATAAAAAAAGCCATTGCCCAAGCTAAATTTGGTAGAGCGGTAATGTATTGGTATTTGGTCAACGTATATTCCAAACCCTACCATAAACAAACTGCAAATGGAGACTTAGGAATTCCTTTAGTAACTAAAAATGATTTGGCAATTGATTTACCAAAAAGAGGAACGGTTCAGCAAACCTACGACTTTATTTTAAAGGATCTAAACGAGGCCTTAGATGGCGTATCCGCTTCGGTTCCTAATCCTTATTTTGTTTCTCAACAAGCTGTTCATGGATTTTTAGCCAGAACTTACTTAATGATGGGAGAATATGAAAAGGCTAAACAGGCTGCAGAAAAAGCTTTAGGAACCAATCCTAAACTAATTGACTATAACACTGTTTATCAAGAAAAAACAATCACAACAGTTACCCCTAACGTTTCTTATTTAGGAACAAAAAGTGGGTCAAATCCATTATTGGATCGACTAACGATGCCGGAAAATATATTTGCCATGACCTATAACTATTATGGAGGAATGATGGGTGAAGTTATTGCTAAACAAACTGTTGACCTGTTCGATGCAAAAGATTTAAGGAGAATATTTTTTAAGCCCAAGGTTGCTGCAGGTGACAAAACGTGGAGTGGTTTATACTCCTACTTAGATCAATTGATATATGTAAACCCTGGAATATCCTCGCCAGAAATGTATTTAATTCGGGCAGAAGGAAAAGCAAGAGCGGATGATTTAGCTGGCGCAATGGCCGATTTAGATATCCTGAGAAAAAACAGATTTAAGCCTGCGGATTTTATGCCGCTCAGTACTACAGATAAAAAGGATGCCATTGCTAAAGTATTGCTTGAGCGTAGATTTGAGTTATTTTATAAAGCATCAAGATGGTTTGATATGCGCAGACTAAATAACGACCCCGATTTCGGATTTACAGCCAAACGCTATTTTAACAACGGTACGTTTATAGAACTACCGCCTAACAGCAATGCTTATACGCTAAAGCTTCCACAAACCGCTTTAACTAATAACATTGTCCAAAATCCGTAATAGCGATTACTACTATTCACAATCAGAGGGGCGATTTTTTCGTCCCTCTGATTTCTTTCCCTACAAACAATTTTTATTATCTTTTCTTATTTCAAAAATGTGATTTCCAATCAACGCATTCAATATATTCAAGTAGCCATTTGCATGAATCATTCATCAAGCATATACATCACCTTAATGGTAAAATTTCAATTGATCTAGCATCACACCCTCGTCTAAGGCCTTAATACTGATAACATTCATGTCGTTTTTTTGAATGCCTTGCGAAAGTTTAATCGTTTTGATTGACTGATTGCTTAATACATTGTTTTTCCATTGTTCATCACGGTTCACCGTATGAAAATCGACCTTTTGAATTGATTTTCCATTCAAAAAGATTTCATAACGTATTTGCTTGCCTACCACCGGGTGATTGGGAACCATCGCTATTTGTAAAACGAGCGAATCGGTCCCGTTGCCTTTAAATTGATAATCGGCCTGACTATTTTTTGAAATACTAATAGCCCCGTTTAAGTAACCCAAACCATGTTCCTTTGGTTTTTGACCCTCATATTTTATAAACTGATTGCCATTCAAAACAAGCGCCATTTTTGATGCTGGCAATGGATTACTGGCGGTTGTATGTGGTACTTTTAAGAAAACTGAAAGATTTCTTGGCTTTGAATCCATCATTCTATTCCATTTTCCGTTTGAAAGTGCATTGTATTTCTTTGTAAGCGATTCAACGGCGTCAAATGCTGCATCACTTTTTTCCCAAGTGGCCAAATTGTGGCGCGCTAACTGCCCATAAAGTGCTTTTTTGTTCATTTCGGCACTCGCCAAAACAGGATATTCAACCAACTCAAACCAGGTAGATTGTTTTTCTGCAGGAATTGATGGAGCCAGTTCCTGCACCTTCTTTTCGATTGTAGCGTACGCGGCTAATCGGGTTCTTATTTCCTGTTCTGTCCAGGGTAAATCCGAAATTACATTATATTTTGGATCTTTCTCTTCGGTTCGGGTATTGCCCATAAATTCGGGTTTTCGAATGTATGCTAAGCGATAATACTCATTAATCACTCCCTGTATATCAGCCGATTTTTCTGAACCAAATTCACGTGAAAGCCAATTCGCTAAATGCGTTTGCAATCCTTCTTTTGTATCTGCAATAGCATCTATATCCCAAGCCATATCTAAAAAAAGTTCGGTTAGGTATTCGCCCGGTTTAATATCGCCTACATTCAATATCCAAATATCTTGCGCACCTGCATCGTAGGCCCGCTTCATTTGTGTATACAGCTGCGCTGGATGATTAGTCGCTAGCCAAAGATAATCGTGAGGTCTTCCCCAATATGACACGTGATAATACACCCCATTTCCACCTTTTCGTGCACGTTCTTGTTCGGTTGGTAAATGCCTGATATATCCGTAATTATCATCGCACCAAAGCAAAGTAACATCCTCTGGTACTGCTAAGCCCATGTTATACACATCGAGCACTTCTTTGTAGGGCACAAAAACTTGAGGAATCTGCGTTACGTCCTTATTCAAATACGTTTCAATCATTTTGCGTTGATCTGCAATAATATGTGTTAAAGCATCTTTTTGCTCTTGAAGCGTATTTGCTCCCTGCATTTTACCATCGTGTACGCCACGAATACCGAGCGTGTATAAATTATCCGAGTTTTTTAACTCTTTTACACGTGTTTCCCAAAACTTAAGCACCTCAACACGATTGTGCACATAATCGTAATTTCCAACACCATCAATTTTCCATTCGTAATTGGCATTGCGCATCATCGGTTCGCAGTGCGATGCACCCACCACAATACCATATTTATCGGCTATTTCCTTGTTTCCCGGAGTTTGATAAAATGCTACCGACACACTGTGCATGGCTGGCCAATAGGTATTTGCCCGTAAGCGAAGCAACAATTCAAAAATTTGAGCATGCGTTTTAGGCCCTATCTGTCCTTTGATTTTTGAAGGCTCAAAAGTTTGATAACTCCAGGGATTGATCCCCCAATCTTCATCATTTATAAAAATACCACGCAGTTTTACAGAAGGATACTCCAGTAACATAAAGTTATTATTAAACACGCATGATGTTTTCTTTTGTATGTACGAATCGGCCCACCAAACCCAAGGCGAAACGCCTATTTTCCTGGAAAGTTCTAGAATTCCATATGCCGTCCCTCGCTTGTCGCTACCGAGGATATACATTTTATCATTTTTCACTTGAATGATATACCCTTCGGCATGTGCTTTTAACGTTGAGAGAGACTTTGAATCGACCAGTTTTTCTACTGGACTATTCATACCTACTGTAGCAATCAAAATTTGTGCTTTTTCGGTTTGGGCAAGTTTGGCATCAAAAACGGCTGAAAAATCGCGACTGAATATTTCAAGAGCCGTATGAACAACTTGTGCCTCTTTTGGAGAAATGGATACAGGTAATGTTTGTCCTTTTTTAAAAATAACATCTGCAAATACCCAACTTGGTAAAACGATGCATAAAATGGTAACGATAGATTGCTTAATCATCAATAAATATACTGGCTAGAGAATGATACGTGATGGTCCTTATCACAAAGCGGCAATAAGGAAACGTAATAATAGCATTTTTTTTTAATTATTTAGGGCAATTCGTTGATACGTTTTCCTTTTAGATGCATGAAACGATCATTTTTCGATTCACCAATTACTTGTCGACTATAAATACTGTTATGACCTGAAAACAAATAAGAAACGACGCAGGCAATGGCGACATATACCCCACATTCACTTCCAAAAAGTTCGATAGCCATGATGCTACAGGCCAAGGGTGTATTGGTTGCACCAGCAAAAACGGCTACAAAACCCATTCCCGCTAACAAACTCATGGGCAAAGGTAAAAAACAGCTGAGTAGATTTCCGAGCGTAGCCCCGATAAAAAACAAAGGGGTAACCTCCCCTCCTTTAAAACCGGAGGATAATGTGACGATGGTTAACAGCATTTTCAAGGCGAAATCATAGCTTGGTAGTTGCTGATCAAAAGCAGCCACGATGGTCGGAATTCCTAAGCCAATGTATTTAGTCGTGCCCAAAGCCCAAACCGCCCCAGCAACCAGCATCCCCCCCATAACCGGCCGTAGCGGAGGATAAGAAATCGACCCTTTAAAGAGTTGATTGGCATGGTGGATGGTTTTACTAAAAAAAGCGGCACATAAACCAAAGGCAATTCCTGCAACAATTGCATATAGCCCGTTGATGAAAGAAAAATCGGGAATGCTGGAAATATGATACGATGTATGTCCTGTTTTCCAAAGTTTGGTTACCAAATCTGCGCTAAGCGCGGAGGCAAAAGCAGGAAAAATGGCCGCATAATTTAATCTACCTAATAAAAAAACTTCCAACCCGAAGATTGCCCCAGCCAATGGTGTGCCAAATACCGAACCGAAACCCGCAGCAATTGCCGAGATGATTAAAATTTTCCGTTCGTTTGGACTTAATTTAAGTGGTTTTGTAAACTGATCTGCAATGGAACCGGCCATTTGGATTGCTGTTCCCTCTCTTCCGGCCGAACCTCCAAACAAATGCGTTGCCAATGTACCTAAATACACCAAAGGAGCCATCCGAAAAGGTATAATCTCTTTCGGATCGTGAATGGTATCGATTAATAAATTATTGCCTGCTTCTACTTCTTTTCCGAGTTTATAGTAAATAAAACCAATTACAAAACCCGCTAGTGGAAGTAAAGCTATGAGCCAGAGATGTTTTTCACGATAATCGGTTACCCAGGCTAAAGTTTGTAAAAACAAAGCAGAAGCTGAACCAATGCATCCTCCAATTATTAAACTGATGCACAACCATTTTAAACTGTAGGGCAATGCTGGATAGTGCTTAAAAAAAGACTTTAGGTTGAATGAAGATGATTTTTTTGTTGTTTTCTGATCGTTAGACATGTTTTTCCCGACTAAATGTACCATTTAATTTAATCAGGCGCCATCAGCTTTTAGGGCGGTTGGGTAAGGGAGACACCATTCCCTTTTTAAACTATAACAAATGTATATATTTTTTTGGAAATTAAATGGAATGCCATTTTTGACGTGTATTTTTCATCCATTTAGCTATGTCGTTCCTGTTTTTTTTTGCGCTTTTTAAACCAAATAATGAAACCGGTAAGGGGTAAGACAGCACCAATTAAACTGGCGAAAAACCAAAGTATTTTTCCGGGATAACCAAAGAAGCGACCGGTATGTAAATCGTAATTACTGGCTTCGTAGGTATCTGCAGCAGTATTGTTCACATAAAATTTTTGACGAAGAAGTTTAAAGGTTCTTGCATCAAAGAAAAAAGTATTTTGACGACGTGCCCATGTATTTGGATAAAGCATTCTAAGGCGTAATTCGCCATTTTTTCGCACAGAAAAACTAGCAGAGTTTGCACCTGGATGTTCCTGGTTTACACGATTAAAAATAAGTGCATATGCCTTTGCTCCGTTGCGCTGTTCAGCAATAAAATCCTGCTGCGCCTTGTCGCCTGGATTCAGTTTACTTCCCGTGATAAATGCGACCGTTTTTTTAACCCCTTCAAACGCAAAATACGTTCCAGAGAAAGCGACCAAAATGAGGATAAATGAAGCGTAAAAGCCCAATGCACGGTGGATATCAAAATTAATTCTTTTGAACGAGGCGTTCCATTTTATCGTTACGGATTGTTTAAATTGAGCTCTACGGTTTGGGTACCATATAACCAATCCGGTTACAAGGGTAATTAAAAACAGCACTACAGACCATCCCTGCACAAATTCCCCAAATTCACCTAAATACAAGGAGGTATGTATTTCTAGCACGATGTTCAACCAATCTGGATGATTTTTTTTAATCAGCTTTGCGGTATAGGGATTAAAATAATACACGAGTTTCTTTTTCGTCGAAACCTCTATACTCCCATTCGGTTCTACTATGTTTACTTTTATGCCATTTAGCTTTTCTTTTGGAGCCACGCGATGAAACTCCTCAACCACTTTCTCTAAACCAACAAAAACACTCTTTTGCATGGGAACATAGCGATACTCTTGATTAGTAAAATCGCGTATTTCTTCCTCAAAAACATATAAGCAACCTGTAATGCTGATGATAAAAACAAGTAAGCCAGACACTAAGCCTAACCAAAGATGGAGAAAACCTGCTATTTTTTTGGTTTGTTTAAGCATACGATATTGAAATAAAAAAATTGGGTTTTAGCCCATCTAAAACCCAATTTTCCTAGGAATAATCTGTAAAATTAAAACTTAAAGGTAATATTTCCGCTTACACGTGTCGGATTTTGTGCCGCTAATCGGAACGACCAATATTCTTCATTGGTTAAGTTATCTACTTTTAAGCCAATGCGGTATTTTAATTTATCGTAAAAAACCGATGCGTCCAATACAGTATACGCTGGAATGGTAAATTTAAATGTACTGGTGTTGGTCTGATAATATTCACTTCCGTAAATGCCGCCAATACCTAATCCCAATCCAGTTAAAGAACCTTTTACCAAGCGATAACTTACCCATAAATTAGCCGTTTTTGGAGAGCCTGCCGTTGCCGGACGCAAACCATCAATACTTGCATTCGCCTTGGTGTATTTACTGTTGTTATAGGTATATCCGGCGATAATATTCAATCCCGCAATCGGATTTGCAATTAACTCTGCTTCAAAACCTTTGCTTAACTGCGTGCCGTCTTGCAACGAAAAATTAGCATGTTCTGGATCATCACGCGTAATATTACTTACTTGAATATCGTAATAACTAAACGTTGCACTAATCTTATTGAAATCGAGCTTCACCCCACCTTCTAGTTGGTTCGCTTGGCTTGGTTTAAAGGTATTTCCATTATAATCAGAACCACTTTGATTGTTAAAACCATTCATGTAATTGGCAAAAATTGAAACTTTATCCTTTACGACTTGATAAAGCAATCCAAACTTAGGCGATAATGCTGTTTGATTATAATTGCCTACCGTAGAATCTCTGTTTGCATAATACGCACCTTTATTCATGTATCGATCGATGCGCAAACCAGCCATCACAATTAATTCATCGGTTACGTTCAATACATCAGAAACATACGCACTATAGGTGCGTTCGTTGGTTGATACAAAGTTAACGTAATTGGCAGTGGCAAACATAGGCGCTACCTTATCAATAGTAAAATTATTATAGGCTGCACCAGGCTTTTTAAAATTAAGCGCCGGCATATTGATTGTTGCATCGTTTCGGGTGGCCATTAAACTGTAATAATCCAAGCCCAACACCATGCGATTTCTTAATTTTCCGATTTTAAAATCACCTTGAAAATTTTGTTGAATATCTGTTCCGTAATACGGATAATCCTGATTGGTAACCGCCTGTCGCAGTGTAGAATCGGTCAATGCAGTTAAAGCCACTACATAACCAGATGAAGCTGAACGCGTGCGTGAAAAAATTGTTTGCGATTTCCAGGTTTCAGAGATTTTATACTTCATTTGAGCGAAGATATTGTATTGCGCGCCGTTGTAGTTAATGGTATTATTGGCAAAGGATAAATCATATGGAATACCCATTTCGGTAATACTTTTGGCTTTGCCCTTTGCATAGGGCGCTAAACGCGTAGGTGATGTGGCTTTATTACCGCCCAATTCTATATCGAGTAACAAATCCAATCGATCGTTCACTTGATAGGCTAAACTTGGCGCAAGCATATAACTTTTGTTAAAGCCTGCATCTTGAAAGCTTCGTTCACTATGCAAAGCTGTATTTAAGCGAAACAAGAGTGTTTTATCGTTATTAAGCGGTGCATTGATATCTGCTGTAACCCGATTTAAATCCCAGGAACCGCCTGAATAAGAAATTTCACCCTTTACCTGATCAAAAGGTTTTTTGGTTACCCGATTAAAGAGTCCACCAAAAGAAGACAAAGTACTCCCGAACAACGTGGCCGATGGTCCCTTAATCACCTCGATACGCTCCAAATTTGCCGGATCGATGGTATTGTAAGAAAAACTTCCTACCCCGTTACGTACCGCTTGTGGTGTTGGGAAACCCCTTGAAATATTGGTCGTCCGTCCTTGATTACGCACTTCAGAAATCCCTGCGCCCGGAACATTTTTAAAAGCACTGTTATAATCGGTTATAACTTGTTCTTTCATCAACTCCTTGCTTACCACAGTATAAACTTGTGGGTTTTCAATGTTACGCAAAGGCATTTTTGAAACATCCTCACTTTCTTTTTTCGCAAAACGATTTCCGCCTGTGCGAATAACAACCTCTTCCAATTTCTCAGAGGAGTCGTTTACGGTTAAATCTACTTGAATACGTGGATTGCTACTCGTAAGCTCTACAATTTTGGTTTGCGTTTGAAAGCCCACCATTTTTAGTTCCAAGGTATACTTTCCAAAAGGGATGTTCTGAAACTCAAATGTACCGTTTGAATTTGCACTAGTCCCTTTCTTTAATTCGATAATACGCACCGTAAAACCAAAGGCAGGTTGATTATCTTGTGTTCTAATACTACCAGCTATGGTACCTTTTGTTCTCTTTTCTTGGGCAAAACCCATGTGAATAAAGCCCACTGTAAGAAGCATGCCTGTTACAATAAAACGAATTGATTTAGGGAATGAGTAGAATAGTTGTAAAGTTTTCCTCATTTTTATTTAGACTGAATTTAATTAATAGCACAAAGAAAGGATTTTTTGCAGATTAAAATGAGATTAGAGAAAAATTTTATTAAAAAATTCAGTCTGATGAACTGTATAGAAATAAAAAGTCACCAATACCCCTATTCGTATGGGGATTGGTGACTTCAACTTGGGGATTTAATTATCTTGAGGAAGGTTGATTATGTATGGATATGCTGTAGATTCAAAAGAAATCTTGAAAGACTTCCATCAAAAAAACGAAACAATAAAAAAGGTCTTTTCTATCGTTGAAAAGACCTTTTTAAAAATTCTATTTGTAGATAAGTAATTTATTCGTACTTATCCCATCCAATTGGAGATCATGTTCTATTGCTTGCAACACCAATAGATGCGAAATTAAATAGGCTAAGGTACTTTCTGCCCCTTGATTTCTATTTACTCCGTTGCGCTGTAAGCCATCGGCACATCCTTTGGTTTCAGCATCGTACAAGGGAATGCGCAAGGTATTTTCCCCTAAAAACCAGAGGTAACTTGTGAACATTTTTTTCAAATAAGTACGTTCTTTAGTTACGGTATAGGTTTGAAAGTACAACAATACCATTCCCATTATTTCAATGGCTTGTTGATCATAAATAGGCATTAATCCCGAACGACCGCGTACATGCCAACCATCGTTTCCTACCGGTGTACAGACAGCTTCTTTAAAAGTGATTTTTTCTAGAAAAGCCAAGGTTTGATGGGCAACATTTTTAACCTCCGGATTGCCGGTAATTTCACATGAATGGAATAAAGCCAAAGGCAGAATCGCATTATCGTAGGTCATTTTATCTTCAAACCAATGCCATTCTTCGTCCTTTGATTGGTGAAAAGCATCTACCAACTTGTTGGTTAAGCCAATTAATTCATGCATGATACGCTCATCGTAGGGATGTGTGCGCATGTAATGCGATAAACCAATAATCGTATTGCCTATCCCACGTAAATGGACTAAATTTTTAAAATGTGGAACGGCCTTAAAAAACAACTCGTACCCAAACTCTGCGTATGAGCGGTTTGGGGCATGCTGAATTAAATATCCTAACGACCATATGGTTCGACCAAAAGAATCATCCGTTCCCTGCTCATCTAAAAAATGACGACTAAAACTCAAAAAATTCCGGAAATCACCATTTTCAAGTTGCATATCGTGTATATAACTCATGTAAATCGGCATAAGTTTAAGCGCTTCCGGATCTTTGGTATTTTGATAGGCCATTATAGCCATGATTAAAGCTCTGGAATTATCATCTAAACAATAGCCTTCTTTACGGTTTGGAATACCAAATTTGGCATGTTGAAAAATCCCTGTATCATCCGTAATCTTTTTCACATATTCCAAGTCGAAAGCCGGCATCAACGATGGATCAATCATTTGTCTCAAAATTTTCTCGCTAAAATCAGGATGTTTAATCGCTCTTTCAATAACTTGAAGATATCCTTTACCAATTTCTGGCCAACGCAGCTTTAACCCATATTGATAGGCATTGTTTTTTAAGGTCGCTAATTTATCGGGATTACTCAGAAGCTGATCTACAATTTCGGCTAATCCTTCATGGTCTTTAAAATTAAATAATCGACCTCTGTTATTGTCTAAAAGCTCAAGTGCATGCCAATAAGGGGTAGAAACGACCGCTGCACCCGCTCCCACTGCGTAAGACAGGGTTCCGCTGGTTATTTGCGCTTCGTTAAAGTAAGGTGTAATATAGACATCGGCAGCTGTCAGGTAATTAATCAATTCTTCTTCTTCCACAAATCGATTTAAAAACACTAGATGATCAGAAACCTGTAAATCGCTTGCCAATTCTTTTAAGTAGCTCCGGTATTCTTCACCATCATTTTTAACAATACCTGGATGCGTATTACCCAAAATAACATATACCAAATCTGGATGCGCTTCCACAAGCGCCGGTAATGCTTTCACCACAGTTTCTAAACCTTTGTTCCTACTCAGCAAACCAAACGTCAACAATATTTTTTTGCCCTTTAGCGCCTGCATTTCTTTTATAGGGTTTTTCAAAGGTGCTTCTAAATCGGGTACACCATGCTCTAACACTTGAATTTTCTCCATCGGCACTTGGTAGATATCCGTTAAAAAACCTACCGCCTTATTACTCATGACCACCAACTTAGCTGATTTATTTGCAATCTCTTTAATGATAGCTTTTTGCAAAAATGTAGGTGTATTTAAAATGGTATGCAATATGGAAACAATTGGTTTTTCTATTTCATTTAAAAATGGCAATACATAAATTCCACACTCTCCGCCATAAATTCCAAATTCATGCTGCAAAATACAGGCATCTACATCACTTTCATTGATAAATTTTGCGGCTGCTGAATAATCAGATTGGACGGACTCACGAATAACAAATTTTACCTCTGAAGGGTATTCGTATTCATGTAAATCATCCGAATGATTTAGCGCAATTACCATACTTGAATCTTCTAAGCTTTGTTTGCCTAAATTTGCATGAATGGCTCTAATGAGATTGCTATTGAAGGTAGCAAGTCCGCATTCGCGCGGTGGGTAGGTGGAAATATAAGCGATTTTCATAAAATAAACTGTAGCTGATGTTAAATGGATTACTGTTGTGGTAACAATGCTTGTTACTAGTCATTTAACAGACAAAATGCGTGGCTTGTTTTGATTTTTTTATTTGCTTTCGCAAAAAAATAGCTAAAACGCAAAAAAATATTGCTTTTCCCGAAGTCTCGCCGAACCAAATGCCTGTAAATTGTAGATGTTATGATTTTCATTTATCGACTCATTTTATGGCAAAAAATTAAATAGTCTGTTCAACTAATAGGGTTAAAGAAGGCTTCAAAAAAGCCGAATACGTCACCGTTTTACAACAAAATTTTATTAAATTTCCTATTTTAAAAAAATAAACGTTAATTAGACATTTATTTATTGTTATGAGCAAAAAAAACTATGTAATAGGCGTCGATTACGGATCGGACTCGGTGCGTTCTGTCTTGGTTGACACCACCAATGGAAAAGAAATCTCGTCGTCGGTTTTTCTGTATCCCCGTTGGAAAAAGGGATTATACTGCAAGCCAGCCTTAAATCAATTCAGGCAACATCCACTCGACTATATTGAAGGTTTAGAACATACCATTAAAGAATGTATTTCAAAATCGGGCATCAGCGATATTGCTCAGGATATTAAAGGTATTTCTGTAGACACTACAGGCTCTACACCCGTAGCTGTTGATAAGCATGGCGTACCTTTGGCCCTTACTCCGGGCTTTGAAGAGAATCCAAATGCCATGTTTGTTCTGTGGAAAGACCACACCTCTGTTAAAGAAGCAAACGAAATAAACGAACATGCCTTAAAATTTGACACCAATTATTTAAAATACGTAGGTGGAATTTATTCATCAGAATGGTTTTGGGCAAAATTGTTACACGTTTTAAGAACCGATGCCCAAGTTAAAAAAGAAGCAGCATCGTGGGTAGAACATTGCGACTGGATTCCGTTTTTACTTTGCGGTGAAACAGATATTACCAAAATGAAACGCAGCCGTTGTGCCGCAGGCCATAAAGCTTTGTGGGCAGCAGAATTTAACGGCTTACCTCCTGAAACCTTCTTCAGCAAATTAGACCCCGTATTAAAAGATTTTAGAGCTAAATTATTCGATGATACCTATACGTCGGATGTGGCGGCAGGAAAGCTTAGTCAAGAATGGGCCGAACGTTTAGGCTTACATACCGATGTAGTAATTGGTGTGGGTGCCTTCGATGCGCACATGGGCGCAGTTGGCGGTCAAATTGAGCCATATTTCTTAAGCAAAGTGATGGGTACCAGTACCTGTGATATTTTAGTAGCACCCAATGCCGATATGCACGGTAATTTAGTGAACGGCATTTGCGGTCAGGTAGATGGTTCTGTAATTCCGGGAATGGCTGGTTTAGAAGCAGGTCAATCGGCTTTTGGCGATGTTTATGCTTGGTTCAAAAACTTAATTAGCTGGCCTTTAGATAATTTATTGAGCGAAAGCAGCTTACTGGATGCAGCAACTGCAGAAGCTTTAAAAACGGAATTAGAAGGAAAAATAATTGCCACTTTAAGCAAACAAGCCGAAGCTTTGGGCGACGAAGATTATCCTGAATTGGCTGTTGATTGGTTAAATGGACGCAGAACACCGGATGCTAACCAAGAATTAAAAGGCGCCATTTCTGGCTTAAGCTTAGGAACCGACGCGCCTCGTTTCTTCCGTGCGTTAGCGGCTGCTACCTGTTTCGGAGCAAAAAGCATTGTCGACCGTTTTATTGACCAAGGTGTTCCGGTAAAAGGAATTATCGGCATTGGTGGGGTAGCCAAAAAATCGCCCTACATTATGCAAATGATGGCCGATGTGTTGGAAATGCCTATCCGCATTCACCGTTTCGAACATACTTGCGCCTTAGGTGCTGCCATGTTTGCCGCCGTTGCAGCAGGTATCTATCCAAACGTAGAAGCAGCCATGGAAGCCATGGGTACCGGTTTCGAAAAAGAATACCAGCCGAATTTCAAAAAACAAAAAATGTATCGTCGCCACTACCAAGAATATTTAGGATTAGGCCGATATTTAGAAAAACACAACAAAAAAGATGTAAAACCTTATTTATCATGAGCCATTACAACGACATAAAAGAACAAGCTTACCTGGCCAATATGCAATTACCAAAACTAAATTTGGTATTGTTCACCTTTGGCAATGTGAGTGCTGCAGATAGAAGCAAAGGTGTTTTCGCCATTAAACCCAGCGGAGTGCCTTATGAAGACCTAAGCGTAGAGAAAATGGTTATTGTAGATTTTGATGGTAACACCGTTGAAGGTTCCTTGCGCCCATCTTCTGACACGAAAACTCATGCCGTTCTATACAAACATTGGAGCGACATCAATGGAATTGTTCACACGCATTCAACCTATGCCACTGCCTGGGCGCAAGCGCAAAAAGCAATTCCAATTTATGGCACTACACATGCCGACCATTTAACGGTGGATATCCCTTGTGCCCCGCCAATGGCTGATGAAATGATTAAAGGAAATTACGAATACGAAACGGGCTTCCAAATCATGAATCATTTTAAGGAATTAGGCTTAAGTCACAAAGAAGTAGAAATGATTCTAGTGGGTAACCACGCGCCATTTACCTGGGGAAAAACAGCCGAAAAAGCCGTTTATAATAGTGCCGTGTTAGAAGCCGTTGCGCAAATGGCTTTGTTAACGCAGCAAATAAATCTGCAGGCACCAAAGTTAAAAGATTCGCTCATTGAGAAGCATTATGAGCGTAAACATGGTGGAAATGCATATTACGGACAAGAATAACACACTAATTTTAACATAAGAAAAGCAAAACCAGTGCTGCTTGGTCAAGGATTTCCCGCCATATGCTGCAATCTTTTTGGCAATTGGCAATGGTAAAAGCAATAGCTTAGAACCAAAAAGTATTTCCGCTGTTGTCGGGTTTAGGGTTGAAAGGTAAACCTCTCCAACATAAACCTGATTGACGTGAAAAGCTTTTGTTTAAAGCGAAGCTGCAGACAAAACTTGAAACAAAAAGCAGGAGGTTCGAATCCGATGAAACACCGGACCCTGCTTTTCAAACAAAAAACATATACATAATTTAAGCATCATGATAGATTTAAAAAAACTTGAAGTTTGGTTCATTACCGGAACCCAACATTTATACGGAGAAGAAACCTTAAAGCAGGTTGCTAACCACGCCAAAGAAGTAGCTGATTCTTTTAACAGTCAGCCAGGAATTTCGGTTTCTGTGGTGTACAAACCGATTGTTAAAACCACTGAAGAAATTTTTGAAACCTTGCAGCAAGCTAATACGGCTGAAAACTGTATCGGTGTTATTACTTGGATGCATACCTTCTCTCCTGCAAAAATGTGGATTAGAGGGTTAAATATTTTGCAAAAGCCCTTGTTGCACTTGCATACACAATTTAACCGCGATATTCCTTGGGGAACTATCGACATGGATTTCATGAACTTAAATCAAAGTGCACACGGCGATAGAGAGTTTGGTTTTATTGTTACACGCATGCGCAAAGACCGCAAAGTGGTAGTGGGTCATTGGAAAGATGAAGAAGTAATTTCACAAATTGATACGTGGGCACGTGCAGCGGCCGGATGGCACGATTGGCAAGGTGCTAAATTTGTTCGTTTTGGCGATAACATGCGTTTTGTTGCGGTTACCGATGGCGATAAAGTAGAAGCTGAAATGAAATTCGGTTTCTCGGTTAATACCTATGGCATTGGCGATTTAGTTGCCGTAATTAACGACATTAGCGATGCAGAGGTAAAAACATTACTTGCTGAATACGAAAGTACCTACCACATGGCGGATGATTTAAAAACGGGTGGTGCAAAACATCAATCGGTTTACGATGCTGCTAAAATTGAATTGGGCTTACTTAAATTTTTAGAAGCAGGTAATTTTAAAGGTTTTTCTGATACGTTTGAGGATTTACACGGTATGATTCAATTACCGGGTATTGCAGCACAACGTTTAATGGCTAAGGGTTATGGTTTTGCTGGTGAAGGCGATTGGAAAACTGCTGCCTTGGTGCGTGCTTGTAAAGTTATGGGTGCTGGCTTACCGGGTGGAAATGCCTTTATGGAAGACTATACCTACCATTTTGACCCGTCAAATGCAATGGTTTTAGGTTCGCATATGTTAGAGGTTGACGCTTCATTGGCTAGTGGAAAAGCAAGCTTGGAAGTGCATCCATTGGGTATTGGCGGAAAAGCAGACCCTGCACGTTTAGTATTTAACGTAGCCGGTGGCGATGCATTAAATGCTTCAATTATTGATATGGGCAACCGTTTCCGTTTGTTGGTAAATGAAGTAAAAGCAGTAGAAGCAGAACATGATTTACCAAATTTACCGGTTGCGCGTGTACTTTGGAAACCGCTTCCGGACATGAAAACTGGCTGTGCTGCATGGATTTATGCAGGTGGAGCACATCATACGGCATACAGTCAAAATTTAACTACGGAGCATTTAGCTGATTTTGCAAATATCGCTGGCTTAGAATATGTAAATATTGGTGCCGATACAAAAATTAATCAGTTTAGAAACGAACTTCAATGGAACGACGTTTTTTATAAATAAGCAATTTCCTTAAAAATGGAGTATGAAAATGGAGGTTAGATTTTTCTAACCTCCATTTTTTTTGATTTATAACCTAAAAAAGCAGAATTGATTAAAATACTTTAGAGCAAATATAGGCTCTGGAAACTTGTCCGAAAGTGAAACCTAAGGTAATTTCTTGTGTACCGTATTGATTGCTTCCGAGTCTGCTTGTTACATAATCGTATGAATACCCCAATCGGATGCTTGGTGTAATAAAGAATTGGGCAATGGCCGAAATGGAATTTTCTTTACTTGAATTTACTTTTTGTTCTTTTTTATTCCAGATGTTAAATCCGGTGCGAATAGAACCACCGAGCCAGATTTTATCATTTAAGATGCCCATAATATTGATGTCGGCACTACTTGGCCCTCTAAAATCGTCTTTTACCAATAAGCTTGCGCGCATTTTAAACTGATACGACCAATTTACCAATCCGCCAATAATGGTGTAGGCATGGCGCGATTTGGCGATATTTAAGGAGGAAGAAGCTTTGTTGATATCGTTCCCTTGCAGGATATCCAAAAACGAAACGCCGGCATAGAAATTATCAGAGTTGTAGTAAACACCTAAGCGCAAATCGGGCGATAAATCGCTTTGCCCGCTTGTAGCGACGGTTACATCATCGGGGTCGAGCGTAGTTAAAAGATTTCCGTTTAAAGAATATTGGTCTATCCCCACTCCCACACCAAAACTTAACCGTTTGGTTTCATCTAAGTTTAAGGGTAAGCGGAATGCATAATTTAGCACCGCCGTATTGCTAGACTGGGGTCCTACTTTATCAGATGTAAGTTGTAGCCCTACCCCATTTTTTTTATTTAAGGGATCTAAAATACCATCGATCGATGCAGAAGCTGTTCGCGGAGCGCCATCCATACCCACCCATTGCGCGCGCAAGGCCATTTGGGCAAACCACTCTTCTTTATACCCAGCATACGCTGGATTTACGGTTAAACTATTAAAAATGTATTGTGAAAATTGAACATTTTGTTGCGCAAATAGCTGATTACTGAGCGAAATGCCCATTACCAAAAACCAAACTACTAACTTTATCCTTCTCATTTACTCGCTTCAATTATCGCTTTAAAAGCAACCAACTCTTATACTTTCTTACTAAATCGCCTTTTTTTGCCGTGATCACATAGAAATAAGTTCCTTCGTTTAAATTATCACCCGTCCATTCTCCTTTGTAGTTTGGATTGCGGTACACTTCATCGCCCCAGCGATTGTAAATGGCAACATCCACAGCATCGTACATTTCCAGGTCTTTAATTTGGAATGTATCGTTTTTACCATCGCCGTTTGGCGTAAAAGTGTTCTTAATTTCGAGCTCTGGTGGGTCAATTACAATTAACACATTGGCAACATTTGTTTTAAGCGATTTAACATCTTCTACGACATAGGTAAAACGGTCTGTTCCGGTATAACCTATATTGGGTACGTAAATTACCTTTCCGTCTTGACCGATAATTAAACGACCATGGCTTGGCTGACTTTTTACTTCAACACTTGCATTATTTAACGGGAACAGCGCAGCCTTATCGTTCTGAATAATTGGAATGACAACTTCGACGTTTAAACGCGTTTTTGCAAAATCGTCTATCGCTACCGGATATTTAATAATTTCCGTTTCGGTCACCCGGTCGTCGTATTCCGTCCAGCCTGAAACATCACTTGTTTTATCGCCCAATAATGTACTGGCGGTTGCCGTAGCTGTGTTGGTGGCATAACCCGCTTCTATATCTGCACGGGTAACTTGGTACTCCGCTGAAAAAATAAAGTGTTCTCCTGGCAATAAGGTTATTGGCTTTAAAACCAATGGAAATCCTAATTTATCGTCTTTTAAGCTAAAATCTTTCAGCGTAGTATTTCCCATGTTTGTGATTTTAAACATGTATGAAATGGTATTTGAATTTTTGTTGAAAGAGCCAACTTTAATGAGTGAAAGTTTTGGATTATAGGCAATATCAACCGTGGCAGTAGCTGTTTTTGCAAGCGGTAATTCCGTGCTGATAACAGATGCTGTGTTCACAATTTTACCCGAACCAATTACCGGTAATCCTTTATTGTTTAAATCGTTCTGCGTAATGGTATACTGACCTTTGTATATCCAAACTTCTTTGTATTCTAAAATTCCGTTTCCGTTATCGCCACTAGCCAATTTCATGTTTCCACCCAACATAGGATCACTTACCAAAATGTTGTGTTGATTGGCTGAACCTGTATTGGCAACGGTAATCGTATAATTAATTTTATCGTTGATTTTGGCAACCGATGAAACATCTGCCACTTTAGTGATTACAATATCGGAACAAACTGGAAGGATTACTTTAACTTTAAATGGTTTACCTTGACAGCCTGTAGCCGTGGCCATTGGGGTAACGGTATATTCAATGATTTGTTCGATTGAAGTGGTATTCAGTAGTTCTGTCTGAATAACTTTTCCAGAGCCGTTACTTGCGCCAAAAGCATTGTTATTTGCTACCCAAACAAAGTTTGATGGAATGGCGTTTCCACCCTTGGCTTTATTATTCACGTTTTGTTGCAAATCATAAACAAGCGAATATTGATTACAGGTAATACTGGTAACGACATCATCAAAGCCATTTGGTAGTGGATTGATAATTATTGCTTGATTCGCCGAAACCAGACTTAAACAACCATTCGTGTTGGTTACTTGCACTGAATAATTTCCTGAAGTCGTAGCTGAGTAGGTTTGACCTGTTGCGCCAGAAATAGCTACCCCATCTTTGTACCATTGGTTACCGCTTGCTGCACTTGACGTTAAAACAACGGAGGTGCCATCACAGGCGGTATTGCTGCCCGTTAAACTGATTGTTGGTTGCGCAGGCAGTGGATTAATCACAACTGCTTGTGAAGCCGAAACCGGACTCAAACAACCATTCGTGTTCGTTACACGCACTGAGTAGTTACCTGATGTCGTTGCTGAATAAGTCGCAGAAGTTGCACCTGATATCGCTACCCCATCTTTAAACCATTGGTTGCCAATGCTAGCACTTGACGTTAAAACCACACTTGTTCCATCGCAAGCTGTATTCGAACCCGATAAACTGATCGTTGGTTGAACCGGCAATGGATTAATCACCACAGCTTGATCCGCTGAAACCGGACTCAAACAGCCGTTTGTATTCGTTACACGCACTGAGTAGTTACCTGATGTCGTTGCTGAATAAGTCGCAGAAGTTGCTCCCGAGATTGCTACTCCATCTTTGTACCATTGGTTACCGCTCGATGCGCTTGAAGTCAACACCACCGAAGTACCCTCGCAAGCTGTATTGCTTCCTGTAACCGCGATTGTCGGTTGAACCGGAAGCAGGTTAATCACCACCGCTTGATCCGCCGATACTGGACTTAAACAACCATTCGTGTTCGTTACTTGAACCGAATAATTTCCTGAGGTAGTCGCTGAGTAGGTTTGACCAGTTGCACCTGAAATAGCAACCCCATCTTTAAACCATTGGTTGCCGCTTGCAGCACTTGAAGTCAACACCACCGATGCACCCTCGCAAGCAGTATTGCTTCCTGTTAAACTGATAGTCGGTTGAACCGGCAATGGATTAATCACCACCGCTTGATCTGCCGAAACCGGACTTAAACAGCCGTTTGTATTCGTTACTTGAACCGAATAATTACCTGATGTCGTTGCTGAATAGGTCGCAGAAGTTGCACCCATGATTGCTACCCCATCTTTGTACCATTGGTGACCCGAGGTCGCGCTTGAAGTCAACACCACCGAAGTACCCTCGCAAGCCGTATTGCTTCCTTTAACCGTAATTGTCGGTTGAGCAGGCAATGGATTAATCACAACCGCTTGATCTACCGAAACCGGACTTAAACAACCATTCGTGTTGGTTACTTGAACCGAATAATTTCCTGAGGTAGTCGCTGAATACGTTGTGCCAGTTGCGCCAGAAATAGCTACCCCATCTTTAAACCATTGGTTGCCGCTAGATGCGCTTGAGCTTAAAACCACACTTGTTCCATCGCAAGCAGTATTGCCTCCGGCTAGTGAAATCGTTGGTTGGGCTGGTAATGGATTAATCACCACCGCTTGATCCGCCGAAACCGCACTCAAACAGCCATTCGCATTGGTTACTTGAACCGAATAATTTCCTGAAGTCGTAGCTGAGTAGGCCGTGCCTGTTGCACCAGAAATAGCCACCCCATCTTTGTACCATTGATTACCCGAAGATGCGCTTGACGTTAACACCACCGATGTACCCTCGCAAGCTGTATTTGAACCCGTTAAACTGATCGTTGGTTGCGAAGGCAATGGATTAATCACCACCGCTTGATCCGCTGAAACCGGACTTAAACAACCGTTTGTATTCGTTAAACGCACTGAGTAGTTACCTGAGGTCGTTGCTGAATAAGTCGCAGAAGTTGCACCCGAGATTGCCACCCCATCTTTATACCATTGGTTACCAGTTGCAGCGCTTGACGTTAACACCACCGAAGTACCCTCGCAAGCAGTATTGCCTCCGGCTAGTGAAATCGTTGGTTGGGCTGGTAATGGATTAATCACCACCGCTTGATCCGCTGAAACCGCACTTAAACAACCATTTGTGTTGGTTACTTGAACCGAATAATTACCTGATGTCGTTGCTGAATAGGTCGCAGAAGTTGCACCCATGATTGCTACCCCATCTTTGTACCATTGATTACCGCTAGATGTACTTGAAGTCAACACCACCGATGCACCCTCGCAAGCAGTATTGCTTCCTGTTAAACTGATAGTCGGTTGAACCGGCAATGAATTAATCACCACCGCTTGATCCGCCGAAACCGCACTTAAACAACCGTTCGTGTTCGTTACACGCACTGAGTAGTTACCTGATGTCGTTGCTGAATAAGTCGCAGAAGTTGCTCCCGAAATCGCTACCCCGTCTTTATACCATTGGTTACCGCTAGATGCGCTTGAAGTTAACACCACAGAAGTACCATCGCAAGCAGTATTGCTTCCTGTTAAACTGATAGTCGGTTGAACCGGAAGCGGATTAATCACCACCGCTTGATCCGCTGAAACCGGACTCAAACAGCCGTTTGTATTCGTTACACGCACTGAGTAGTTACCTGATGTCGTTGCTGAATAAGTCGCAGAAGTTGCTCCCGAAATCGCTACCCCGTCTTTATACCATTGGTTACCGCTAGATGCGCTTGAAGTCAACACCACCGATGCACCCTCGCAAGCTGTATTCGAACCCGATAAACTGATCGTTGGTTGAACCGGCAATGGATTAATCACCACAGCTTGATCCGCTGAAACCGGACTTAAACAACCATTCGTGTTCGTTACTTGAACGCTATAATTTCCTGAAACAGTCGCTGAATAAGTAGTGCTTGTCGCTCCAGAAATCGCTACCCCATCTTTGTACCATTGATTACCCGAAGATGCGCTTGAAGTCAATACAATTGAATTGCCATCGCAAGTAGTGTTGCTGCCCGTTAAACTGATCGTTGGTTGGGCTGGTAAGGCATTGATGATTATTTCTTGGTTTGCCGAAACCGCACTTAAACAGCCATTCGTGTTGGTTACTTGAACCGAATAATTTCCTGAAGTCGTAGCGGAGTATGTCGTTCCTGTTGCACCTGATATCGCTACCCCATCTTTGTACCATTGATTACCCGAAGCTGTGCTTGACGTTAAAACAACCGAGGTGCCATCGCAAGCCGTGTTGCTGCCCGTTAAACTGATCGTTGGTTGCGCTGGTAAAGCATTGATGATTATTTCTTGGTTCGCCGAAACCGCACTTAAACAACCGTTCGTATTGGTTACTTGAACCGAATAATTACCTGAAGTCGTAGCTGAGTAGGTTTGACCTGTTGCACCAGAAATAGCAACCCCATCTTTGAACCACTGATTACCGCTTGCTGCACTTGAGGTTAAAACAACCGAAGTACCCTCGCAAGCAGTATTGCTTCCTGTAACCGCAATTGTTGGTTGAACCGGCAATGGATTAATCACCACCGCTTGATTCGCCGAAACTAAACTCAAACAGCCATTCGTGTTGGTTACTTGAACCGAATAATTTCCTGAAGTCGTAGCGGAGTATGTCGTTCCTGTTGCACCTGATATCGCTACCCCATCTTTGAACCATTGATTACCGCTTGCTGTACTTGACGTTAACACCACCGATGTACCCTCACAAGCCGTATTGCTTCCTGTAACCGTAATTGTCGGTTGAGCCGGCAATGGATTAATCACAACTGCTTGGTTCGCCGAAACCGCACTTAAACAGCCGTTCGTATTGGTTACTTGAACCGAATAATTTCCTGAAGTCGTGGCTGAGTAGGTCGTTCCTGTTGCACCAGAGATTGCCACCCCATCTTTATACCATTGGTTACCAGTTGCAGCGCTTGACGTTAAAACAACCGAAGTCCCATCGCAAGCCGTATTTGAACCCGATAAAGTAATGCTCGGTTGAACTGGCAATGGATTAATCACCACCGCTTGATCCGCTGAAACCGGACTTAAACAACCATTCGTATTGGTTACTTGAACCGAATAATTTCCTGAAGTCGTGGCTGAGTAGGTCGTTCCTGTTGCACCCGATATCGCTACCCCGTCTTTGAACCATTGATTACCGCTAGATGCGCTTGACGTTAAAACTACCGAAGTCCCATCGCAGGCCGTGTTGCTACCCGTTAAACTGATTGTTGGTTGCGCAGGCAATGGATTAATCACAACTGCTTGTGAAGCCGAAACCGGACTTAAACAACCATTCGTGTTCGTTACTTGAACCGAATAATTTCCCGAAACAGTGGCTGAGTAGGTTTGACCTGTTGCACCTGAAATAGCAACCCCATCTTTGAACCATTGATTACCGCTTGATGCACTTGACGTCAATACCACCGAAGTACCATCGCAAGCTGTGTTGCTACCAGCTAGTGAAATCGTTGGTTGCGCAGGCAGTGGATTAATCACAACTGCTTGGTACCCCGAAACCGGACTTAAACAACCGTTCGTATTGCTTACTTGTACCGAATAATTTCCTGAGGTACTTGCTGAATAGGTTTGACCAGTTGCACCTGATATCGCTACCCCATCTTTAAACCACTGATTACCGCCTGCAGCACTTGACGTTAAAACAACGGATGTACCATCGCAAGCAGTATTGCTGCCAGATAAACTGATCGTTGGTTGTACTGGCAATGGATTAATCACAACTGCTTGGTTCGCCGAAACCGGACTTAAACAGCCATTCGTGTTGGTTACTTGTACCGCGTAATTTCCTGAAGTCGTGGCTGAATAGGTCGTGCCAGTTGCACCTGAAATAGTAACCCCATCTTTGAACCACTGATTACCGCTTGCAGCGCTTGACGTTAACACAACTGAGGTGCCATCGCAAGCCGTGTTGCTACCCGTTAAACTGATTGTTGGTTGGGCTGGTAAGCCATTGATGATTATTTCTTGATTCGCCGAAACCGGACTTAAACAGCCATTCGTATTGGTTACTTGAACCGAATAATTTCCTGAAGTCGTAGCAGAGTACGTTGTACCTGTGGCACCAGAAATAGCAACGCCATCTTTGAACCATTGATTACCGCTTGCTGCACTTGAAGTTAAAACAACCGAAGTGCCATCGCAAGCGGTATTGCTTCCTGTTAAACTGATAGTCGGTTGAACCGGAAGCGGGTTAATCACCACCGCTTGATCCACTGAAACCAGACTCAAACAACCGTTCGTGTTCGTTACTTGAACCGAATAATTTCCCGAAACAGTGGCTGAGTAGGTTTGACCTGTTGCACCTGAAATAGCAACCCCATCTTTGTACCATTGGTTACCGCTAGATGCGCTTGAAGTCAACACCACCGATGCACCCTCGCAAGCTGTATTCGAACCCGATAAAGTAATGCTCGGTTGAACCGGAAGCGGATTAATCACCACCGCTTGATCCGCTGAAACCGGACTCAAACAGCCGTTTGTATTCGTTACACGCACTGAGTAGTTACCTGATGTCGTTGCTGAATAAGTCGCAGAAGTTGCTCCCGAAATCGCTACCCCGTCTTTATACCATTGGTTACCGCTTGCTGCACTTGACGTCAATACCACCGAAGTACCCTCGCAAGCTGTATTGCTTCCTGTAACCGCAATTGTCGGTTGGGCAGGCAATGGATTAATCACAACTGCTTGTGAAGCCGAAACCGCACTCAAACAGCCGTTCGTATTGGTTACTTGTACCGAATAATTTCCTGAAGTCGTGGCTGAGTAGGTTTGACCAGTTGCACCTGAAATAGCAACCCCATCTTTGAACCATTGATTACCGCTTGCTGCACTTGACGTCAATACCACCGAAGTACCCTCGCAAGCTGTATTGCTTCCTGTAACCGCAATTGTCGGTTGGGCTGGTAAGGCATTGATGATTATTTCTTGACTCGCCGAAACCGCACTTAAACAGCCATTCGTATTGGTTACTTGAACCGAATAATTTCCTGAGGTAGTCGCTGAGTAGGTCGTTCCTGTTGCACCTGATATCGCTACCCCATCTTTAAACCATTGGTTACCGCTTGCAGCACTTGACGTTAAAACAACTGAGGTACCATCGCAAGCAGTATTGCTACCAGATAAACTGATGGTTGGTTGGGCAGGCAATGGATTAATCACAACTTCTTGTGAAGCCGAAACCGCACTTAAACAACCATTCGTGTTCGTTACTTGAACCGAATAATTACCTGAGGTCGTTGCTGAATAAGTCGCAGAAGTCGCACCCGAAATAGCTACCCCATCTTTGTACCATTGATTACCCGATGATGCGCTTGAAGTCAACACCACCGATGCACCCTCGCAAGCCGTATTGCTACCTGTAACCGCAATTGTCGGTTGAACCGGCAATGGATTAATCACCACCGCTTGATCCGCTGAAACCGCACTTAAACAACCATTTGTGTTGGTTACTTGAACCGAATAATTTCCTGAAGTCGTGGCTGAGTAGGTTTGACCAGTTGCACCTGAAATAGCAACCCCATCTTTGAACCATTGGTTGCCAATGCTAGCACTTGAAGTTAAAACAACTGAGGTACCATCGCAGGCCGTGTTGCTTCCAGCTAGTGAAATCGTTGGTTGCGCAGGCAATGGCTTAATCACAACTGCTTGTGAAGCCGAAACCGCACTTAAACAACCATTCGTGTTCGTTACTTGAACGCTATAATTTCCTGAAACAGTCGCTGAATAAGTAGTGCTTGTCGCTCCAGAAATCGCTACCCCATCTTTGAACCATTGGTTGCCGCTTACAGCACTTGAGGTTAAAACAACACTTGTTCCATCGCAAGCAGTATTGCTGCCAGATAAACTGATCGTTGGTTGTACTGGCAATGGATTAATCACAACTGCTTGGTTCGCCGAAACCGCACTTAAACAGCCATTCGCATTGGTTACTTGTACCGAATAATTACCTGATGTCGTTGCTGAATAGGTTTGACCTGTTGCACCTGATATCGCTACCCAATCTTTGAACCATTGATTACCCGAAGCTGTGCTTGACGTTAAGACAACTGAGGTGCCATCGCAGGCCGTGTTGCTACCAAATAAACTGATCGTTGGTTGTACTGGCAATGGATTAATCACAACTGCTTGGTTCGCCGAAACCGCACTTAAACAGCCATTCGCATTGGTTACTTGTACCGAATAATTACCTGATGTCGTTGCTGAATAGGTTTGACCTGTTGCACCTGATATCGCTACCCCATCTTTGAACCATTGATTACCCGAAGCTGTGCTTGACGTTAAGACAACTGAGGTGCCATCGCAGGCCGTGTTGCTACCTGTTAAAGTAATTGTTGGTTGTACTGGCAATGGATTAATCACAACCGCTTGATCCGCTGAAACCGGACTTAAACAACCGTTCGCATTGGTTACTTGAACCGAATAATTTCCTGAGGTACTTGCTGAATAGGTTTGACCAGTTGCACCTGAAATAGCAACCCCATCTTTGAACCATTGATTACCGCTAGATGCGCTTGACGTTAAAACAACCGAAGTCCCATCGCAAGCCGTGTTGCTACCCGTTAAACTGATTGTTGGTTGGGCTGGTAAGGCATTGATGATTATTTCTTGATTCGCCGAAACCGGACTTAAACAGCCATTCGTATTGGTTACTTGAACCGAATAATTTCCTGAAGTCGTAACTGAGTAGGTCGTGCCTGTTGCACCTGATATCGCTACCCCATCTTTAAACCATTGATTGCCGCTTGTTGCACTTGACGTTAAAACAACTGAGGTACCATCGCAAGCTGTATTTGAACCCGATAAAGTAATGCTCGGTTGAACTGGCAATGGATTAATCACAACCGCTTGTGAAGCCGAAACCGCACTCAAACAGCCATTCACATTGGTTACTTGCACCGCGTAATTTCCTGAAGTCGTGGCTGAATAGGTCGTGCCTATTGAACCTGATATCGCTATCCCATCTTTGAACCATTGGTTGCCGCTTGCTGCACTTGACGTTAAAACAACTGAGGCACCATCGCAAGCCGTGTTGCTACCAGCTAATGAAATCGTTGGTTGAGCTGGTAAGGCATTGATGATTATTTCTTGGTTCGCCGAAACCGCACTCAAACAGCCATTCGCATTGGTTACTTGCACCGCGTAATTTCCTGAAGTCGTGGCTGAATAGGTCGTGCCTATTGCACCTGATATCGCTATCCCATCTTTGAACCATTGGTTGCCGCTTGCTGCACTTGACGTTAAAACAACTGAGGTACCATCACAAGCCGTGTTGCTACCAGCTAGTGAAATCGTTGGTTGCGCAGGCAATGGATTAATCACAACTTCTTGGTTCGCCGAAACCGGACTTAAACAGCCATTCGTATTGGTTACTTGAACCGAATAATTTCCTGAAACAGTTGCTGAATAAGTAGTACCTGTTGCACCAGAAATAGCAACGCCATCTTTGAACCATTGATTACCGCTTGCTGCACTTGAAGTTAAAACAACCGAAGTGCCATCGCAAGCGGTATTGCTGCCCGTTAAACTGATTGTTGGTTGCGCAGGTAACGGATTAATCACAACTTCTTGTGAAGCCGAAACCGCACTCAAACAGCCGTTCGTGTTCGTTACTTGCACTGAATAATTTCCTGAAGTCGTAGCTGAGTAGGTCGCAGAAGTTGCACCCATGATTGCTACCCCATCTTTGAACCATTGATTACCGCTTGCCGCGCTTGACGTTAAAACAACTGAGGTGCCATCGCAGGCTGTATTTGAACCCGATAAAGTAATGCCCGGTTGCGCTGGCAATGGATTAATCACAACTTCTTGTGAAGCCGAAACCGGACTTAAACAGCCATTCGCATTGGTCACTTGAACCGAATAATTACCTGAGGTCGTTGCTGAATAAGTCGCAGAAGTCGCGCCCGAAATCGCCACCCCGTCTTTATACCATTGGTTACCGCTTGCTGCACTTGAAGTTAACACCACAGAAGTACCCTCGCAAGCAGTATTGCTTCCTGTTAAACTGATAGTCGGTTGAACCGGAAGCGGGTTAATCACCACCGCTCGATCCACTGAAACCAGACTCAAACAACCGTTCGTGTTCGTTACTTGAACCGAATAATTACCTGAAGTCCTAGCAGAATAGGTTGTGCCTGTTGCACCTGAAATAGCTACCCCATCTTTAAACCATTGGTTACCAGTTGCAGCGCTTGAAGTTAAAACAACTGAGGTGCCATCGCAAGCTGTGTTGCTACCCGCTAGTGAAATCGTTGGTTGCACAGGCAATGGATTAATCACAACTGCTTGTGAAGCTGAAACCGCACTCAAACAGCCATTCGCATTGGTTACCTGTACCGAATAATTTCCTGAAATCGTAGCTGAGTAGGATTGACCTGTTGCACCTGAAATAGCAACCCCATCTTTGAACCATTGATTACCGCTCGATGCGCTTGAAGTTAACACCACCGAAGTACCCTCGCAAGCCGTATTGCTTCCTGTAACCGTAATTGTCGGTTGAGCCGGCAATGGATTAATCACCACCGCTTGATCTGCCGAAACCGGACTTAAACAGCCGTTTGTATTCGTTACACGCACTGAGTAGTTACCTGATGCCGTTGCTGAATAGGTCGCAGAAGTCGCGCCCGAGATTGCCACCCCATCTTTAAACCATTGATTACCGCTTGCTGCACTTGACATCAATACCACCGAAGTACCCTCGCAAGCTGTATTGCTTCCTGTAACCGCAATTGTCGGTTGAACCGGCAATGGATTAATCACAACTGCTTGTGAAGCCGAAACCGCACTCAAACAGCCATTCGCATTGGTTACTTGAACCGCGTAATTTCCTGAAGTCGTAGCTGAATACGTTGTGCCTGTTGCACCTGATATTGCTACCCCATCTTTGAACCATTGGTTGCCGCTTGTTGCACTTGACGTTAAAACAACCGAAATGCCATCACAAGCCGTATTGCTTCCGGCTAGTGAAATCGTTGGTTGGGCTGGTAATGGATTAATCACCACCGCTTGATCCGCTGAAACCGCACTTAAACAACCATTCGTGTTGGTTACTTGAACCGAATAATTACCTGAAGTCGTAGCGGAATACGTCGTGCCTGTTGCACCTGATATCGCTACCCCATCTTTGAACCATTGGTTGCCAATGCTAGCGCTTGAAGTTAAAACTACCGATGCACCCTCGCAAGCAGTATTGCTTCCTGTAACCGCAATTGTTGGTTGAACCGGCAATGGATTAATCACAACTGCTTGTGAAGCCGAAACCGGACTTAAACAGCCATTCGTATTGGTTACTTGAACCGAATAATTACCTGAGGTCGTTGCTGAGTAGGTCGTGCCTGTTGCACCAGAAATAGCTACCCCCTCTTTGAACCATTGGTTACCGCTAGATGCGCTTGAAGTCAACACCACCGATGCACCCTCGCAAGCAGTATTGCTTCCTGTTAAACTGATAGTCGGTTGAACCGGCAATGGATTAATCACCACCGCTTGATCTGCCGAAACCGGACTTAAACAGCCGTTTGTATTCGTTACTTGAACCGAATAATTACCTGATGTCGTTGCTGAATAGGTCGCAGAAGTTGCACCCATGATTGCTACCCCATCTTTGTACCATTGGTTACCCGAGGTCGCGCTTGACGTTAACACCACCGAAGTACCCTCGCAAGCAGTATTGCTTCCGGCTAGTGAAATCGTTGGTTGGGCTGGTAATGGATTAATCACCACCGCTTGATCCGCCGAAACCGCACTCAAACAGCCATTCGCATTGATTACTTGAACCGAATAATTACCTGAGGTCGTTGCTGAATAAGTCGCAGAAGTCGCACCCGAAATAGCTACCCCATCTTTGTACCATTGATTACCCGATGATGCGCTTGAAGTCAACACCACCGATGCACCCTCGCAAGCCGTATTGCTTCCTGTAACCGCAATTGTCGGTTGAACCGGCAATGGATTAATCACCACCGCTTGATCCGCTGAAACCGCACTTAAACAACCATTTGTGTTGGTTACTTGAACCGAATAATTTCCTGAAGTCGTGGCTGAGTAGGTTTGACCAGTTGCACCTGAAATAGCAACCCCATCTTTAAACCATTGATTACCGCTTGCCGCGCTTGACGTTAAAACAACAGAGGTGCCATCGCAAGCCGTGTTGCTACCTGCTAGTGAAATAGTTGGTTGGGCAGGTAATGGATTAATCACCACCGCTTGATCCGCCGAAACCGCACTCAAACAGCCATTCGCATTGGTTACTTGAACCGCGTAATTTCCTGAAGTCGTAGCAGAATAGGTTGTGCCTGTTGCACCTGATATTGCTACCCCATCTTTGAACCATTGGTTACCAGTTGCAGCGCTTGACGTTAAAACAACTGAGGTACCATCGCAAGCTGTGTTGCTACCAGCTAATGAAATTGTTGGTAGCGCAGGCAATGGGTTAATCACAATTTCTTGCGAAGCTGAAACCGGACTCAAACAGCCATTCGCATTGGTTACTTGAACCGAATAATTTCCTGAAGTCGTGGCGGAATAGGTCGTTCCTGTTGCACCTGATATCGCTACCCCATCTTTAAACCATTGATTGCCGCTTGTTGCACTTGACGTTAAAACAACTGAGGTACCATCGCAAGCTGTGTTGCTACCAGCTAGTGAAATCGTTGGTTGCGCAGGCAATGGATTAATCACAACTTCTTGGTTCGCCGAAACCGGACTTAAACAGCCATTCGTGTTGGTTACTTGAACCGAATAATTTCCTGAAGTCGTGGCTGAATAGGTCGTGCCTGTTGCACCTGATATCGCTACCCCATCTTTGAACCATTGGTTGCCAATGCTAGCACTTGAGGTTAAAACAACACTTGTTCCATCGCAAGCCGTATTGCTGCCAGCTAATAAAATCGTTGGTTGGGCTGGTAAAGCATTGATGATTATTTCTTGGTTCGCCGAAACCGGACTTAAACAACCGTTCGTATTGCTTACTTGTACCGAATAATTTCCTGAGGTAGTCGCTGAGTAGGTCGTGCCTGTTGCACCTGAAATAGCAACACCATCTTTAAACCATTGATTACCGCTTGATGCACTTGACGTTAAAACAACCGAAGTCCCATCGCAAGCCGTATTTGAACCCGATAAAGTAATGCTCGGTTGAACTGGCAATGGATTAATCACCACCCCTTGATCCGCTGAAACCGGACTTAAACAGCCATTCGTGTTGGTTACTTGAACCGCGTAATTTCCTGAAGTCGTGGCTGAATAGGTCGTGCCTGTTGCACCTGAAATAGCAACACCATCTTTAAACCATTGATTACCGCTAGATGCGCTTGAAGTTAACACCACAGAAGTACCCTCGCAAGCAGTATTTGAACCCAATAAAGTAATGCTCGGTTGAACTGGCAATGGATTAATCACCACCGCTTGATCCGCTGAAACCGGACTTAAACAACCGTTTGTATTCGTTAAACGCACTGAGTAGTTACCTGAGGTCGTTGCTGAATAAGTCGCAGAAGTTGCACCCGAGATTGCCACCCCATCTTTATACCATTGGTTACCAGTTGCAGCGCTTGACGTTAAAACAACCGAAGTCCCATCGCAAGCCGTATTTGAACCCGATAAAGTAATGCTCGGTTGAACTGGCAATGGATTAATCACAACTTCTTGATTCGCCGAAACCGGACTCAAACAGCCATTCGTATTGGTTACCTGTACCGCGTAATTTCCTGAAGTCGTGGCTGAATAGGTCGTTCCTGTTGCACCTGATATCGCTACCCCATCTTTAAACCATTGATTACCGCTTGCTGCACTTGACGTCAATACCACCGAAGTACCCTCGCAAGCTGTATTGCTTCCTGTAACCGCAATTGTCGGTTGAACCGGCAATGGATTAATCACAACTGCTTGTGAAGCCGAAACCGCACTCAAACAGCCATTCGCATTGGTTACTTGAACCGAATAATTTCCTGAAGTCGTAGCTGAGTAGGCCGTGCCTGTTGCACCAGAAATAGCCACCCCATCTTTGTACCATTGATTACCCGAAGATGCGCTTGAAGTTAAAACCACACTTGTTCCATCGCAGGCCGTGTTGCTTCCAGCTAATGAAATCGTTGGTTGGGCTGGTAAAGCATTGATGATTATTTCTTGGTTCGCCGAAACCGCACTTAAACAACCATTCGTATTGGTTACTTGAACCGAATAATTTCCTGAAGTCGTAGCTGAGTAGGTTTGACCTGTTGCACCAGAAATAGCAACACCATCTTTGTACCATTGATTACCCGAAGATGCGCTTGAAGTTAACACAACCGAAGTCCCATCGCAGGCCGTGTTGCTACCCGTTAAACTGATTGTTGGTTGCGCAGGCAATGGATTAATCACAACTGCTTGTGAAGCCGAAACCGGACTTAAACAACCATTCGTGTTCGTTACTTGAACCGAATAATTTCCTGAGGTAGTCGCTGAATACGTTGTGCCAGTTGTGCCAGAAATAGCTACCCCATCTTTAAACCATTGGTTGCCGCTTGCTGCACTTGACGTTAAAACAACTGAGGCACCATCGCAAGCCGTGCTGCTACCAGCTAATGAAATCGTTGGTTGAGCTGGTAAGGCATTGATGATTATTTCTTGGTTCGCCGAAACCGCACTCAAACAGCCATTCGCATTGGTTACTTGCACCGCGTAATTTCCTGAGGTAGTCGCTGAGTAGGTCGTTCCTGTTGCACCAGAAATAGCAACCCCATCTTTAAACCATTGGTTGCCGCTTGCAGCACTTGAAGTCAACACCACCGATGCACCCTCGCAAGCAGTATTACTTCCTGTTAAACTGATAGTCGGTTGAACCGGCAATGGATTAATCACCACCACTTGATCTGCCGAAACCGGACTTAAACAACCATTCGTGTTGGTTACTTGAACCGAATAATTTCCTGAAGTCGTAGCAGAATAGGTTGTGCCTGTTGCACCTGATATCGCTACCCCATCTTTGAACCATTGATTACCGCTTGATGCACTTGACGTTAAAACAACCGAAGTACCCTCGCAAGCCGTGTTGCTACCCGTTAAACTGATGATTGGTTGGGTAGGCAATGGATTAATCACAACTGCTTGGTTCGCCGAAACCGCGCTTAAACAGCCGTTCGTATTGGTTACTTGAACGCTATAATTTCCTGAAACAGTCGCTGAATAAGTAGTGCTTGTCGCTCCCGAAATAGCTACCCCATCTTTAAACCATTGATTGCCGCTTGCTGCACTTGAGCTTAAAACCACACTTGTTCCATCGCAGGCAGTGTTGCTACCCGCTAAACTGATCGTTGGTTGGGCAGGCAATGGATTAATCACAACTGCTTGTGAAGCTGAAACCGCACTCAAACAGCCATTCGTGTTGGTTACTTGAACCGAATAATTTCCTGAAGTCGTGGCTGAATAGGTCGTGCCTGTTGCACCTGATATCGCTACCCCATCTTTAAACCATTGGTTGCCGCTTGCAGCACTTGACGTTAAAACAACACTTGTTCCATCGCAAGCAGTATTGCTGCCAGATAAACTGATGGTTGGTTGCGCAGGCAGTGGATTAATCACAACTGCTTGGTTCGCCGAAACCGGACTCAAACAGCCGTTTGTATTCGTTACACGCACTGAGTAGTTACCTGATGTTGTTGCTGAATAAGTCGCAGAAGTTGCACCCGAGATTGCCACCCCATCTTTGTACCATTGATTACCCGAAGATGCGCTTGAAGTTAACACAACCGAAGTCCCATCGCAAGCAGTATTGCTGCCAGGTAGTGAAATCGTTGGTTGTGTAGGCTGTGGATTTACAGTTAACCTTACGGGAGTTGAAACCGATGTACAGCCCTTAGCATTCGTTACCACAACACGAAGACGTACATTATTTAATTCTACTGGAACGTTATCAAAAGTAATGGTATTCGTGGTAAAATTAGATGCATCAAAAGTATTTGCGTCCAAATTTTTCCAAACCCCAGCCTCTTCATACTGCCATTGATACGAATCGTTTGTTCCATTCGAACTCACAACATAAGAAAATGACTCTCCTTCGCAAGTGGTTAAATTCTGAACAGTTTGCGTAATTACAGGCAAAGAGTTAACTAAAATAGCTGCATTTGTTATAATTCGATCACTTCCTTGAGTGGCTAAAACAAACTCATAAGTACCAGCGTTCGCTATCGAACCTGTTACTGTAACCGCATTGCTTACAACGCCGGTTTTAGATAATCCTGTAGGAAAGCCAGCAATTGTACGTAACGTACTTCCTCCATTTAAGGTATAAACAATCGGTGTAATTACCGATGAAGCACAAACTTCTTGCGCATTTACTGTATTGTATTTAATATTGTTACACCCCTCGGTTGTTGCTCCATTTTTACACTCTAAATGCGGATCTACCGGAGTAAGTGAATTAGGATCTGTAGCATCTGGATCGGTAACATCGCTAGGACGTAAAATACTCGCTTCTGTTGAATATGCTTGATTAATTCCACCTGAAGTCACCGTAGCAATCACCTTAAACTCAAGCCACGCTTGATTTGCTAAATCAACCGATGCAGTGAAATTACCTGTATCACCCGACAATAACACTGAACTCGCAGTGCCAGATTTACTTCCTTCAGCACCCGATACAATGGATAAATTTGATGGTAGTTTAAAATTAAAAATGGCACCTGCAATATCTGAAGGACCGTCATTTTTAACCCGAATAGTATAAGTAATTTTATTATTCGCAAAATAATCACTTAAATCCGGTGTAATACTTACCACCTCTAAATCTGCGGCCTTGATAACCATGTCGATTGGTTGCGACTCTTCATTCCCCTGAATATACGCCCAAGTATCCATCGACTTGTTATTTCCAAAACTATTGCTTCCTAAACCATTGTACCTACCCCATTTATGCCCATTCAAATTACTCGACAAACCTGTGGTGGTGTTCGAAACAGGATTTGAACTTTCAGATGCAGTATTTCCAGCTCCGGAAATATCTGAATCGTTCCAATACACAATATCACTATACACAGAACGATCTAATGATCCGGTATTAAGATTATAACTAGTCGTATTATCCGTTAATTCAATAATAATCCCATTGGGATTTACCTCCATATCGATATATGGAAAATGAACCTCCGCAGAACGCAATACCGTTTTAAAATAACTCACAATGGTACCTGCAGGAACAAAATTCCCACTCCCATCCTTGGCATCCCAAAATACACTGTTTGCGCCCGTTGTTGCAATCCCCGTTAAAACACGATCAGTACCACTTGGCACAGGAATTGTAATTTGATACGTTCCACCCGTACTCGAATTAAACGTAATGTAGGCTCCCTTCTGACTAACCCTTCCAACCGTTCCTTCAACACCCGTAACCGTTAATCCTGTCATTACAGGTAAAATAGCGGTATTTTTTAACCAGGTAGTTTGATTTGCAGCTGTTATATACCCGGGCGTACTGGCAGGTAAAATCGGATCAGGTTTGTTGTAAAATATTTTATGTGTTACATTCGTTGCATTATCTAAAGAGCGCGGATCATGAATATAGGACGTAATAGCCGAAGCCGCTGAAAAATTTAAACTTTTATAGGTAGGAACGCTGTTAATGGCAAAACCGTTATTATTAGAGAAAAAGGTAAAACCTACGCCATTATTCCCATTGGTTTTAACACGATACGCTCTACCATCTTTGGTTAAAACATAATTGGTTGCGTAAAATCCAGCGGACGAAGTAAAAGTTGGGGCAAGGTACATGTTTAACACATTCGTAAACACACGACCTGCAACCCAGCTAGCCCCTGAATACACTGAAATATCCCAAGCAGCAATTAGTTCTCCATTACAGGTTGATCCAGTGCTATTTGTTACATTTGCATCTCCTTGCGTCCAATTCGAATTAGCACTTAAGTCTGGTCCTGCGTGCGCAGCACCATCATTAAAACCATTCACTCCTCTCGGACAAATAAAATCAATCTTCCAAACGCCTGCTTCAGAAGCCAGTACCGTCCGAGTATAAGGTGTATAGCCCGCTGTAGGAATAGCCCCCATTTTAGGCCCGGCAAGCTCTTGCGCTCTGGTCGAAATTCGTCCTGTAGTGGTGCTTGTTCCAGATGTATAAACAGAACCGTTTGGAGCAGTTAAACGGATTGTTCCAGAATTCATGCCCTGAGCACTAGATGCAACGGCAATAATTTCACCTGCTTTTGCGTAAACGTAATGCGTACCCGTTGTTTTAAAAGGCCATGAATCCGGAAAATTGCCATTTGTATTGGTATACAAAAAAGCCCTGTTGCCAGAAGCACCAGCAGGATAAAGATCTTTACTACCTTCGGCTTTTACTTGCGAAAAGCCGAAGAGTAATAAAAGCGTTAATCCAATAAAAAGCTTAAATCTCGGGACGATTTTAGAGCGCATTAATTGTTAAAAATTTCTCACTAAAGTGTATTCAACCTGCAATGATAATCATTCTATTTAAGAATACTTTTCATTTCTAGTTTTACAATAGAAAAATACCCATCATTTCTATATTAAATTAAATTTTATGATGAAACGCTTTTTTTCAAAAACAACAACTACACACAACACTAGGCAATACTACACACCCAAAAAAGCTAACTAATTGAAAATCTTATCAATAAAAACATCAAAATAATCAGAAATTCTTTCACAAGAAAAGTGATTTTTTACACGAAAAAAATCAGCACTGCACAATAAATCATAAAAAAGTGAATTAAATCGCCAAAAAAGTGAACCAGAGCACATGCATTCTACGACATCTCCATACCCATTCCCGTCATTCAGAGTATACAAAAACGCCTAAAACACAAAAAAACAACCGACAAGAATTAGCTAAAAAAAGAACCCAAGACTTCCATTATTATTATTGAAAAATAACCCAGGAAACACAACTACAAACAATACCCTTACTTAAGTAAAAATAATACTACAAAACAAACCTTACGAAGCCTCTCAAAAAAAACCAAAAATAAAGTCAACAAACTTATTTACTGACGATTATAAAAAAGTAAAAAAAATAAAAAAGCCGTTCAAAACATACAAAAAGTAAGTTGAACGGCTTTTATAAAAATCTTTCGATTCTTTCCTACTTAAATCGTAGCCATATCGATCACAAAACGATACTTTACATCGCTATTTAGTACACGCTCATACGCTTCATTGCTATAGCTAATATCAATTACTTCCACATCGGAAACAATGTTATGTTGCGCGCAAAAGTCCAACATTTCTTGTGTTTCAGCAATACCACCAATGCTCGATGCAGACATGCTTCTATTGCCATGCATCAAAGCTCCACCTCTAAACTTGATCGGTTCAGCCGGTAAGCCCACGCATATTTGCACACCATTAACGGCAAGCATGTTAAAATACATCTCGTAATCGTGCGGAGCAGAAACTGAATCAATAATAAAATCGAAATATTTGGTGTATTTCTTAACCTCCTCAGCATCTTTAGTTAAGCAAAAATTATGAGCGCCCAATTTCTTGGCATCTTCTTCTTTTGAAGCTGATGTACTCAACACCGTAACTTCAGCACCGAAAGCAACGGCAAATTTAACTGCCATATGACCCAAACCACCTAAACCTAAAACACCAACCTTATGGCCTTTGGTAATTCCCCAACGTTTAATTGGTGAATAAGTGGTAATACCTGCACACAATAAAGGAGCAACACCACTTAAAGGCAATTTATCCGACACAGTAACCACAAACTCTTCCGTGCAAACAATTTTATTCGAATAACCACCGTATGTTGGCGTTACCTTATCGCGCTCCATACTGTTATAGGTCCAAACAGTCTCTCCTTTTTCACAAAACATTTCCTGACCACCTTTACACGTCGGGCACTCTTTGCAGCTATCAACCATACAGCCAATACCTGCTAAATCGCCTACTTTAAATTTGGTAACCTCCGAACCCACATCAGCAATACGCCCCACAATTTCATGTCCAGGCACCATCGGATACCTCGCTGAACCCCATTCGCTGCGTACCTGATGAATATCAGAATGGCATATACCACTAAACAAAATATCAATCAATACATCTTTTGGCCCTACATTTCTTCTTTCAAAATCCCAAGGTGCTAACCTATCTGTGCTGTGAGGTACAGCGTATCCTTTTGCAGCTATCATAGTTCAAAATTTTATCAAATCTAAAAATTACATCGCGTTTAAATCGTCTATCGTTTGTAATTTAACGGGTACACATCCAATAACGCGATAAAAAAAGTGGGCTGTCCTCCTCCATTAAAAACACTTCCGAACGCATACATACGAGCTCTTTAGCTTGTACGATAAACTTATTACTTAATCCATTTTTTCAAATCCCTTTTCTATATTTGTTTATTCGATATTTTGTTTAAACATCCAATAAATCGTTTTAACTTATCCTTATTATGAAAACCAAACGAGCAAACACCATTCACACTGTGCTAGCTATTATCGTATTTGCTTTGTCTTCTGGATTCAAAAGCGAACCTATTAAAAATACCAAATCTATTCAATCTCCAAATATTATCATCATTTTATGTGATGACATGGGTTATGGAGACATCGCGCGTTTTGGTGCTACCCAACTCAGTACCCCTAATTTAGACAAATTAGCGAGTGATGGCATGACTTTTACCGATTTTTATGCCGCCGAAGCCATTTGTACGGCCTCAAGAGCCTCTTTGTTAACCGGATGTTATTCAAACAGGATTTCTTTATACGAAGCCATGATGCCCAACATCAAAAAGGGCTTAAATCCTGCCGAAAAAACCATCGCCGAAATTCTGAAAGAGCAAAATTATGCTACCGCTATCGTAGGCAAATGGCATTTAGGTAATGAAAAAGAATTTCTTCCGTTACAACATGGCTTTGATGAATATTTTGGTCTACCCTATTCCAATGATATGTGGCCGGTTGATTTTTCCGGAAAACCCATTACCGATACGAACAATTGGAGAATTTCATTCCCACCACTTCCGCTAATCGAAGGCAATCAAACACGTCGAATCATCAACACGCTCGATGATCAGGCAGAACTGACCACACTTTATACAGAAAAAGCCCTTAACTTTATTGAACGCAACAAAAAGAAACCTTTCTTTTTGTACTTTGCACATTCCATGCCGCATGTACCTTTGGCCGTTTCCAGCAAGTTTAAAGGAAAGAGCAAAGCCGGACTTTATGGTGATGTTATCATGGAAATTGATTGGTCTGTTGGCGAAATAATGAATTCCCTTAAAAAAAATAAGCTCGACCAAAACACCTTAGTGATTTTCACCAGCGACAACGGTCCTTGGCTTGTTTTTGGTAATCATGCCGGCAGTACGGGCGGCTTACGTGAAGGAAAAGGAACCAGCTGGGATGGCGGACAAAAAGTTCCTTGCATTATGCGTTGGCCAAAGGTTATTCCCGCAGGAACAACCTGCAACAAAATGGCTTCCACACTCGATTTATTGCCAACCATTGCCCATATTACCCGGGGAAAACTATCCAACAACATCATTGACGGCGTTAACATATTTCCTTTATTACAAGCACAAAAGGAGGCTGAACCACGAACAGAATTTTATTATTACTACGGAAAAAACAACTTAGAAGGCGTACGAAAAGGACAATGGAAGCTTGTTTTACCACATACCGGCCGAACCTACGAAGGTTTTACACCAGGCAAAGATGGTTTCCCAGGAAGTACCGATGAACAACATGCCACGCAATTAGCGCTCTATAACCTAAGAAGCGATCCAGGAGAACGATATGATCAAAAAGATAATTATCCCGAAATTGTAGCCGACCTGCAAAAATTAGCCAATAAAGCCCGCGCCGATTTAGGCGATAACTTAACGAATACCAAAGGTAAAAACGTGCGCGATTGCGGACATATACATGAACAATAAACACCAGCCCTACATGAAACTTAAAACCATAAGCCTTATTTTTGGTCTACTCGGTAGTACTACATTTTTAATGGCTCAAAAAGCCGCTAAAAACACTAAAAAACCAAATATTTTATTCATCATGGCCGATGACCATACCTCGCAAGCATGGAGTGTGTATGGCGGAATTTTGAAAGACTATGCCCATACCGCAAACATCCAACGAATGGCCAAAAACGGAGCCGTTTTAGAAAATGCATTTGCCGCTAACTCCATTTGTACCCCTAGTCGCGCCACCATCATTACAGGACAATACAGCCAAACAAACGGGGTATATACCTTGCAAGACGCACTCGATCCTACGGCACCCAACATTGCTAAAGAATTGCAAAAGGCAGGTTACAATACCGCACTTTTTGGCAAATGGCACTTAAAAAAACAACCTGCAGGATTCGATTATTTCAAAGTCATGAATGGTCAAGGATTGTATTTTAACCCGACATTCAAAACCCAAGATAACTGGAAAGACGATCCTGAAAACGTAGGCGAACCCTTTACTGGATACAATACCGATATCGTTACCGATTTCTCTATCGATTGGCTTAAAAACCGTGATCAAAACAAGCCCTTTTTCTTAATGACACACTTCAAAGCCACACACGAGCCATTTGACTATCCCGACAGGTACAAAAATCTATATGCCAATATCGAACTTCCCTATCCACCTTCCATTCTCGATTTTGGGCCAGAAGCAAATGGACGTACCTTCAAAGGACAAAAAGTAGAAGAACTTGAAAAACGCTGGGAGGCCTTTCAAAAAAGCCCAAACACCTTCTGGACTAACTATCCAGGCATGCCTTTTACCATTGCTGGATTAGACAGCGTTCAAGCGCGAAAAAAAATCTATCAAAAATTTGTGAAAGATTATTTACGCTGCGCAGCAGGAATAGACGATAACATCGGCCGTATTTTAGATTATTTAGAACAAAGTGGTCAGGCCAGCAACACGGTGGTAATTTATACTTCCGACCAAGGATATTTTCTGGGCGAACACGGCTTTTTCGATAAACGCATGATGTACGAAGAATCTGCCCGCATGCCTTTTGTCATTTGTTATCCAAAAGAAATTAAAGGCGGCACGCGCGTAAAAGATTTAATATCAAACGTCGATTTTGCCGCCTTATTTGCAGATTATGCAGGCATCAAAAAACCGTCATTTGTTCAAGGAGACAGCTTCCGTCAAAACTTACAAGGCAAAACGCCCAAAAGCTGGCGCAAAAGCATTTACTACCGCTATTGGGAACATTTACCCGATCGTCCCGGCCATTTCGGCATACGCAACAATCAATATAAACTTATCTTTTATTACGGCAGTTTACTCGAAATGACGGGTGGAAAAGATGAATCAACTACACCAAATTGGGAATTTTACGATATCAAAAAAGATCCGAAAGAAATGCACAATGCCTATAACGATCCTCAATACAAGAAAATAATCACTGAAATGAAAACCGAATTATTAAAATTAAAAGCAGAGGTTGGTGATGACGATTCTAAGCGACCAGTAATGACACAAATTATGAAAGATTATTGGAATAAATAGAAAACGAACGCGAATAGCCTTTGGCCAAACCAGTCCGGCTATTCGCTTCAATCTTTTTAAATCAAAATCTACTTAAAAATAAAACGCAAATAAATTTAAAAAGTATTTTCGCTGCTATCCGGTTTATTTAACCCAAAACAGTATCATTAAACCAAAGTATGATCAAGAAAACCCTTATTATCGTTGCTGTATTCATAAGTCATTTGGCTTATGCGCAAGACCTTAAAATAACACTCGAAAAAATCGATAGCATCAACTTGTACCAAACACCGGGGTATTACAATTGGTGCCCATCGGTCATACAGGGCGATGACGGAAAATACTATATGTTTCACTCACGCTGGACACATGGGCGTCGTCCATTAGATGACGATCCCTTAAACTATATTTTTGATGGCTTCAGCGGTTGGTTAAAATATTCTGAAATAGCCTGTGCTGTATCCGATAAAATAGAAGGGCCATATACCCATGTAAAAACGGTGTTACCACATGCAGGAAAACCCGGCAACTGGGATCGTTTTACCAAACACAATGCAAACATTCGAAAATTTGGCGATTATTACTATTTGTATTACGTTAGTACAGGTTTTAACGCCGATTATGCATTCAAAAACGATCCAAATCCAGCAAAAGAAAAGTTACAATGGTTCCGATACAACGCCGCACAATCCGTTGGCGTGCTGAAAGCTAAAACCATCCAAGATCTGTTAGACGGGAATTATACGCGCCCTGAAAAACCCATCATGACCATTGACAACAAACAGACCTTTGAGGTAGCCACCAATCCTACCGTTTGTGAAGGACCGGATGGAAAATACTATATGATGTATAAATCGCGTATCCCGGGCGGACAAATGACTTTTTGGATTGCAAAATCGGATACACCCGATGGAACGTTCAGCACCATTGCCAATGTAGCTCATGAACCTGAAATGTCGAGCGAAGACCCAACCATTTGGTACGATAAAAAGTTAAAATCCTTTTATGCAGTGGCAAAATATTATTCAACCAGCTTAAAATACGCTCCAGAATTTGGAAGCCTTTTTATGATTGAATCAAAAGACGCCATTCATTGGAAACCAGCAAAAAATTCTTTAGTCTCGCTAAAAGAATTAAACTTCAAAAGTGGAAAAAAAGTAGCCCTTGAAAACTTGGAGCGCCCATTCATTTATACCGATAAAAAAGGAAATCCAATAGCACTGTTTGCTGCCGCGGCCATAGAACCACCTAAAAAAGGTGATGTTGACCATGTTGACGACGAACATACTTCCTTTATTGTTTATTTTCCGATTGAAAAAGAAAAGAAATAAATTGCAGCCTAAAACTTAAACCAAAACACCACCATGGAAGGAACAGCCGCTTTACCAAATTTAACAACCGAAGAACAACGTGTCTTAGGCGCGCTCATTGAAAAAAGTCGAACCACACCCGATTATTACCCGATGACTCTCCATAGTCTAACAGTTGCTTGCAACCAAAAAAGTGCGCGAAATCCAGTGGTTAATTACGATGAAGAAACCGTTACATTAACACTGAATCAGCTCAAAATAAAAGGCCTAATTTCAACTGCCACTGGTGGCTCCAGTAGAACAATAAAATACAAACACAATTTGGCCATCGTATATCCACTACTTCCTTCAGAATTGGCTATCGTATGCCTCTTGCTTTTACGCGGTCCATTAACACCCGGCGAAATCAACAGCAACGCAGCTCGTTTGTACGAATTCGAAAGCATCGAAGAGATTGCACAGCAACTAGAAAAATTAGCGAGCGATGAAACGCCATTTGTTAAGCAATTGCCTAAAAAACCCGGACAAAAAGAAGCTAGATTTGTTCAGCTATTGGGCGAATATGTTGAAAACGAACAGGAAAGTAATCAACCGCTCGTTACACCTTCAACTGAAGAATTTGAAAACCGGATTACCAAACTGGAGCAAGAAGTCGAAGAATTAAAAGAGTTGGTCAATTTATTAATGGATAAATAAAATATACTGCTTTTGGTGTTTAAAAATTTAAACACCAAAAGCGATTGATTCATTTAATTTCTTTCTCAAATTATCAATTACCTTTGGTAAAGCAACCTTAAACCAATACGTGTAATCTATTGGATTCTGTGCAACATCCTCTAAAACACTGGCTAAAGTTACCCATTTAAAATCTTCCACTTCATCTAAATTAACGACAGGATCGGAGGAAGAATACCCAATAAATACATAATCGTATTCATGTTCAATTAAATTATTTTCGACATTAATTTTATAGATGAAAGAATGCGATAATTCAAGAGAACACTTTAAGCCCATTTCAAATTCAAGCCTTTCAACCGCACTATCCTGGACATCTTCTTCCCATTGCGGATGCGAACAACACGTATTGGTCCACAAACCGCCACCATGGTATTTCGTAGCAGCACGCTTTTGCAAGAGCAACTCCCTTTTCTCATTAAAAATAAAAACAGAAAATGCTCTATGCAGCAGGCCTTGTTGATGTGCAGCTAACTTCTCCATCGTCCCAACAGGACAATCCTTTTCATCTACTAATACCACAAAAGTCCGATCCATTTATATCCTCTTGTTTAAGATAAATTCTATACATTTTCCCAACCACATCCGTTCTATGTTGTTTTAAAACGATTAAAAAAATACAAAACCAATAAAAATTGCGTATATCCATATACGGCATCTTCTATAGGAATTGTTAACATTCTTATTCCCAAAAATTCATCCTGATTGTAATTCACAATGGGCGATTCTAAACCCGTTCCGGTTAAAATTCCGTTTACAGGAAAAAACCCCAGCATCAACACCGTAAAAACCAACGATGCTTTTGTTATCCAATCGGCTCTAACAATAAAATGTAAATATATCATGGTTAATACCATGGCTACCGAGGTTACAAGTGTATATAATTTATCTGCATGCAATAAAGCAACCAGACAACCCACTATAACACTCACAAAAACGAGCAAATTATTAAAAGCTGCTACCTTGTTCCAATTAAAAAACGTATCGATACAAAAATAGGTAAACACACAAGAAAAAGGGATACAGATAAAAAAAAGCCATTCTTCAAGAGGTAAGCCAGCAATGGTTAGCCCCAGTGTGTAAGCAGAATTGAACCACCAAACCCCTTTTGCGGTAAACCAAACATCGCCTGCAATAAAAGGAATTGCAACCAGAACCGCAGCCTTAAAAAATGCTAAAAAATGTACATTAAACTGTATTCTCCTATCAAAAGAAGCAATAAAGCATACAATAACCGTAAAAAACAAAATGGCAGAATACGTGTAAGAAATCATTTTTTAGCGGTTTCAGAATACATTTTAAAATATTTTAGTGGTACATATAAAAAACCAAAACACTCTCCTTCTTCCTTGTTTAGGTGTTTATGGTGCTGCTTATGAGCCCTTCTTAAGGCCAAAAAATAAACATTTTTGGTATTGGTAAAGAGTTTAATGCGCTGATGAATAAAAATATCATGCACAAAAAAATAAGCCATTCCATATAGCATAACACCCAAACCAATAAAAAAAAGGTAATTAAAATTGCTTAATGATCCCACGTACATCAATGCAATGGTAGGCGTTGCAAATAGTACAAAGAAATAATCGTTCTTTTCTAACACACCATCGGTGCTATGGTCGTGATGATCCCGATGTAAAACCCAAAGAAAGCCGTGCATGATGTATTTATGAATCAACCAGGTAGCTCCTTCCATCAAAATAAATGTCGACAAAGCAATTAAAAAACTCATCTTATTTAGTTTCTTGATTAAATAATTCTTCTAAAATAACGTAACGATAATTAAAAATAGTACGTAGCTTATTTTTGACAAAAAGACCATGAGCCATCTTTCCTAAAAAACCAAAAGGCAATTCGTATTCTACCGTATCTTTCATTAAAACTCCCTCACTATTGGGTAAAAACTCATGATCATGCTTCCAATAGCGGTAAGGTCCCTTTTGCTGAAAATCGGTAAAACTCTTATGATAATCAACCTGGGTGATAAGGGTTTGCCATTTCATTGGAATAGAAAGCACAGGCGAAACCAAGTAATCAATCACGTCTCCAGGCGCAATTTGAGCGCCTAAATTTTTAGAAAGAACAACAAAGCCCATATTCTTTGGTGTAATTTTAGAAAGATTTTTTGGTGAAGAAAAAAAAGACCAAGCAGTTTCCAAATCACAATTTAACTGCTGTTCTCTATACAATTGATACCTCATTCTTAATCATTTAAAAGTGTTTCTACTTTCTCTATTAGCCCTTGTTTTTTTAATTCCGCTTTGTTTCTCCTTAAAAAATCTGTGTCTTGATTAACCATGCCCGAATACCCCAAAAAGGAAGGTGCATTTTTTTGCACAGATAAACGAATATACCTCAATTCTACACTATCAGATGCCTGAATTATAGCGCCATCTATGTTTTTTCTACCCTGATTAAATGTTTTTAATTTACTGAACGGATTCAGCAAATGCTTTGCATAAATCGTTTGAAATCCGCCTAAATAGCCTAAATAAATAGGCTCCTTTGCGTTGCGTTTAAGTTCTTCAATCATCTTCTTACAAATATCTTTATTGTAAGGAGCTTTCAAATAATGCGCGCGTATCACACCCAAATTAAGTTGTGCCTTAGCATCACCAAAAAAGAAAAAAAATACAACACAAAATACCGCTTTCATAACATAGCCACTTTATACCGAACATAGCTTTTAAAAGCTACATATGCTTTTAGTGTGTTTGGTATTCTAATTCTATTCTCTAATATTTCTTGCGAGGATTTTTCTTTTATCTTCTTAAAAAGCGATAAATAGTATTTATAAGCCAAATACACCCCAAATTTAGAAGAAGCTGGAAGTTTTTTTATACCCAACAAGGCTTCTTCAAATTCGGCTCCTATCTCCTCTTCAATCTGGTATTTTACCTCATTGGTAAAAAAGCTCATATCCAAATTTGGAAAATAAGAGCGACCCAAAACCTGGTAATCCTCTTTTAAATCCCTTAAAAAATTAATCTTTTGGAAAGCGGAACCCAATTTCATCGCATACGGTTTTAATTCGTCGTATTGCACGTTATTTCCCTGGGTAAAAACATGTAAGCACATCAGCCCAACTACCTCTGCCGAACCATAAATATACTCATTGTACAAAGCTGAGTTGTAACTTATTTGTTTTAAATCCATAGCCATACTATGCAAAAACTGATCAACTAACGCATGATCGATAGCATATTGTTTAACCGTTTCCTGAAAAGCTTGAAGAATGGGGTTGAGTGAAATTCCCTCTTCTATCGCTACCTCTGTTTCTATTTTAAATCGATTAAGCAGCTTTTCTTTATCATAGCCATGAAAACTATCCACAATTTCATCCGCTAAACGCACATATCCATAAATGGCATAAACCGCTTTACGAATGCTTGGCTTTAAGGCTAAAATACCCAACGAAAAACTCGTACTGTACTTATTGGTCGTTCTCTTACTTACTTCGTAAGCTAATTCATCAAACAATTGTTTCATCGCTTTTTAGTTTTTGTTAACCTCTTTTGCTACTATTTTACCTGATATTATTGAAGGGGGTACGCCGGGGCCTGGTACGGTTAATTGACCGGCATAAAAAAGATTACTTAATTTCTTATTTCTAATTTTAGGCTTTAACACCGCTGTTTGTTTTAAAGTATTAGCCAAACCATAGGCATTGCCTTTAAAAGCATTGTAATCCTGCATAAAATTAGACACACAATAACTTTGCCTGTATTCCAATTTATCGAATAAATGAGAGGCTCCGGTATGTTTTTCAATTCTGGCGAGCATCTTTTTTAAATAACTTTCGCGAACGCTTTCCTCATCAGAAAGGCCCGGAGCAACAGGGAGCAATAAAAAAAGGTTTTCACCGTGTTCTGGCGCTACATTGTCGTCCGTTTTTGAGGGGCAACACACATAAAACAATGGATTTTCGGGCCATCGCTTATCCGAATAAATGCACGCTATATGCTCATCTAAATCGTTTTCGAAAAATAAGGTATGGTGTCGTAAATCTGGAATTTTCTCCTTTACACCCAAATAGTAAATTAAACAAGAAGGTGCAAAAGTCCGTTCATTCCAATAGTTTTCCTTATAATTTCTATATTCTTGGGGAAGCAACGATTCAGTATGATGATAATCAGAAGAGGCAATTACCTCATCAAAGTGTTTTAACTCGTTATTAACACGCAACGCGACTACTTTTTTATCCTTAATAAGCAATTCGTCTACAGGCGCATTAAAATGGAAATGAGCCCCTTGCTTTTCGGCTACCTTTTTCATGGCTAAAACCAATTCGTAAAAACCGCCCATCGGATAATGAGTACCCAACACATATCCACCGTAATTCATTAAGCTATAGAGCGCTGGAATTGAATTAGGCGATGCGCCTAAAAAAATAACAGGAAATTCCATTAACGTCTTCAACTTCTGATTGGAAAAGTACTCGGCCACATAACTTCTAAAATCAGTTAGCAAATTGAGTTGAAGGGCACTTTTAGCAATTTTTGGAGAAACAAATTCCAACCAATTATAGCAAGGCTTATTTACAAAATCTTGCATCCCTACTTCGTACTTATATTTTGCCGACTGCATAAACTTATCCAATTGCTCAGCAGCACCTAACTCGGTTTTCTCCATCAATTGCTTTAACGCTGTATACTCCTTTGGCACGGCCATTTTCTCATCACCAAAAATCATTTCAAACTGAGGATCTAAGGCTTTCAATTGATAAAAATTAGAAGAATGATAACCAAAATCGGCAAAAAAACCCTCTATAATGTCGGGCATCCAATACCAACTCGGCCCCATATCAAACACATATCCATTCTCCGTTTTAAACTGCCGAGCTCTTCCCCCGGGTTGATTATGCTTTTCAAAAACATGCACCTCATGCCCCGCTTGCGCCAAATAAGCCGCAGCAGACATACCCGAAAAACCAGCACCTATAACCGCTATCTTCTTTTTATTATTGCTCATATATAAGGGATGAAAACATGTATCGATATTTCCTATTTTAAACGAACTCGAACGGCAGCTTCTTGCAACAAATCTTCTAAACTCAGATTTCGCTCATACAAGGGCTGATGAAAATCGTTCAGCTTGGTTAATAAATGAACTAAGGTTAATTTTTCAGTCAAAGATAAATTACCACTAACCGCTTTGGTGGCCTGCCTAATTTTACTCATCTGATTATCTAAAACAGTCAAACCCTTAACAGTAATACCTATAATTTTACTACGCCTATCCATCTCAGATACTTGTTGTTCTACCCAACCTTTTTTCATGAGTCTATTTATAATTAAAATACCAACCGATTTCTCATGCACATTCCTTTTTATTAAATCCATTTTCGTCATTTTGCCAAACGCCTTCAAATTAATGAGATAAATAAAATCTTCTTGAGTAGAAAAATCAGAACCCATTATCGCTGCCCTCGAATAGCTCTTAGCAAAACGATTCATATGAACTAAAAGCGTACTAATAACACTTTCTGCACTGCGGCCATCCTCCTTTCCCTCCCAAGAAAGAGAAAACTCGGCCTTTCGAAAATCATTACTTTGAACTATCCAGCTTTTAAAACCATCCAACGTATTCTTGTAATCCCCTTTAGAATTAGCCAAATCAAAATCCTCAGCCAAATCCACTAAATCTTTAAGAAACTGATAATTCATAGATTCACATTTTTAATACATAAATATACCAATAAAAATAATAAAAGAATATAAATACACAAAATATACATTAATTAACATGCACAATTCGTTATTCTTTCCTCGCATTTTTGCTTATCCAAGCCAAAAATCAAGTTGAAAGTTCCCTTTTCAAACTTAAACCCAAAGAAAACCTATTTTAGGCGTTTTAGCCCTTATAAAGAAAGCGAGCAATCAAGCTTGATATGTAAAAGATTAAAAAAAAGAAAAACAACAAAAAAGCCCACTATACACGTCGTATTGAAGACATAATTAAGCCAGCCAGAACGGCTATACCAAAGGCAAAAATCCTTGAACCAACGGATATCCTACATAATCATACTGCTAGTTTAGAACAAGAAGTAGAAGAACTAAAAGAGTTGGTTAATGTATTAATGGATAAATAAAAAAATCCGGTTGCGTTATTCAACCGGATTTTTTTTTAGACTTTTTTCCATTTGATGGTACATCCAATGGCTTTGGTGTTGGTAATGGTTGGTTTTTTACCCGCTGATAAATCAGCAATAGCATTTTTCACATAATTAGTAGCCTGTGGATTTTCCCCTTCTTGGTCGTTATCAATGGCACCGATGTATTCCACCACATTCCCTTTTGCAGTTTTGCTTACTACAAAAACATGTGGCGTTCTGCTTGCGCCAAATTGTTTGGTGACCACATGATTCGGATCTAGCAAATACGGATAGGTAATGTGCTTTGTTTTTGCTAAATCCTGCATTTTTTCATAACTATCACCCGGTACAGTCTCCGGATCATTCGGATTTATCGCCACCACAGGATAGCCTTTGCTTCCAAACTCAGCATTCAATGAAATTACACGATCTTGATACGCTTTAGCCACCGGACACGTGTTGCAAGTAAACACCACAATAAATCCCTTGGCCTTTTTAAAATCAGCCATGCTTACCATTTTTCCATCTACATTTTTTAAAGAAAAATCCTGTACCATGTCCCCTACTTGGTAGCCTGAACTTTGCGCCAATACCACTTTCGAAATCAGCACAAATGCAAATAAAACTAGTTTTTTCATTTCTTTTATGGTTAAAATTTATAAATGAATACCTTTTAATGTTTATCAAAAAAAGGCAAATATCACTCGAATTTAAAAAACGTAATCGTACACTAATTTAACTTAATTAATTAGATTTAAAGCAATTACACCCAAAAAAAACCTAATTAAATTCCTTTACAACACGAATTAATTCATCCTCCGTAAATTCCTTTTCGAAAAATTGCCGCTTCCCTTTCCATACAAATAAAGTTGCCGGTATAGAACCCGACCAATTCTTGTCAATCTGCTCGATATACACCTGTTGATCCGTTTCGTTTAAAAGCAGTACCTCCGAGGCTATGTTTTTGTTTATCACAAAAGGAATCACCTCTTTGGTCAGTTTAGATTTGGCATCAACACTCATCAATAAAACTTTTACGGGTTTTGTGAATTTTTGCTTTTGAAGGAGATCAAAATTCGGTAATTCTGCCACACAAGGAGCGCACCAGGTAGCCCAAAAATTAACAACAAATACCGTGTCCTTTCCTGCAGCCAAACGAGCGTCCAATTCACTCAATGTACAGAGTTTAACCTGGGCAGAAGAAGTGAAGCAAAAAATCAAAAAAAAGAAAACACAAATAATTCGCATATCGAAATAACGTTTATGAGGACCTTTTGGTTTTAATCGTCAAAAAAGATGCAAAAGAAGTAAGCAAACTACCTAATTGAACCCGATTTCACCAACGTTTTTTGGTAGGCAGGTAAAGTCATATCATCTACAATTACCCCTCTAGATGTGCTTGCATGCACAAAAAAGCCATTGTTTAAATACACGCCCACATGATCAACGGCTGCGCCACCAAACGAAAAAAACACCAAATCACCCTCCTCCAATCGAGAAACATTTTTCTCCTTTACGGCATTCGCCTGATCGCGTGAAATTCGAGGTAAAGATTTCCCGTAAATTTCCTTTTCCAACAAAAGTGCAAATCCCGAGCAATCAATCCCCGATTTATCGAGCCCTCCAAAACGATATTTCACCCCAGCCCAATCGGTAATAAAACGATAAAGTGCTTTGCTTTTTAAGTTAGACATCGCATCGGCAGCCCTAGCCCCTTTCGTATCGCTTTTAGCGGTATATCTTTTACTTCCACAAGCAGATAATAACAATATAACCAATGCAAAAAAACAATAAAAAGAAAATCCTTTTGTACGCATGCCTAGCCCATCTCCCTAATTTTTAATTAATCGTTGAATTTCATCCAATTTCAGTAAAGCTTCAACAGGCGTTAAAGCATTCACATCCAAATTATTCAATGTATCTCTAATTTTCACCAAAACCGGATCATCTACGGCAAACATCTGCAATTGATACGCTTGGTTTTGAACCTTTTTTATGCTGTCTTTAATGCTTTGCCCTTCGGTACGGTCAATCTCCAATTTCTTCAAAATTTCATTCGAACGTTGAATCAATTTAGGTGGCATACCTGCCATTTTGGCCACATGAATACCAAAACTATGTTCGCTACCTCCCGGAATCAATTTGCGCAAGAAAATAACTTTATTAGCCATTTCCTTAACCGAAACATTAAAATTCTTAATTCGAGGCATGGTGCTCGACAATTCGTTCAACTCGTGGTAATGCGTTGCAAACAAAGTTTTCGGACGTACAGTTGGGTGTTCATGTAAATATTCGGCAATTGCCCACGCAATCGAAATACCATCGTACGTACTTGTTCCACGGCCAATCTCATCCAATAAAATCAAACTATTATCCGAAATATTGTTCAAAATACTCGCCGTTTCATTCATTTCAACCATGAATGTACTTTCTCCAGAAGAAATATTATCCGATGCGCCAACACGTGTAAAAATCTTGTCTACAAGACCCACCTCAGCAGCTTTTGCCGGAACAAAAGAGCCCATTTGAGCCATCAACACAATTAAAGCGGTTTGACGTAGAATAGCCGATTTACCCGCCATATTTGGCCCCGTAATCATAATTATTTGCTGACTATCCGTATCTAAATAAACATCATTGGTAATGTATTCCTGCCCCATTGGCAATTGCTTTTCAATCACCGGGTGACGGCCACCTTTAATATCCAGAACTTTTTTCTTGGTAATTTTGGGCTTATTGTAATCATTTAAACGCGCCAATTGAGCAAAACAAAGCAAACAATCCAATTGCGCAATTAAAAACGAATTCAGCTGAATAGGCTTAATATAACCCGCCGTTTCATACATCAATTCATTATACAACCGAACCTCAATCGCTTGAATTTTCTCCTCAGCACCTAAAATTTGATCTTCATATTCCTTCAATTCAGGCGTAATATAACGTTCGGCATTCACCAACGTTTGCTTACGAATCCATCCCTCCGGAACCTTATCTTTATGCGTATGCGTAACTTCCAAATAATAGCCAAAAACATTGTTAAAAGCTATTTTTAGCGATGGAATACCTGTTGCTTCGGCTTCACGTTTCTGAATCTGAACCAAATAATCCTTACCGCCAAAAGCAATTTTACGCAAACGATCAAGCTCTTCATCAATGCCATCTGCAATCACATTTCCCTTAACCAACAATGCAGGCGGATCAGGTTGCAATTCACGCTCAATACGGGTACGAATAGACACACAAGGATTAAGTTGATCAGCAATTTTAGTTAAGAAAAGATTATTCGTCTTTAAAGCCAATTTCTTAATCTCTTCAACATGATTTAAAGCCCTTTTAAGGGCAATTAATTCGCGCGGACCCACACGCTGTAAACCTACTTTCGAAATCAACCTTTCTAAATCACCAATTTGCTTAATGTGCGTTAAAAATTCTTGTTGAATCTCTTCATGATTAACAAAAAAGTCAACCATTTCCAAGCGCTCCTCAATAGGTTTCAAATCCTTCAATGGCATCACAATCCATTTGTGAAGCATCCTTGCCCCCATGGGTGTGCAGGTTTGATCGAGTATATCAAATAAAGTAACAGCATGGTCGTTGGCCGAATTCACCAATTCTAAATTCCGAATGGTAAAACGATCCAACCACATATATTTATCCTCTTCAATTCTACTAATCGAGGTAATATGCTGTAAGTTTTTATGTTCGGTTTCTCCCAAATAATGTAAAATAACCCCAGCAGCCACTATTCCACTCTGCAGACGCTCAATACCAAAACCTTTCAAAGAAGTAACATCAAAATGTTTGGTTAACGTTTCATTGGCATAATCACTGGTATAAGGCCATTCATCCAAACCAAAAGTATAAAAGCGATCGCCAAAATTCTCAGTAAAAACTTGTCGTTTCGATTTTTGAAAAATCACCTCAGAAGGCTTAAAACCTTGCAAAAGCTTATCAATATAATCACTATTTCCTTGAGTCAACAAAAATTCACCCGTCGAAATATCTAAGAAAGCAATGCCAATGGTGTTTTTATCAAAAAAAACAGAAGCTAAAAAGTTGTTAGATTTTTGGTTAACAATATTATCGCCATACGCAACACCCGGTGTAACTAACTCGGTAACACCACGCTTAACAATGGTTTTAGTCGCTTTAGGATCTTCCAACTGGTCACAAATGGCTACCCGCTGACCGGCACGAACCAATTTAGACAAATAATTATCCAAAGAATGATGCGGAAAACCAGCCAACTCCAAAGCACCGTTAGGCCCTGTACCCCTTTTGGTTAATACAATACCTAAAATTTGTGCTGTTTTTACAGCATCCTCCCCAAATGTCTCATAAAAATCGCCAACTCTAAACAACAGCAATGCACCCGGATACTTCGCCTTAATAGCGTTGTATTGTTGCATTAACGGGGTTTCCTTATTCGTATCTTTAGCCAAAACTGAAATTAATTTACAAAAGCCATAAAGATAACACGATTAAACTTTGTACAACGGGTATGTTGATAAATTAAGAAAATGTTAATCTTTTCTATTTTTTTTAGAAAATGAACTGCAGCAGTGCTTTGGTTAAAACAGTCCGGCTATACGCTATAGCCCAATCAAAAATTGGGGCTGCCGCTGCTATCCGGTTTATGATGGAAGATCTGTAATGAATCGCTACCATAAACCTAGATGATGTTTTATTGTTTTGAACAGTTGTTTTCAATGCATGTTGCTCAAAATATCACTTTCATACTAATTTTGTCATACTGAGGAACGAAGTATCTCTTAAAAGAAATTTGCTTTTTTAGCTCTGTAACAAGCATTCATCTTTGAGATCCTTCGCTACGCTCTGGATGATAGCTGATTTTTCTACTTCCGAACTACCTTTTGCCTCACCAGACTTCCTGCCCATATTAACATCTGACTTTCCGACCTCCCACTTCCCGACTCTTCCCTTGCTTGCCTCTTGCCGGCGGGGCATCTACTTTTGTGGGCCAAAAGTAGCCAAAAGCCTTTGTCAATCCGGCTAGGCAGCTTTACCCACAAGGCTTTACGCAAAACAAAAACAGTCTCGCTAGGTTTTGTGGTGATTGGTTTTGTAACAATATTAATTATTTCCACAAAACTGAATAGAACAATGCTCGATGCTGCACATTCGAATGTTTCTGCTCCTGTTTTTGTTTTATTCCGCTGCTGGGGGTACATCCCGAGCATTCGGGGTTGACGGTCGTTCTTCGGTTACTAACTACAATTTTGAACGTTAGTTTTACTGATATAACGCTCAAAAATATCACTTTCATACTAATTTTGTCATACTGAGGAACGAAGTATCTCTTAAAAAAAAATCATTTTTAGCTCTGAAACAAGCATGCCCCTTTGAGATCCTTCGCTACGCTCTGGATGACAGCAAATGTTTGAACTTATTCAACTATTAAAATTACAACTCTCTACGCGCTCTGTGTAAAACCTCCTTACACTCTGTGGTAAAAAGACAAAGCTTAAAATAGCACAAAAGATTATCTTGCCCTGCACAAAAACCACATAGAACGAACATACCCCATATTTTCTCGATAAAATCCTTACTTTAGCTACCACATAGTATCCTTATTATCGAACAAACAAAAAAAACGTGAACAAATCCTTTTATTTATTCATCATTCTAGCTGCGTTTAAACTAAATCCTTTAAAGGCTCAACAAGCAGCAAAGCCTTTTTCAGAAAAACTAGAATTTATTGGTCCCGCTATTCAAGAACCTGGGTATCATGTCTGGGGTTCTTCGCCAATTATTGCAGAAGATGGACGTGTACATATCTTTGCTTCAAGATGGAAAATAGAAAACACATTTGACCCCGGCTGGCGAACAAGCTGTGAAATTGCGCACTACATTGCCGACAAACCCGAAGGACCTTTCAAATTTAAAGAAGTAGTTTTAAAAGGCGATCCCAAAAGCGATTGGGCTAAATTCGGCGCATCCAATCCTTTGATAAAGAAAGTTGGCGATCAATATGCTTTGTATTACATCGCAAACAACGACCCTAAGGCTCCGAATCATCCTAAAAGTCAACGAATTGGTTTAGTTACAGCTAAAAGCATCAACGGTCCATGGCACAAAGAAGGGAAAGACGGTTTAATTCTATCCCCATCACTAAATTCTACCAACTGGACGTACCAGGCGCATAATGGTGTAAACAATCCAGCTGCTTTAGTTCATCCCGACGGAGGAATTTTCTTGTATTTTAAATCGAACAAATACAAAATGGGATTGGCCATTGCGCAAGATGTAAAAGGACCGTATGTTCAGTTTCCAAGCAAGGTTACCAAAAATAACACCTCCATTGAAGATGGATATGCTTTTATTGACGAAAAGGGCAAATTCTGCTTATTAACCACCGATAACTTCGGAATTATAGAAAAAGGTGGAGGTATTTTATGGAAATCGGAAAATGGTTTAGACTTTAACGAAAAAGAATCGGGCTTCCATCCTCTTTCATACTATGTTGATTTTAAGAAATTTACAGAAAGAAAGAAAATATATTATGCTGGTGAGTTGGCCAAATTCGAACGTCCACAAATATTGTTCATCAATAACAAGCCAGCCTATTTATATGTTCCTTCCGGAACCAATATTTACGGTGGAGATGGAACCATTAGTTACGTACTAAAAATAAAAGAATAGCAAACGTTCGAGCGAATCTAAACCAAAAATTAAGATGCCATTCATACAAAATGAGCAGTGCGTTTTTAGCACTACGCTCATTTTGTATAAACATTTATCCTAGCTCAAAAGTATACGCCATATTTTCTCCATAAATTCCTTACTTTAGCTACCACATAGTATCCTTATTATCGAACAAACAAAAAAACATGAACAAATCCTTTTATTTATTCATCATTCTAGCTGCGTTTAAACTAAATCCTTTAAAGGCTCAACAAGCAGCAAAGCCTTTTTCAGAAAAATTAGAATTTATTGGTCCAGCAATACAAGAACCTGGGTACCATATCTGGGGCTCTTCTCCTATTTTTGGAGAAGACGGACGTGTGCATATCTTCGCATCCAGATGGAAGATAGAAAACAAATTTGAACCCGGTTGGCGAACAAGCAGTGAAATAGCACACTACATTGCCGATAAACCCGAAGGACCTTTCAAATTTAAAGAAGTAGTTTTAAAAGGCGATCCCAAAAGCGATTGGGCTAAATTTGGGGCACACAATCCTTTGATAAAGAAAATTGGCGACCAATATGCGTTGTATTACATCGCAAACAACGACCCAAAAGCTCCGAATCACCCTAAAAATCAGCGTATTGGTTTAGTTACCTCAAAAAGCGTAAACGGTCCCTGGCATAAAGAAGGAAAAGATGGTTTAATTCTATCCCCATCACTAGATTCTACAAATTGGACCTATCAGGCACATAACGGCGTAAACAATCCAGCTGCTTTAGTTCATCCCGACGGAGGAATTTTCTTGTACTTTAAATCGAACAAATACAAAATGGGCTTGGCCATTGCGCAAGATGTAAAAGGACCGTATGTTCAGTTTCCAAGCAAGGTTACCAAAAATAACACCTCCATTGAAGACGGATATGCTTTTATCGATGAAAAGGGCAAATTCTGCTTGTTAACCACGGATAACTTCGGAATTATAGAAAAAGGTGGAGGTATTTTATGGAAATCGGAAAATGGTTTAGACTTTAACGAAAAAGAATCGGGTTTTCACCCTCTTTCATACTATGTTGATTTTAAGAAATTTACAGGCAAAAAGAAAATATATTACGCTGGTGAGCTGGCCAAATTCGAACGTCCACAAATATTGTTCATCAATAACAAACCAGCTTATTTATATGTTCCTTCCGGAACCAATATTTACGGTGGAGATGGAACTATTAGTTATGTCTTAAAAATAAAAGAATAGGAAACAGTTGAACGAATCTAAACTAAAATAGCTATATTGAGAATCAACATATTTTTTCTATATACTATGATTATACAACTTAACACCGACAAAAATTTAACCATCCATCAAGAATACGAAAACAAGATTCGCACACAATTAAACGATAATCTAAGTCGCTTTGATGGCTTCATTACACGATTAGAAGTGCATTTCTCAGACGAAAACGGTAGTAAAGATGGCCAAGAAGATAAAAGGTGTCTTTTAGAGGCACGTTTATCAGGCAAAGAACCAATAGCCGTTTCAACGGCAGGTAACACGTACGACCTTGCCTTAACCGGGGCCATTGGCAAATTAAAAAACAAACTAGATACCGTTACAGGGAAATTAAAATCCCATTAATACAAAAAGAGCGAAGTGTACAAAAACACTTCGCTCTTTTTCTTTGAAAAGCTATTGGATATACCAAGGAAGTTTCATTTCTAGACCTTCCGACTACTCCTCTTTATCCAATTGGGCTATATAATCCAAAAATAAGTTTAAAGCCTTTTTTCTATCCGATGTTAGATCAAATTGCAATTTATGATACAAGTAATCTGTTAAATCAAAATTCTCTATTTTAGGTAAGGCAGCCAAAACAACCTCCCGATTATCCAAACCAAACTTAAGCGCAGCATTAAACTCATCTTTAAATACTTGCGAAATTTCTTTGTTAGCTACCCAAGCGGCATAAACAAAAGGTAAACCGGTAAAATTTTTCCACTCGGCTCCCAAATCATATGCATACGCAAAATCATCTTTCTTACCAAAAGTACGATCACCAATCAAAACAATCGCATCTGCAGGCTCATCTATGTCGCGGGTAAAAGTAACATCCTGTTTCCAAAAGAATTTCAATAAAACCTTGGCTAAATTATTGGATGTACGGGAATGTGAATCCAATCGTATTTTTTTTATTTCCTGAACGGGAACATTACTAAAAATAAATACCGAATTCACTTCTCCATCGCTACCGATGCAGTAATCAGCTACGATATTGGCATTCGGAACAGAAGGAATCGCCGCTACAGGCATTAAACCAATATCAACCAAACCACTAATCACTTTGGCTGCACAATCAGTCGGGATATCTAAACTTAAATCAATTTTGGAACGGATTGCAGCATGCTCCAATCCGTAAATAAATGCTTTGGTGTTGGTATAGGCAACAGCCGATATTTTAATTTTATTCAATGTGTTAAACTATAAATCATTCATTCGCCTTAACTAAAAAATAGTTTGCGTACAATGAATTACTCTTCTATCAAATGTCTTAAATGTGTGGTATCGTTAAAACTCAAAACGCTAAACTTCCCGTCGGCAAAGCCCAATTTATACAACACCGTATTTTGGTGTGGAAATTCGGTCATCTGACTCAAAGGTAAACCAGTTAATAAACACAAAAAAACCCGCATGGCTCTTCCGTGCATACATACCAAAACCCTTTTTTCAGGTCCTTCACTTGCCAGTACTTCCATTGGACCTTTTAGACGCTCGTAAACATCTTGTACACTTTCACCACCTTCAAAATGTGCAGTATAATCGCCATCTTCCCAGGTTTGTAACATCAAACGAAAAGCTTCTCTCGCATCTTCATTATTGGGTTTACCTTCCCAAATGCCCCAAGCAAGTTCATCTAAACCCGACAAACGTTCCCAAGGCAATTCAGCATCGATAAACTTTTGTACCGTTTGCCACGTACGTTTTAAATCAGATGTGTATACCTTATCAAATGCAATATCTTTGTATTCCTGATAAAAAGCCTCCGCTTGTGCTCTACCACGCTCATTTAAATCAGAATTTATGCCACGTCCTTGCACAATTCCTTGTTTATTTAAGTCTGTTTCCCCGTGTCTAATGATGTAAATTTCTTTCATATATCTTTAAGTCAAAAGTGAGTGGTGAATAGTGAGCATTAAACTATGATTATTAAGTAGTTAGCATGAAGTATCAAGACGTATCGCCCATCTAGCAATTCAGTAAAAACCAGTTACCCAATTCAACTAATCAATCAAAAAACTAACCAACCACCTAATTAACCACCGGAAGTTTATAATATTTCGGTTTCTCTTCTTCCTCAAACACCACATTTTCGAAATCAGTCACCACATTGTACAAGGTATCGCGTTCAATAGCTTTACGTCCAACTTGTTTAATTAAGGTAACCAATTCGCGTGTGCTCATGGCCGGGTTTTGCTCTTCAGCTCCTGCCATAGAATAAATCTTGGTGGTATCATCCAATGTTCCGTCAATATCATCAACACCATAATTTAAAGATAACTGAGCCGTTTCTCTACTAATCATCGCCCAATAGGCTTTTATATGATCAAAATTATCCATATAAATACGAGCAATGGCGTAATTACGTAAATCTTCAATAACCGAAACCTCCGGAACAGCACTCATTTGATTATGCTGATTTCTAAACTTCAAAGGAATAAACGTCTGAAAACCACCAGTTTTATCTTGTAATTCGCGCAATTTCTCCATGTGATCTACGCGATGCCAAAAAGCCTCCACATGACCATACAACATAGTTGCGTTACTGCGCATCCCTAATTTATGCCATTCTTCGTGTATTTGTAACCACTGTTCACCAGTACATTTATCTTTGGCAATTTGCTCGCGTACTTCAGGATGAAAAATTTCTGCACCACCACCTGGAATAGATTCCAATCCAGCTTCTTTCATTAACTTCATTCCTGTGGCATAATCCACTTTGGCTTTTTTAAAGATATAATGATATTCAACCGGTGTTAATGCTTTCACATGTAAATCCGGACGGTGTTTTTTAATTTCACTAAACAATGCTGAATAAAAGGCAAGATCATACTGTGGCAACACGCCCCCAACAATGTGTACCTCTGTAACGGGTTCGCCATCGTATTTTTTCACCACATCCAGCATCTCTTCCAAGCTTAAAGCCCAGCCTTCTTCCTTCTGTTTAATCAGGCGCGAATACGAGCAAAATTTGCAATCGTATACACATAAATTAGTGGGTTCTAAATGGAAATTGCGATTAAAATAAGTACGATCGCCATGTTTCTTTTCGCGAACAAAATTGGCTAAAACGCCTAAATACCCTAATTCGGCATGTTCGTAAAGGTATACACCTTCATCAAACGTAATACGTTCTCCTTGAAGAACTTTAGTTGCTATGTTTTGTAATTCAGTTGATAAGTTGGTATCCGCTAATATTTTTTCAACCTGCTCAGTTGTATTCATTCCTGATTTATTTTGAACAAAAATACAATAATGAGCCGATTTCAAAATCATTTTCATGTAACAAACCGCTTATTCGGCATCCTTAAAATAGAAGCTCCTTTATATTTACCTGTTTGAGAAGTATTTTCCATCATAGAACAAATAGTTTGGGTGTTTTTTTAATCACGAAGAACGCAAAGAAGCGCAAAATTGTTAAAGAAGGAACTAGATGTAGGTCTGTTTTCCTACGTGAGCTATGTTTCTATGCCTTTCCTATGCGGCAAAAACGAATGAATATGCCCAATTTTTTTTGGAACACATAGATTCATAGGACACATAGTTCGGATAGTTTCTATGTATTCAGTGAAAACCCTTTCCGTGTGTTCCGCGTTTCTGTGGTTAAAGAAGGAACTAGATGTAGGTCTGTTTTCCTATGTGAGCTATGTTTCTATGCCTTTCCTATGCGGTAAAAACGAATGAATATGCCCAAAAATTTTTGGAACACATAGATTCATAGGACACATAGTTCGGATAGTTTCTATGTATTCAGTGAAAACCCTTTCCGTGTGTTCCGCGTTTCTGTGGTTAAAGAAGGAACTAGATGTAGGTCTGTTTTCCTACGTGAGCTATGTTTCTATGCCTTTCCTATGCGGTAAAAACGAATGAATATGCCCAAAAATTTTTGGAACACATAGATTCATAGGACACATAGTTCGGATAGTTTCTATGTATTCAGTGAAAACCCTTTCCGTGTGTTCCGCGTTTCTGTGGCTAAAGAAGGAACTAGATGTAGGTCTGTTTTCCTATGTGAGCTATGTTTCTATGCCTTTCCTATGTGGTAAAAACGAATGAATATGCCCAAATTTTTTTGGAACACATAGATTCATAGGACACATAGTTCGGATAGTTTCTATGTATTCAGTGAAAACCCTTTCCGTGTGTTCCGCGTTTCTGTGGCTAAAGAAGGAACTAGATGTAGGTCTGTTTTCCTATGTGAGCTATGTTTCTATGCCTTTCCTATGTGGTAAAAACGAATGAATATGCCCAAAATTTTTTGGAACACATAGATTCATAGGACACATAGTTCGGATAGTTTCTATGTATTCAGTGAAAACCCTTTCCGTGTGTTCCGCGTTTCTGTGGCTAAAAAAATGCACTCGTCATAAAACAAAAAAAGCAACCCAAAATTGGGTTGCTCCAAAACAATTGTTTTTCATAGGTAAATCTTAATTCGCTGCAGGGCTAAAAGTTAAAACGATGTTAGCCGTTTTTCCGCCAAATTCTATTGGCGATTTTAGCACCATCATATCTTTCGATAATTGAGCCAATACAAAACGGTAACCTTCCGTTACGTTCTTCGCTTTATCGCCTTCATATATCTTTTTAAACTGAAATGTTTCGTCTTTTGGCGTTGCCGACCAAAAAATGGTTTGTGTAAATGCACCACAAGCACTTGATGCCGGTAATGAATACGACCCATTTCCGCTATTTGTTAATTTCCAGGTACTACCTTCAAAACATTTATACGATTTTTCACCTAAAAAACCCTTCACCGCTTGGTCTGGCAAACCTTCTAATGCTACATTACTTACCACCCATGTACCGGTAACCGTACCTCTACCTCCGTTAATTGCCGTGTTGGCACTTTTAGATGTTGAACAACTTTGTAATATAACCAATGCTGAAAATGCAAAGGCAAAAGCAATAACCAATTTTTTCATCTCTTAATATTTAAATTCCTTGCTACAATTACATAAATCTTGCCAAAAAACATTATTCGCTTAAAATTTCACTCATTTTATTAAATTGCCTACGCAAATCATTAAACTAGAATATACCGTCATGAAACCAGAAACCCTTGCTATACATGCATCTAATCTTATAAAAAGCGCCACAGGCGATGTTACCCCTCCTATTAGTTTAACCACAACTTTTTTTAGAGGCGAAGATGGAAATTATCCGGGTGGGCATATGTATAGTAGAGTAAGTAACCCAAACAGGTCTGCTTTAGAAAACACTTTAACCCAATTGGAGTATGGTAAAGATGCCGCTGCATTCTCGTCTGGAAACACTGCTGGGATGGCATTATTTCAAGCATTAAAGCCCGGAAGTCACATAATCGCTCCGGATGACATGTACTGGGGCTTCAAAAAACAATTACTCACCATCTTTTCCGGAATTCTTGAATTTGATTTCATCGACCAAACCAATTTAGCGCTTGTTAAACAATCAATAAAAGCTAACACCAAGCTCATTTGGATAGAAACCCCTTCTAATCCCTTATTAAAGGTAACCGATATTGAAGCCCTTGCCAACATTGCCAAAGAAAACAAATGTACATTGGCCTGCGATAGCACCTTTGCTTCGCCGATTTTGCAAAATCCGATTTTGCTTGGGGCAGACATAGTCATGCATAGCAGTACCAAATACTTAGGCGGGCATAGCGATATATTAGGTGGTATTTTAGTTACCGCCAAAAAAGATGCACTATGGGAAGCCATTAAAAACGTACAACAAACTGGCGGCGCAGTTCCCTCTCCTTTCGATTGCTATTTACTTTGCCGGAGCATTAAAACATTAGCCTATCGCATGAAAGGACATTGCGAAAACGGAAAAAAAGTCGCTGAATTCCTAGTGGCTCATCCAAAAGTTGAAAGCGTTTTTTATCCCGGATTAAAAAACCATCCACAATATACCGTAGCGTGTAAACAGATGAAAGATTTTGGGGGGATGTTATCCTTCTTGGTAAAAGGCACAAATGAAACCGCAAGAGCAGTTGTAAACAAAGTTCGGTTATTTGCCCAAGCAACGAGTTTAGGCGGTGTAGAAAGTTTGATTGAACATCGTGCCTCCGTTGAAGGGCCCGACACCAAAACACCAGGCACATTAATACGCATCTCCGTTGGTTTAGAGCACATTGACGATTTAATTGCCGATTTAAACCAAGCTTTAAGCTAAAATACTGAAATTCCTACCATTAAAATAGCAACCAAGCAAAAAAAACCATTAACAATTCAATAATAAAAAAAATAAAAATTTATCAATTTAAAAACAAAACACCCTTTTCACCATCACTAAATACCAAAAACACATTAATTATTAAAAAATACTATTCAGGTCTTGACAAATAAATTTAAGTACCTATATTTGGCTTATTCAAAAATAGCACATGCAATTAAATAACACATATTTTGGTTTTGGTTACTTTTACTACTTTAGTAAGAGCCGGGACTAGATATGCAAAAAAATATAAAACAAATATTAAATGTATAAAAAAGTCCCGGTAGATCACCGGGACTTTTTTTGTTTAACACAAAAAATGGAAACGAAAAAACGTGTAGCAATTCAGGGAATCAAAGCCTCCTTCCACGAAGAAGCAGCTTACAAATTTTTTGGAAAAGATATTGAAACAATCGAATGCAATTCTTTCAAAGAAACCTGCGACAAATTAGAAGCAAATCAAGCTGACTTTGTGGTTATGGCTATTGAAAACTCAATTGCAGGTAGTTTATTACCAAACTATACTTTGATCCGCGATTGTGGCTTTGCAGTAGTAGGTGAAGTATACTTAGCTATCCAATTGCACTTGATGGCGCTTCCAGGTGTGAAATTTGAAGATGTAAAAGTAGTAACCTCGCACCCGATTGCCATTCGCCAATGTGTAGACTTCTTTTACGACTATCCACACGTTAAAATCATTGAAAGCAACGATACAGCGGCTTGTGCAAAACGTATACGAGATGAACAATTAACCGATACTGTTGCCATTGCAAACACCCTTGCAGCTGAACTATACGGACTAAACATTTTAGAGCGTCGAATAGAATCAAATAAGAAAAATTTCACACGTTTTTTAATCCTTAAAAAAGATAAAACAGACGAAGAAAAGAAAATCAACAAAGCTTCCATCTGTTTCCAAGTGGGACACAAAGCAGGTTCTTTAGCTACGGTACTCAATGTGTTTGCCGAACAAGAAGTAAGTTTAACCAAAATACAATCGATGCCCATTTTAGGAAAACGCCATGAATATTACTTCTATGTAGATTTAGAATGGCCAAGTACAGAAAAATACGATAAAGCGATTCGAAAAGCCTTAAAATACACCTCAAACTTTATCATTTTAGGTGAATACCTGAAAAACGACAAAGTATAAAAACAATAAAAAACATAATTTTAAAAATATAATACTCCTCAATAATCATGAAACTTAATTTGAACATTCAACCCTTAAACACTTGGTTAAACACCAATAATGAGCCTTTATTAATCTCAGGACCGTGTAGTGCAGAAACCGAAGAACAATTATTAACCACCGCTCATTTGCTTGCTGCAACGGGTAAAGTATCGGTATTGAGAGCCGGAATCTGGAAACCACGTACACGTCCAGGAGAATTCGAAGGCATTGGAAGTATTGGTCTTGAGTGGTTGAAACGCGCAAAAGCAGAAACTGGTTTACCAACAGCAGTGGAAGTGGCGAATGCAAAACACGTGGAAGAAGCATTAGCCGCAGGCGTGGATATTTTATGGATTGGTGCACGCTCAACGGTAAACCCTTTCACCGTCCAAGAAATTGCCGATGCCTTAAAAGGACACGATGTACCAGTATTAATCAAAAATCCAGTTAATCCTGATTTACAATTATGGATTGGTGCAATTGAACGGATTAACGGTGCTGGAATTACCAAAATTGGTGCTATCCACCGCGGTTTTTCATCATTCGAAAAAAGCTCATTCCGTAACGAACCTATGTGGGAATTGGCTATCCAATTAAAAACACTTTGCCCAGATTTACCAATCATCAACGACCCTAGTCACATCTGTGGTAACCGCGAATTAATCCCTTATATCTCACAAAAAGCATTGGATTTAGACATGCAGGGTTTAATGATTGAATCACACGTAGACCCATCAGTGGCTTGGACAGACGCGAAACAACAAGTTACGCCTGCGGCATTAGCAGAATTAGTAAGCAAATTAACCGTTCGCGAACCAGAATCTAAAAATGAGGCTTTTGCCGATAAATTAGCTGATTTACGTAAATCAATTGATAAAATTGACGATTTATTATTGCAAAAATTAGGCGAGCGTATGTCAATCGTTGAGAAAATTGGCGAATTCAAACGCGATAATCAAGTAACAATTTTACAAGTAAATCGTTGGGATGAAATCTCTAAAAAAGGACAAGCTTTTGCAAAAGCATTAAAGCTAGATTTAACCTTTACAGAGAAATTCTTAGAACTTGTACACGGCGAATCGATTCGTAAGCAAACCGAAATTATGAATGCTGGTAAAACAGCGGAAGGAATTGCAGCGGAACAACACACCGAAGTAAAAGCATAATACAACCGATTGGCTTTAAACCAAGCATAATCGATACAATCCTTGTCCTTGCGAGTAGGAAAACAAAAATTCTTTTCTTGCAAGGACAATTTACCGTTTTCAAAATGGCTGTTTTATCCCGCACATAACGGGAATTAACATAAACTCGTATGAAACACCTAAACTTCAAACAAACCCATACGAAGAAAATAGCCGCATTTGAAACTTAACACCGAATAAAATGTCAAAAAATGCCTTAGTTTCTTTTAAAGGAAATAAGAATATACATACCGAAATCCAATTAACGGGTTCAAAAAGTGAATGCAACCGAGCACTTATTATCAGTGCTTTGAGCAAAAACACCGTTAAAGTAGCCAATCTTTCTAATGCCGCAGATACGGTAACGTTGAATAAGATTTTAAACACCTTAACAAACGAAACCGACTTAACTGCAGTAGAATCTACCTTGGTTGATGTAGGCCCAGCAGGAACCGCCATGCGTTTTTTATCGGCTTATTTATCGGCAAAAAATGGAAATTTCTTACTCACCGGTACCGAAAGAATGAAAGAACGTCCAATTGGAATTTTAGCCGAAGCGCTTAAAGAAATTGGAGCCAACATTGCCTATGCGGGAAAAGAAGGCTTTCCCCCCTTGCAAATTGTAGGACCCTTGGTACAAAAATCGAGACACGTTAAAATAAAAGGAGATATCAGTAGTCAATATATTTCAGCATTGCTCATGATTGCCCCTATTTTACCGCAAGGATTAACGCTCGAAATTGAAGGCGAATTAACCTCTCGTCCCTATGTTGACATGACATTAGACATGTTAACTTCGGTAGGTATTTCGCATACCTGGGGTAGTAAACAAACCGATGGAAAAGAAAATTTAATCGCAATAGAACCACAAAAATTTGATGATGCAACCTTGGTTGTAGAACCGGATTGGAGCGCGGCTTCCTATTGGTACAGCATTGCGGCTCTAGCCAATGAAGCAAAAATTGAATTGCCCGCATTAAAAGCAAAAAGCTTACAAGGCGACAGCAAAATCCAAAACATCATGAAAATTTTCGGGGTATTTACCGAGAAAACAGACCAAGGAATTTCCATTAGCAACTTAGGGGTTTCTTTAGAAACCGATCAGGTATTGGATTTAAAAACATGCCCGGATTTAGCACAAACAATTATTGTGGTAGCCGCTGCTATGGGTAAAAACATGGCTTTCACCGGTTTGGAAACCCTTAAAATAAAGGAAACAGACCGCATTGCGGCCTTGCAAAATGAATTAGCAAAAATTGGTGTTACCTTAACTGAAAATAATTTCATTTATACTTTAAATTGCGATGAATTGCATTTCCCTAAGAAAGTAACTATTGCAACGTACGAAGACCACCGCATGGCTATGGCTTTTGCTCCCTTAGCGTTACTTATCGATGAAATAGAAATTGAAGAGATGCAAGTGGTGGAAAAATCATATCCTTATTTTTGGGAAGATTTGAAAACTGCGGGTTTTGAAGTAGCTGAAAAATAAATTGAACCTTTCGGTTGAAAAAGAAAATGAATGTGAACAGAAGAAATAATCCTCATAAAAGCTTATTTCTACTAAAAATATAAACTAAATGGCTGGAAACTCTTTTGGAGAACTTTTTAAAATAACCACGTTTGGCGAATCGCATGGTGTAGCAATTGGTGCAATTGTAGACGGCTGTCCGGCTCAATTGCCTATTGATATGGAATTTATCCAATCGGAACTAGACAAACGCCGCCCAGGACAATCAAAAATTACCACCCAACGAAAGGAAAGCGATACTGTTCAAATTCTATCAGGCGTTTTCGAGGGTAAAAGCACGGGAACACCCATTGCTCTACTCATTCCAAATGAAGACCAACGTTCAAAAGATTACGGTCATAACATCGATGTGTATCGCCCAAGTCATGCCGATTATGTGTATGATGCCAAGTATGGCATTCGAGATCACAGAGGTGGCGGACGTTCATCGGCAAGGGAAACCGCTGCCCGTGTAGCAGCAGGTGCCATTGCGAAGCTCTTTTTAAAGCACCACGGCATCGAAATTTTTGCCCATGTAACCTCGGTTGGAAAAATAGATGCCCCCAATCTAGAAAGCACTAACTTATCCGAGCTATTGGAAATTCGCGAAGCTAACATTGCACGCTGTGCCGACCCCGCTACTGCAAACGAAATGATTGAATATATCGATAACATTCGCAAGAATGGCGATACAGTTGGTGGAAAAATCAGTTGCGTAATTAAAGGATGTCCTGCTGGCTTAGGTGAACCCGTATTCGATAAACTGCACGCCGACCTCGGCAAAGCCATGTTAAGCATCAATGCGGTGCACGGTTTTGAATATGGTTCTGGATTCGCCGGAAGTGAGCTGCTAGGCTCCCAACACAACGATATTCCTCAGCCAAAAGAGGCCGATGCAAAGGTTTTCAAAACGATTACCAACCATGCAGGCGGTATTTTAGGTGGCATTTCTAATGGAATGGACATCACCTTTAAAGTAGCCTTTAAACCCGTGGCAACCATTATGCATAACCAAGCAACCATCAATGCAGCAGGTGAAGCAGCCGAAATTAAAGGAAAAGGTCGCCACGACCCATGTGTGGTTCCGCGAGCGGTGGTGATTGTAGAAGCCATGGCAGCGTTGGTTTTAGCCGACCAATTTTTACGTAACAAAGCAACGCAATTATAATGGCTCTATTGAAGTATTTACTTATTTTATGTACCCTGTTTAGCCTAACAACCTATGCCCAATCGTATGAAACGCAATTGGCTAAACACCGTCAAAAATACAAGGAAGATTTTTTAAAAGATGCCAATTCCCCGCTTAAGAAAAAAGATTTAACAAACCTCAATTTCTATCCGGCAGATAGTACCCTTAAAGTACAGGCAACAGTCGAACTACTTAACGAACCGAGTCCTTTTAAAATGTTGGCACACGGAGGTACTTCTAGCGATTATATCCGCTATGCGAAACTCACATTTGCCTTAAACCAACAGGATTTTGTTTTGTATCTGTACGCGAGCGTGATGCTTTCGAAAAATCCAACCTACAAAAACCATTTATTTTTGCCATTTACAGATGAAACAAATGGCACAGAAACCTATGGTGCAGGACGTTACTTGGACCTCGATAAATCGGCGATAAAAAACTCCACACTTGAAGTAGATTTCAACTTGGCTTATAACCCTTACTGCGCCTACAGCAATGCGTATAATTGTCCCATTCCACCAAAAGAAAACAAATTATCCATTGAAATAAAAGCAGGAGAAAAGAATTATTCTGGAAAAGTAAAATAATAATAAAGCAGAAGATTTGAAAATTGAATAGCTAAAAGCACAATTAGCAAAAAAACGGGAATTAAGCATGGCTTAATTCCCGTTTTTTTATGTATCCAATTCAGTCTTGCGCGCCAAAAAGAACACGCTCATCCGAACAAATTTTTAGTCTACTTACAGTTTTCTACGTTTTAATTCCCGTTCAAGCAAACCCAATTCTCTTCCGGTTTGTCCTGCTACAGAAGTATTTTCTTGTGCTCTTCTAAACAAATAAGGCATTACTGCTTTTATGGGGCCATATGGAACATATTTTGCCACATTATAATCGCTATCAGCCAAGTTAAAACTTAAATTATCGCTCATTCCCAGCAATTGAGAGAAATAAATATGTGGATGGTTGTGCGGCACTTTCTTCTCGGTTAATAAGTAAGTCAGCAAACGACAACTATCTTCGTTATGGGTACCGGCAACCAAAGCAATCTCATCAATAAACTCCACACAATAGTGCAAAGCAGCATTGTAATCCCTATCCGACGATACTTTATCCGGCTGAATAGGCGAAGGATATCCCATTTCCAAAGCACGTTTACGTTCTTTCTCCATGTAGGCACCACGCACCACTTTCACACCTAAAATAAATCCGGCTGCTTTTGCAATTAAGTGATCTGCTTGCATATCTGCCAACTTATCATGACGATACATTTGATACGTATTATACACAATAATGCCTTCACGATTAAATTTGGTCATCATATCCAAAGCTAATTCATCAATGGTTTCCTGAATCCAAGTTTCTTCAGCATCAATCATAATCGGCACTTTTTTCTCGTAAGCTGTACGACAAATTTTTTCGCAACGCATTTTAACACGCTCAAATTCGAATGTTTCTGTTTCGGTCAAAGACTCTTTTGCATCCAATTTCTGCAACAACGCAAAACGCCCAATACCGGTAATTTTAAATACGGTAATCGGAATGCTCACATCGCCATCGGCACGTAAAATAGTGCGAATAATCTCCTCGCAGGTTTCGTCAAAAACGTGTTCCTCTTCTTCCCCTTCAACCGAATAATCTAAAATGGTACCTACATTTCCTTTATGCAACAAAGCTATGGCATCATTACACTCGGCTATTGTTTCACCTCCGCAAAACTGTTGAAAAATAGTTGCTTTAATGGCTCCTTGAATAGGAAAACCAATGTTTAAGAAAAAATTGGTAATTGGAGGACCTACTTTCGTTAAAAAATTACTTCCAATCATCTTAAAAAGCCAGTAAGCTTTTTTTAGCTCCGCATTTGTTTTGTGTCTAAACGCGACTTCAGTATTATCAAAATTAGGTTGTGTATTGGGGGATAAATCCATTTTATGAAAATTTTTAATTAGTCAAGGGTTTGCAAAATTATAAAAAGCATCGAATCTTAAAGTCAAAAACGTTCAAAATAATTATATTTTTGTAGCTACATGATACAATTCAAATTAGAAGGCGAATTTATTCCATTGATCCAGTTATTAAAAGCAACCGGATTAGTGGGAAGTGGCGGCGATGCCCAAGCGGTCGTAATGGAAGGCTTAGTAAAATACAATGGCGAGGTTGATTACCGTAAGCGGTTAAAAGTACGAGTTGGCGATATCATCACTTTTGAAAACAAACAAATCGAAGTTATTTAATGAAACCCCTAACCAGCGCAGGCCACACCTTATATTTTGAAAGCGGATTAAAAGCTTTAAAAACCCTCATCGAAAGCAATACATACAGCAAAATATTTGTGCTAGTTGATGACCAAACGAGCGAAATCTGTCTTCCTGTATTTCAATCACTTTTAGATGATTTCAGTGATTTTGATTTAATTGAAACATCTTCAGGAGAAGAAAATAAAAACATTGATTTCTGCATCGGCATTTGGAAAACCCTACTCGATTTCGAAGCAGACCGTAAAAGCTTACTCATCAATTTAGGTGGCGGTGTAATAACGGATATGGGTGGTTTTATTGCATCCACCTACAAACGTGGAATCGATTTCATCAATGTACCAACCACTTTACTCTCGCAAGTAGATGCTTCGGTAGGCGGTAAAACCGGTATCGACATAGACACTGTTAAAAACATGGTAGGCACCTTTACCCTACCGCAAATGGTCTTTATTGAAACCGAATTTTTAAAAACATTACCACAACGTCAACTATTGTCCGGTTTTGCCGAAATGATTAAACACGGATTAATTGCCGATAAAGCTTATTACGAAAAACTTAAAGCCAGCAATTATTTAAGTCCATCGGCCGAAGATATTTATCGTTCGGTAGAAATAAAAAACGAGGTAGTTACAGCCGACCCACACGAAAAAAATCTACGCAAAATTTTAAATTACGGGCATACCATTGGTCATGCGGTTGAAAGTTACTCCTTAGCAAACGACGAAAACCCACTAACTCATGGTGAAGCCATTGCCATTGGTTTTATCACAGAAGCATACTTATCCGTTAACAACAACACCTTAACCGAAGAAGAACTTGCCGACATTAGCCAGTACATCTTATCGCTTTATCCAAAGTACCACATCAGCCCCGAAAGCCATGCTACTCTTTTTGAACTGATGCAAAGCGATAAAAAGAATGAAGATGGCCATATCCTGTTCTCCCTATTGGAAAGCACGGGCAAATGCGGCTTTAACTGTCGTGTAAGCAATGACGATATTGAAAACAGTTTAAACTATTATAATTCACTATAAAAACCATCGGTTAAAAAGCACCTGACAAATCTGCTATCAACCGAGCAATAAAAATTTAAAAACATTAAATAAAATGAATACCTTTTCTAGCAGCGATTTTTCTGTTGGAGCACTTTTCGGTTTTGTTATCGTGCTTACCCTCGTTGAAATGTATTTCAGCTATAAGCACGACAAAAACCATTATACAAAGCGCGATACTTGGACGAACATTTACCTCATGACCACCGCTGTAGTCATTAATTTAGCAATGAAAACGGCTACGTTCTTCTTACTCGATTATTGCTATCAATTCCGACTCTTTCAAATTCAAAATATTTGGGTGTATTGGATTGTACTCATTCTTGCGCAAGATTTTTTATACTGGTTTCTGCACACGGTTGGCCATTACGTTCGTTTTTTCTGGGCTATGCACGTTACGCACCACTCATCAGAACATTTTAATCTAACAACAGGCTTCCGTTCAACCGTATTTGAGCCCTTGTACCGCGTGTTTTTCTATCTGCCTTTGGCCTTCATGGGTTTTTCAGCAATGGATATCTTATTTGCGTACCTCGTAACCCAAATTTACGGTAATTTGGTACATACCCGTAGCATCGGCAAACTGCATCCTTGGTTCGAGTATATATTCGTTACGCCTTCACATCACCGCGTGCACCATGCTAGCAACGTCCGCTATTTAGATAAAAACATGGGGATGGTTCTCATTTTATGGGATCGTTGGTTTGGTACTTTTCAAGAAGAATTACCTGAGGATACCATCAAATATGGTTTAACCACCCAGCCTGAAGATACCGGCGCGTTTAACATCATTTTTCACGAATTTATCGCCCTAAAAAACGATGTAAAAAAGGCGCCCACCTTTACAGATAAACTAAAATACATCTTCAACCCACCCGGTTGGAGTCACGATGGAAGCACAAAAATTGCCAAAATCATGCAGCGCGAATTACACGAAGCTGAAAAGAACGCAAAAGCATAATACGCAAACGGCCTGCACAAAAGCAAGCCGTTTTTTTTTGAAAATGAAAGGTTCGGTACCGTTCTGAAACACCCGTCCCGCTGCCGTTCCTGCCTCCCGCTAAAATGCGGGCGGGCATCCACTCACATCGGGTTTAGCAACACAATCCACTGCATCATCGGAGCCAAAACTTCCCTAACCAATCATTTCAACCAAGAAAAAGAAAAAACTAAGAGAATCATGTAAAGCTGGAAACTGCATAAATCTTGCATCGCTTTCCAGCCTTATTTAAGCAACAATCCTTCAAAAGTAATCGAGGCATAAAACAAGGCACCCAAAGTCGGTCCGCCCGCATACTGAATGTAGTTGTTGTTAAAAATATTGGTCCCGCCCACTTTCACAAAAGCAGTTGATTTTGGAATTTTATAACTCACTTGCGCATCAAAGGTATTAAAGGCTGGAACCGTGGCTGTTACCAAAGGACTTTCCCACTTAAATTCCTTTTGCCATTTCCACACCACGTTAAAACCAAAATTCGGTAGAATTTCGCGGTTACCAAACGATACATTGGTCGACCATTCAGGCGTGTTAAAACCTGTTACAAATACATCCTCCGTATCGTTCGATTTCATTTTATTGTAGCTCGTGTTTCCCGAAAAAGTAAACTTTTGATAAAAATTATAGGTAAAGCCCAAAGCCGCGCCATAGTTTTGATAGGTGTTTTTCGCATTCGTGTACACTCGGTAACGATCCTGGCTCGAATCACGATTCGCATCCAGCATGGCAATTATCGCCGCATCCGAACCCACAGTCGCATTTTTAGGAACATCCACCTGCACCTGACCTAGAAATCCAGTATAGGTATTCGTATACGCATCGATATCCAATACTACCTTATTTTCGGCTAAAATTCCTTTATATCCAATCTCAAACGAATTAATCTTTTCCGGAACCGCAACAGGTAAATTTGCCACTACCAATAAATTTCTGTTCGCCAAAGCAGCATCATTTCGGTTCGCACCAGCAGCCACCGCGGCATTAACAGCTGCATTAAAAGCTACCCCCGATGAACGCGTATAACTGTTCTCTAAATAACCTAAACCTTCGTTAATGTACGACAAGCTTCCTACCCGTTTAACACGACCGTTGTTTACATAAGACAAAGCCTCGAAAATACCCGGAAAACGGTATCCCGTTTGGTATGTAACCCGAAAATTATTGTGCTGGTCTGGCGAATATACACCTGCAATACGTGGCGTAAATTTTGGTTTAAATTCCGGATTGTAATCCCAGCGGAGCGAGGCAAAAATCTTCAACTTCTCCTCAAACAAAGTTTTAGTTGCTTGCGCAAATGCACCTACTTTTTTATAATGGATTTTTTCACCGAAAGTGCCATCGGCTAAAGGCTTCCCTCTATCAGCAATCGGTCGACTAAAGTCAACAAAACTATTTCCATCCGGAATAATTTCGTACAAGCGGGCATCCCCCCCAATCAATAAACCAAAATACTTAACCGCTTTTGATAGATCCCAGGTTCCTTCTGCATGGTACATATTACTTTTTTGAACCAAAGCCGCCCCTCCCGTTGCAGGTGCATCAGGAATTTGAGCCGATTTAATATCCCAATTATTGGTGGTAATAATTTTCTGTTTTAGCTCTTCAAAAGCTTGCGTTCCCGGTAATACTCTCCCTGCATCTGCCACACCCCGTGCATAAGCCGTTGCCGCTGCCAAGTTAGCATCAGTCAAACTTCCACCATTTAATCCCGCATAGGCATTTAAAGCATTCTTAAATTTTGTTCCCCAAGCACTACCTGCATTCGTTCCAGTTCCATCGCCATATAAGTCTAAATTATCGGCTAATGGTTTCACATTGTACGAATCACCCGAATCTTCCAAAGAAGCATAGGCTCGTACTGTAAAATTACTTCCTTTTACTTCTACTTTATGATTTTGTACCACCACATTATCCAACTGAATTTTGTTTCCACGTTGAAAAACACCATCCATTTTACCCACACGATATGCGTACGATAATTCTACATGCTCGTTAAATCGGTAATGCAGCGCCGCATCAAACTTAATGTTATCCACATTCGGGCTCACCAAATCTTTTTCATAATATCCCGTACGAGCCACATTTAAGGTTTGATTCCCCTGCCCGTTAATATTTAAACCACTAATCGAAACGGTATTACTCCCCGATAACACATCGTCACCGTATTTATTCCAGGCATCGTAGGCTACGTTATTTGCGCCGTTAAGCGCCGGAAAACTCGGGTTTGCCGACTTCAAATTATTCGGATTTTGGTCTAAACGAGTATCTGACAACCAATCGGTACCTTGCAAATAGCTGAAGTTAACTTTAAACGCAAATTTATCGTTAAAAGCTTTGGCATACCGAAAGGCTGTTTCGGTCAAATTGCTTAAATCTCGCCCCGTACCTCCTAGGTGATTAATCCCCGTTTTAACATACAAGCCTAATCCCTGATACTGAAAAGGACTTCTGGTAATCAAATTGGACATACCATTGATGGCGTTCATGCCATACAGGGCTGATGCCGCGCCGGGGGTAATCTCAACGCTTTGAATATCCAGTTCCGTCGGACCCACTGCGTTACCCAGCGGAACGCCTAAGGTTGCGGCTTGCATGTCCACCCCATCCACCATTTGCATAAAACGATAATTGCTCGGAATGTTAAATCCCCGTGTATTGGGAATTTTAAAAGTTAAACTGGAAGTAGTCATTTGTACGCCTTTCACGTTTTCCAACGCATCGTAAAAACTGGGGGCTGGCGATTCGCGGATAGAGCGTATATCCAATTTTTCAATCGCCACAGGCGACTTTAAAATGCTTTCAGGCACACGCGATGCGGTGACCACCACTTCTCCTGTTAGCACCGTTTGTGTTACCAAGGCAATATTTAAAGGCGTATTGGGACCAGTTACATCAAATTCCTGCGTCTGAAAGCCTACCGATGAAACGGAAATTTTAAAAGGATACTTTGCCTTTGTACGCAATGTGAAACGTCCTTGTTGATCGGTAGATGTACCACCTACCGATCCTTTTACTAAAATAGTAACGCCAGGTAAAGGTTCCTTGCTTTCCTGGTCTATTATTTGACCAGAAATTTCAATTAGATTATTTCCCTGTGCTGAAAGCAAAAGTGGACTGACAAAAAGGATAAATAGTAAAGTAAATTTTACCGCATGGTTTAATATTTTCATGATTTAGATGGATGATTTTTTTAATTGGGTTAATTTCTTCGCGTTTTGACTGGAAATGCTTTTGCATTAAAAGACGCGCTACAACACTGTAAAAAGTGATTTTTGGTTGATTTCATAATTTAATTATATAAAGTCTATAGATTTACTAGACAAATATATTAAAAAATATCTTCTAACAAATTTTTTGCTTTAAATAATAAAGTATTCGTGCTTGGGCATTTGCGTATCTTGCCTCAGTATGGAAGAAATAAGCATTCTTACAGAAATAGTCGGGAGTCGAACTTTTTAATCCCTATCGAGCATCCGTCAACCTACAGGAGTTTTCTGAAACTTGGCAGATGAAGTATCCCTATCGCTCTTTATACATTCATACGCATAAAAAAAGCGTCTCATAATTGCTTATGAGACGCCCTTCTACTTTAGATTACTTAAAAAACCGTTCGGTTTACATTAGCGTGTATAATTTGGTGCTTCTTTAGTAATGGTGATATCATGTGGATGACTCTCGCGCATACCAGCAGCCGTAATTTGCACAAATTGTGCTTGTTGTAAAGTTTCGATGTCTTTTGCACCGCAGTAGCCCATACTGGCACGTAAACCACCAATGTATTGGTACATTACTTCGGCTAAAGTACCTTTAAATGGTACACGCCCTACAATCCCTTCTGGAACTAATTTTTTAATATCGTCTTCCACATCTTGGAAATAACGATCTTTCGAACCTTGCTCCATTGCTTCGATTGAACCCATTCCGCGATACGATTTAAACTTACGTCCTTCGTAAATAATGGTTTCACCTGGTGATTCTTCCACACCTGCAAATAAAGAGCCTGCCATTACAGTACTCGCACCCGACGCAATAGCTTTCGCAATATCACCCGTGTGCTTTATACCACCATCGGCAATAACGGGTACGCCTGTTCCACGTAAAGCTTTCGCACATTCAAAAACCGCGTATAACTGAGGAACTCCTACACCTGCAATGATACGTGTGGTACAAATTGAACCTGGACCAATACCCACTTTAACTGCGTCAGCACCAGCCTCTGCTAAATACTTAGCAGCTTCACCGGTTGCAATATTCCCAACAATAACCTGTAAATCAGGGTATTTTGCTTTTACTTCTTTTAATTTATCTACAACTCCTTTAGAATGACCGTGTGCGGTATCAATGGTAATCACATCTACACCAGCATTCACCAAAGCATCTACACGTTGTAATGTATCGGCTGTTACGCCCACTGCAGCACCTACGCGTAAACGACCTTTCTCATCTTTACAAGCAATCGGATAGTTTTTAACTTTCGATATATCTTTAAACGTAATTAAACCGCTTAAAAAGCCATCTTTGCTAACAACCGGCAACTTTTCTATTTTATGATTTTGAAGAATTTCTTCTGCTTGAACCAAGGTAGTTCCTTCAGGAGCAACAATTAAATTTTCTTTAGTCATTACTTCTACAATCGGTCTCTTCATGTTCTTTTGGAAACGTAAATCGCGATTGGTAATGATACCTACTAATTTATTATCGCTGCTAACAACCGGAATACCCCCTATTTTGTTCTCTTTCATGATTTTGAAAGCATCAGCCACTACCGCAGTTTCCAATAACGTTACTGGATCTTGAATCATGCCACTTTCAGAACGCTTTACTTTACGAACTTCGTTCGCCTGTCTTTCAATAGACATGTTTTTGTGTAACATTCCAATACCGCCATTTTGCGCAATTGCAATAGCCAGTTCTGCTTCTGTTACTGTATCCATTGCAGCAGAAATTAAAGGAACATTTAACCTAATTTTTTTTGTTAAAAAAGTGGATGTGTTAACATCGCGCGGTAAAATTTCTGAATACGCCGGTACTAAAAGTACGTCATCGTAGGTTAAACCTGTGGCAATAAATTTTGTGGAGTCGAGTTGCATAGCAAATAAATTACGATTTATTATTTGCCAGGCAAAGATACAAAAAAACCAGGAAAATAAAAGTAAAGCGACAAAATCAATGAAATTTTAATATCGGCTGACAAATCCTTTCGACCAGAGTTCTGCTTGTTTTAATCCTCAAAATATTTTTTTGAAAAAATAACTTTCTTCCTATCTTGCGCGCTAAATCATCCAAATTAACTTTACATGCAGAAAACAGCTCTCCATTTTCTGATACTATTGCTATGCATAGTATCGGGGAATAGCTATGGCCAACAGCCAGCCCCTATTAAACGCGAATTTAAATTCGGCAAAATACTTCCTTCAGATTTCGAAACCAAAGCAACAGGCATAGATTCAGCAGCATCGGCTGTAAAAATATTCGATGTTGGAAAATGCTATTTCGAATACACAACAACTGGATTTGCCTATGTGTTTGAACATCACGTTAGGTATAAAATACTCAATAAAAAAGGCTTAGACTTAGCAAATAGAGAAATACCTTTATATAAAAATGGTAGTGGCAAGGAAACCATATCTTACATGGATGCCGCCACCTACAACTTGGATGGAGGAAAAATAACCACAAGCAAACTATTAAGCGATGCCAAATTTTCTGAGAAATTTGACAAAAATTATGAAGTCAAAAAATACGCGCTTCCAAATGTAAAAGAGGGCTCTGTGATTGAATTTAAATACAAAATTAAGTCTGATTTTACATTTAATCTTCGAGGATGGAAATTTCAAGCAGACGTCCCTACGCAATATTCACAATATGAAGTTTTTTTACCTCAATACCTGATTTATAAGGTTGTTTTAAATAAATACTTCCAGCCAAAAGTAACGGTAAATGAGACTGTAAATCAAACCTACCTTCCGGGTGTACAATCCGTTGCGAATCATCGAACCTTTGTAATGGAAAATGTGCCTGCACAAAAAACTGAACCCTACATTACGACCATGGATGATTATACTCCTTCGGTAAATTTTGAGTTAAATGCGACCAATTATCCCAATGATGGATATAAAGACTATTACGGAAATTGGTCAAAAGTGTTAACTGAGCTTGAACAGGATGATAATTTTGGCGTCTATATGAACAAAAGCGGATACGCAAAAGATATTTTATCAGGACTTTTAAAAGACGAAAAGGATACACTTACCATTTGTAAGCTTATTCATAATTATGTTAAAAGTCATATTCATTGGAATGAAAAATATTCCAAATACGCTACAGAATTTAATCCCAAAACTATATTTGAAAAAAAGACTGGAAATTCAGCTGATATTAATTTGGCGATGATAAGTTTACTTAAACAAGCGCATATCAATGTATATCCGGTTTTATTGAGTACCCGAGAAAACGGCGAGCATCCTGGATATCCGCATATTTCTGGTTTTAACAATGTGATAGGAGTTGTTCAAATTGGAGCAGAAGCGTACTTTTTAGATGCTACAGACCCGTATTTAGAATTTGGATTGATTAATTATGAAAACCTTAGTCACTATGGGTTTTGCGCCAATTTTGCGCTTACACAAGGGAAATGGATTTCCATAGAGCCAATCATAAAATCGGAGAAAAGTTTTGTGTATAATTTTAATTTAGACAAAGAAAATAAACTAACAGGAACCATAACGCAATACTCGAAAGGTTATTCCGCTTTGAGTTTACGTAACAGATACAAAAAAACTTCGCAAGAAGAATTCCTAAAAAGTTTTAAAAGGGATAAAGCTGGTTTAAACGTAAATAACTATAAAATTAAGGCGCTTGAAGAACCTGGTGAACTGCTAACCGAATCTATGGATGCAGTAATCGAAGATAATGTTGAGGAAGCCGGAAATTTGGTTTACCTCATGCCACTGCTATATGAAAGAACGAAGGAAAACTTATTTAAACTAGAGGAACGGAACTTTCCGGTAGATTTTGCTTACCCATTTAAAGAAAATTACCGCATCATCTTAATGTATCCGCAAGATTATGAGATAGACAAGCTTCCTAAAAGCCAAATGTTTACTTTACCGGATAAAAAAGGGTCATTCACAATTAGTTATGCCAATGAGGGTAATTCGATAATGGTTAAAAGCGTAATCGATATTAATCAATCTCTTTACACTACTGAAGAATATTTCCACTTAAAAGAACTATTCAAATTAATTGTTGAGAAACAAGGAGAAGCAATCGTATTTAAAAAGAAAGCGTAATGAAATATTTTTTAAGTATCCTATTTATAAGTATATTTTTCGGTAAAGTACATGGACAAGATCCATATAGTGTCGCTAGAATCCCTCCTGAGCTCTTACAGAATGCTTCTGTTGTGGTACGGAATGAAGTACAGGTTTTCGACATAAAGTCTGTTAACTCGGCGCAGTATAACTATAAAATTGCCTTTACTATTTTAAACGAAGCAGGTGAAGGTTTTAATGACTTTTACGAATCGTATGACAACTTTTCTTCTATTAGCAATATAAAAGCCACGATGTATGATCCGCTTGGAAGGCAAATAAAAGAATATAAATCAGCAGACATCAAAGATGAAGCATTGCTTAGCAGCATGAATATTTATGATGACCAACGCATCAAAAAAATAAAATTCACCCACATAGCCTACCCATATACCATTGAATACAGTTTTACACAAGATTTTAAAGGCTTTTTATCTATTCCTTCTTGGAAAGATATAAAGGGTTATCATGTTTCTGTAGAAAAATCAAGTTATGCTATCCTCAAGAACAAAGATTATGCACTTAGAATTTTAACCAGTAAGAACCTCTATACAGATTCGAGCAGTCAGGGTAGTAAAATAGTGTATCAATGGACTAGCACAAATATTCCTGCTTTAGTACGAGAACCCATGAGCACAGGGTACGATAATCTGGCTAGATGGGTTAAGGTAGCGCCAAACGTCATCAATTTTGATCACTCAACGGGTAATTTTACCGATTGGAAGAATTTTGGGTCGTGGATTTATGATTTAAATCTTAATGGTCAAATTTTACCCGAGACCACTAAAGCCCAGGTTCAAAATCTCACAAAAGATGCCAAAACACCTAAAGAAAAAATGGCTATCCTGTATAAATACCTGCAAGAAAACACCCGGTATGTGAGTGTTCAATTGGGGATTGGAGGATTCAGACCAATTGTTGCCGAAAAAGTAGCGCTGGTAAATTATGGGGATTGTAAAGGTCTATCTAATTACATGAAAGCATTGTTAAATGCGGCTGATATTCCTTCAAACCTCATTGTTATTGGAAACGATATGCCAAGTTTGAACCGCAATTTTTCGAGCATTGGGCAGGCCAACCACATGATTTTAGCCGTTCCTTTTGAAAAAGATACCACTTTTTTAGAATGTACCAGTCAGCATAGCCCAATGGGATTTATTGGAGACGGAAGTGCTGACAGAGATGTGTTAATGATTACAAAGGATGGCGGAAAAGTTGTTCATACGCCCGTTTACTCGGCCAAAGATAATGCTCAATTGCGCAAAGCAACTATCGACTTTACGGAGGATGGAAATGCCGCTATCCAAATAAAAACCGATTACGCCTTTGCCCAGTTCGAAAACAACTTTCGTCTTTTATTAGAAGAACCTACCGAGCAACGTAAAGCCATTTTGGAACGAAACAATATTCCGGGAGCAGAGCTGCTTACATACCATTTGACGCAGGCGGATAAGACAGTACCAAAAATGACGGAAGAGCTTAACTTTAGCAGCAAGCAACTTTTTAGTAAAGGTGGTGAAAAGTATTTTTTATTACTGAATCAAACCAATCGGATGGAAAGTGTTCCGTTAGCCGTTGAAGAAAGAAAAACCAATTTTTCTATTTCGTTTAGCTATTTAGATGAAGATGAAATTTATTATACTTTGCCAAAAGGTTTTGCAGTAGAATTCACACCGAAAGACTGTGTAATCAACTCTGAATTTGGCACTTATTCAGCTAAAGCAGTATTAAAAGATAATTCTATCACGTATATTCGTAGCTTAAGGATGAATAAAAAACAATATCCTCCAGAAAAATATAAGGAGTATGTTGATTTCATGAAAAAAGTTTACACATCCGATAAGCAAAAAGCCGTCCTTAGTAAAACCGATAAAAGTTAAACCAATAAACATGATTACAGAAAATCAATATTTTGAAGGAAACGTTAAATCCTTAGGTTATGTAAATGCGCAAGGAAAATCAACTGTGGGCGTTATTCAACCCGGTGAATATACATTCGGAACTGCGCAAAAAGAAATTATGCTTGTAATGGAAGGTGAGCTACTGGCCCTTTTGCCAAATGAAACCGAGTGGAAATCTTTTAAAGCAGGTACCCATTTCGAAGTGGAAGCCAATGCTTCTTTTAAAGTGAAAGCTACGGAGCCTACGGCTTATTTATGTCAATACAGATAAAGGGATAAAAAAATGAGCGTATACCGATAGAAACGTATACGCTCATTTTTTTTATCAGATAGGCTTAATCTTTCTTTCCTACAATTACTTCAATAAAATCGTCTGCGTTTAAATATTTATTCGCTAAATCTTTTAACTCTTCTGCGGTTATATCTTTCACACGTTGAATGTATTTCTCGTAATATTCGTACGTTAAGCCTGCGAAATGGATGTTCTTAAATTTATCAGCATGCGAAAACACATTTTCTAAGCTGCCTAGCAAGGAACCTAGCATGTAGTTTCGCACCAATTCCAACTCTTCTTCTGGAATTAATTCGGTTCTCAATAAATCAATCTCTTTATAAATTTCGTTAAGGGCATCGTTGCATACCTTTGCTCCTACTTCTGTAGCTATAAAAAGATATCCAGCATGATGCAAAGAAGAAATACCTGAACCAATGCCATAGGTATATCCTTTATCCTCACGAATATTTGCCATTAAACGCGAACCAAAATAGCCACCTAAAACGCAATTCAGGATTTGCAAACCCGGGAAATCTTCGTGTTGACGATTAATCGCCAATTTACCCAAACGAATAGCCGATTGCAGTGCCTCCGGACGTTCGATGTAAATATTTTTCTTAGTCGATTTCTCAAAACTAAAAACATTCTTAACCGCGTTACTTTTTTCCCAATTGTGGCCAAACTCTTGATTCAATAAGGCAAAACCTGAGGTATCGAATTTACCTGAAACCACAATGGTACAATTGTTTGGCGCATAAGCAGTTTTAAAATAGTCTATTAAATCACTTCGCTTTAAAGCATCGTAATGGTGAGCCTGAATATTCATACCGTATGCAGTATCGCCAAAAACAGCATGTGCAAATTCTTTACGCGAAAGAATGTCGTTCTTTTTTAAATTAACCTGCAGTTTTTGCTTTTGATTCTGCACATAAATATCCAATTCGGATTGCGGAAATTGGCTGTTCGAAATGACATCCTTTACAATGGGTAAAACCGATGCCAAATGCTTATTCAAAGTATAAAGCGTTACCGATGATTGGTCTTGCGCATACTCCGTCTGAAAAAAAGCACCATAAAAATCAATTTGTTCGGCAATTTCCTTTGCCGAGCGTTGTTCAGTGCCGTTGTTCAGCATCGAACTTACAGCAATTGCCTGTAAAGGTTTTTCGATGGAGAAACCCACGTTATCAAAAATAAATTCAATACGAACTAAATCTTGTTCTCCCGAATAAATCGAATACACCGGCACACCATTATCCAGGGTGCTTGCTTTGGGTTGAATAAAATTTATGGTAGATACCTGCTTAAAATCAGGCGCTTGTTGTCTGTTAAGCATGTTCTTCAGTTAAGTAATATAAAGTAGATGAATTTTCTTCGTTAAAAGTAAGGTTCGCTAATCGCTGAATGTCGTCTGCAGAAACTTTCAAAAACTCCTCAGTTTCCTTATTCAACAAATTGGCATCACCCAATAATTCGTAGTAGGCCAAATTCATGGCTTTGTCCAGCAAACCCATTTCAGAAAACACCAATACAGATTCTACCTTGTTTTTCAATTTGGTTAACTCCATTTCCGAAATTAACGCATTTTTCAATTTATCCAATTCTACCCAGATGGCTTTCTCAGCGGCTTCAATCGTTACCCCTTCCACTAATTTACCTTCAATGATCAACAACCCAGGATCTAAACTACTTGAAATATAAGCATTTATATCACTAAACAATTTTTGTTCTTTTAACAAGCTTATGTATAAACGCGACGATTGTCCACGCGATAAAACATCCGATAGTAAATCGTATCCGTAATAATCCGCATCCAAACGTCCAGGCATTTTAAAAGCCATGTAAATAGCATTTAAAGGTACATTTGCTTTCACTGTTTCTTTTCTCGCTTCCGTTTGAGGTTCTTCTTGCACCAAAGAACGCACATATTTATCACCTGCCGGAATCGAGCCAAACCATTTTTCAGCCAAACGTTTAACGTCTTCTGTTTTCACATCGCCACCCACAACCAAAATGGCATTTTGCGGATTGTAATGTTTCTTAAAAAAGGCTTTCACATCGGCCATGGTTGCCTCTTCAATGTGCGCCAATTCCTTGCCAATGGTTGCCCACCGATAGGCGTGTTTTTTATACGCCAAGGGGCGTAATTTCAACCAAACATCGCCATATGGCTGATTTAAGTAGCGTTGTTTAAACTCTTCGCACACCACATTTCGTTGGGTTTCCAAGCTCTTCTCAGAAAAAGCTAAGCTCAACATCCGGTCGCTTTCCAACCAAAAAGCAGTTTCAATGTTTTCTGCCGGAAGCGTGATGTAATAATTGGTAATATCGTTGCTGGTAAAGGCATTATTCTCGCCTCCTACACGCTGTAAAGGTTCATCATAAACTGGAATATTTACCGAACCACCAAACATTAAATGCTCAAATAAATGCGCGAAACCTGTTTTTTCAGGGTCTTCATCGCGGGCACCAACATCATATAAAATATTTAAAACAGCCATCGGACTCGTCGGGTCTTCATGAACCAACACCTTTAATCCGTTCGCTAATGTAAAACGATTGAAATCTACCATATCAAAAATTGAGTTGTAAAGATATATAAAAAACAACGTACCGTTCTCCTGTTTTTTTGTACGTTTTAAACCAAGCCATTCAGCTCTTTTGAATCGCTTAAACGCTATTTAATCCTAATCCTTGTTGTAAATAGTTAAAAAAACCTATTTTTGTTTCAATGAGCAAAAACAGCCTTTTATTGGTTGACCCGGGCTTCAGTAGCACCGATTCAATTCAGCACCATTTATTACTAAAGGTCACAAATGACAGTTTTTCATATGCCATTGTGGATAAGAGCAGCCATGAAATTCGTGTAATTTTTGATAAACAAGGATGCGAAAATGTGGCGCGCGACTTGCAAGAAGCCCGTGAACAGCACCCACACCTGCAATTAAACTTTGAAAAAGTAAAAGTTGCCGTACATACACCTAATTTCATCTTTGTACCAAACGATTTCATTCAAGTTGAATCACTAAACAGCTATCGGCAATATTTAAGCAATGCAAGTGAATTACATACTCAAAGCAATGATGCTTTAGGCTTTCAGACCGTTTTTGCTGTCGATAAGAGTATTCAACAAGCCCTTCCGGCAAACGCGCAATTTTTCCCACAGTCAGCAACTTTGCTGGCCTTGGCAAATGCAATTGGAAACGATGGCTTGTTAATCGACTTTACCTCGGCTTCTTTCAATGTATTGTATGTTAAAGGAGGTGTGGTAACTTTTCAAAACCATTATGAATCTGAAACGGCCGAGGAGTTCAACTACTTCTTACTGCTCATCATCGAACAATTAGCATTAACCGAATCCATTCCGGTTTACCTGCAAGGAATTGTAAACGAAGACGATGCGTACTACACCTGTCTACTCAAATATTTCAACCAATTGTATTTCTTTTTACCTGTTAACCATCAAGAAAGTGAATTACTGGCCGACATGCCTGCGCACTACTTCAGTGGTTTAGTAGCCCTAGATTTATGCGAATAATTGGAGGACGTTCAAAAGGCATTCGCTTACAACCACCAGCCAATTTACCGGTTAGACCTACTACCGACATGGCGAAAGAAGCATTGTTCAACATCTTAAACAATAAATTTGACATCGAAAACTGTCATGTGCTCGACTTATTTGCCGGAACAGGAAATTTAACCTTTGAATTTGCATCGCGCCAAGCAGAACAAATCCTGGCCATCGATATGGATTATGGTTGTATCAATTGGATAAAAAATACCGCCAAGCAACATCAATTTAATCAGATAGAAGTACGCAAGGGCGATGTGTTTAAACTGCTCAAACAACTATCAGGCACTTTCGATTTGATATTTGCCGATCCGCCCTACCACTTGCCACAAATACCGCAACTACCGGGCTTGGTAATGGCGCAAAACTTATTAAAACCAAATGGTATGTTGATTATTGAGCACCAAAGCAATATGAAACTTGATAATCAACCGGGTTTTATCGAAATACGAAAATACGGTAACTCGTCGTTTAGTTTTTTTGAAAAGGTTGAATTGCCATCGCCTCCATCCATTTAAAGAATAACCCGCATACAATCAACTATGAAAACAGCACTATTTCCCGGTTCATTTGATCCTATCACCATCGCTCACGTAAACATTTTACAAAGAGCCATCCCTCTATTCGATAAAATTGTTATTGGAATTGGCTTAAACAGTGCTAAACAAAATTTTTTAAGTGCCGAGCAACGCCTACAAATTCTGAATACCGTTTTTGCGGATTATAAAAACATTGAAATTCAAACCTACGAAGGCTTAACAGTAGATTTTTGCCGAAAAATAAATGCAACATACATGCTGCGTGGAATTCGTTCAGCTGCCGATTTCGAATACGAAAGGGCCATTGCTCAAATTAATCAAACCATGATGCCCGAGGTAGAAACCATTCTCCTTTTAAGCAAACCCGAATATTCTGCCGTAAGTTCGACCATTGTGCGCGACATTTTGCGCAACCACGGCGATGTAAGTCCATTTGTTCCAAAAGAAGCACTTGCTTTTTTATAATAGAAAATGAAAGGCAGCATACCTTGGCAATATGCAGCCCCGCCATTTGCTAAATGCCTCCGCGAAAAGCGTTCGGCATACCGCTGTCTGTCGGGTTTAGACACCACTCGTTCTGGTTCTTCGCTCCCCTTTCTAATTCAAACTTCCTAAAAAATAGTGGGGTATTGATTGGGTTTAGACTCCTGCATCATTTGATAAACCATTTCTACCACATCATCAACCGAAGGTTTACTGAAATAATCACCATCTGAACCAAAAGGCGAACGGTGCGCTTTTGCCGTAAGCGTTCTAGGCTGTGCATCTAAATAAAAATACCCTTTTTGAACCTCCAACACCTGTTGTAAAATATACGCAGAAGCACCTCCCGGAACATCTTCATCTACAATTAACAGTTTATTGGTTTTAGCCAAAGAAACCGCACAAGCATGCTCTTTATCAAAAGGTAACAAGGTTTGCGTATCAATAATCTCAACAGAAATACCAAAATTTGCCAATTCTTCCGCCGCTTCTTGAACCACGCGCAGCGTAGAACCGTAAGAAATAATGGTAAGATCCGTTCCTTGCTCCAAAACCTCTATTTTACCCAATGGAACGGTAAACTCTCCCACATTCGTAGGGAGCTTTTCTTTCAAACGGTAACCATTCAGGCATTCGATGACAACTGCCGGCTCATCCGCTCTGAAAAGCGTATTGTACATTCCTGCTGCCTGCGTCATGTTTCGCGGTACGCAAAGGTGCATCCCTCTTAAAGAACCTAATAACATAGATATAGGAGAACCTGAGTGCCAAATGCCTTCCAAGCGATGCCCACGGGTACGCACAATTACTGGTGCTTTTTGAATACCATCTGTACGATAGGCCAGCGTTGCCAAATCATCACTCAGTACATTTAAGGCAAAAATTAAATAATCCAAGTACTGAATTTCTGCTATTGGTTTCAAACCCCGCATGGCCAAACCAATCCCTTGCCCCATAATGGTCATTTCACGAATCCCCGTATCAGTAATACGCAGTTCGCCAAACTTGGCCTGTAAACCGGCAAACCCTTGATTTACATCGCCAATATTTCCTAAATCTTCCCCAAAGGCCACCAAACGTGGGTCGCGGGCAAAATTTTGATTAAAACAAGCGTTTAATATTTCTCGTCCATCGACCATTTTCGATAGCTCGTTGTAATTTGCTTCTACAACCGGAATATTATCTGGGCTTTCTGCCCCATTTGTATGCAGTTTACTGCTGTAGCGCTCCACATTCACTTCCGTTTGTGTGGTATACCAATTTACAAATGCAGCGCGTTCAGGTGAATGTTGTTGAACAGATAGACGCAAAGCTTTGCGTGCAAGTGAAAAAATTTCGCGGCGTTGGGCATCAGCCGTTGAGGCTAATTGGCTCGAAAGTTTAGCCAACTCAGGCTGTTGTTTGGCAAGACCATTAATAAAATCAACAACCTGTTTTTGTTCGCCTTTCATGCTATCCAAAAACTCGCTCCATGCCTCTTTCTGCATATTGCGTACGTATACCTTAGCTTCCTGTTCTAAAGCTTCAATTTCGGCCTCCGTACTTATTGCCGACTCAATCATCCACTCACGCATCTTTAAAATACAATCGTGTTCCGCTTCCCAAGCCAATCGTTCTTTCGATTTATAGCGTTCGTGTGAGCCTGAAGTAGAATGCCCTTGCGGTTGCGTAAGCTCTGTTACGTGAATCAACACAGGTACGTGTTCATCGCGACAAACCTGAATAGCGTTCTCGTATACTTCGCATAAAGCGGGATAATCCCAACCTTTTACTTTATAAATTTCGTATCCATCTCCGTTTTTATCGCGTTGAAAACCCTTTAAAATTTCGGAAATATCTTCTTTTGTGGTTTGATATTTTGCCGGCACCGAAATTCCATAATCGTCATCCCATATCGAAATGGCCATTGGAATTTGTAACACGCCAGCAGCATTAATGGCTTCGAAAAACACGCCTTCAGAGGTAGACGCATTGCCTATCGTACCAAAAGCTACTTCATTACCATTTACCGAAAAGTGTTTTAAATAATCGAGCTCAGCATTGTTGCGAAAAAGCTTAGATGCATACGCTAGCCCTACCAAACGAGCCATTTGTCCGCCAGTTGGCGAAATATCTGAAGAACAATTCTTTATCTCAGTTAAATTATTCCAACTGCCATCTTCATTTACCGATTTGGAAGCAAAATGACAGTTCATTTGACGCCCACCTGAAAAAGGATCTGCTCCTTCTGTTGGGTTGGCATATAGTTGTGCAAAAAATTCTTTAATTGTTGATATACCTGCAGCAAAGGCAAATGTTTGATCGCGGTAATAGCCCGAACGCCAATCGCCTTTTTTAAAGGCTTTGGCCATTGCCAATTGCGGAACCTCTTTTCCATCGCCAAAAATACCAAACTTAGCCTTCCCCGTTAATACTTCTCTACGGCCTAAAACACTGGCTTGTCTGCTTTCATAAGCAATCTTGTAGTCGTTTATAACAATTGCTTTAAAATCGTTAAAACTTAATTCAGAAGCATCAATAGAATTGGGACTTAGTTTTTCATTCTGCATCGTAATCAATAATTGGTTTTGGCAAATATAGACAAAATATAAAGCTTGCCTTACCCAATGTGGGAAAATTAAATATCGATGTGTAAAATAAAAATGGAATAGTTTTTGTTTAAAAGTACCAAATATTAAATTTGTTTAGTATTTTTATTAAAAAGACTTATAAGATGAAAAAGATTTTAATAGCTTTCGCTTTTGTATTAGGTTTAGGCGTTGCTGCCCATGCACAAACAGCCGGCCAAGCAGAATTTAAATTTGTAACGGAAACGCATGATTTTGGTAAAATTGTGGTAAACAAACCCGTTACATACGATTTTAAATACACCAATATTGGTGAACAACCTTTAATTATTACCAAAGCTGAAGCAAGTTGTGGTTGTACGCAACCTAAATACAGTACTACCCCGCTTAAAAAAGGTGAAAGTGCAGTTATTTCAGTAACATTTAACGCTGCTGGTGCTCCATCAACGTTTTCAAAAGCAGTGACCATTACTTCTAATGCTAAAACACCTATCAAAGTGCTTTACATTAAAGGCGAAACGGTTCCTGCTGCAAGTTCAAAGTAAATTTTTAATTCATAGAAAGAAAAGTCCCGATTTTCATCGGGACTTTTTTATTTTTGCAGCATGCCAAAAATTTCACAGAAAGGCGTTCAGATGCCTGCTTCGCCAATACGAAAATTAACTCCATTTGCTGATAAAGCTAAACGCGATGGAAAAAAAGTTTTTCACCTAAATATCGGTCAACCGGATATTGAAACTCCGGAAGGAATGTTAGACGCCATTAAAAACATCGATTTCGATGTGTGGGCCTATACACCATCTGAAGGAACACTTGCCTATCGCCAAAAGCTTACTGAATATTACAACAAACTAGGATACAACATTACACCCGAAAACATATTAGTTACTGTTGGAGGATCGGAAGCCATTACCATTGCCATGCAAACCTGCGTAAACGAGGGCGATGAAATTATCATTCCTGAACCATTCTACGCAAACTACAATGGTTTTGCTTGCATGAGCAATGTGGTTGTAAAACCTATTTTATCGTATATCGAAAATGGTTTTGCCTTACCTCCTATTGCTGAGTTCGAAAAACTTATCACAGATAAAACGAAAGCCATCATTATTTGTAATCCAAATAACCCAACAGGCTATTTATACTCGAGAGAAGAACTTGAAGCGTTAAAATCACTGTGCCTGAAATACGATTTATTCTTGTTTTCGGATGAAGCGTACCGCGAATTCTGCTATGATGGACGTGAATTTATCTCGCCAATGCATTTGGATGGTTTAGATGAAAACGTGGTTATCATGGATACCGTTTCGAAACGTTACAGTGCTTGTGGCGCTCGTTTAGGGTGTTTAATTACCAAAAACAAAGAAGTTATTTCATCGGGATTAAAATTTGCACAAGCCAGATTAAGTCCGGGTATGGTTGAACAAATTGCCGGTGCTGCTGCAGTAGACACCCCTGATAGCTATTTCGAAAAAGTAAATGTAGAATATACTTTGCGTAGAGATACTTTAGTAAAGCGCTTAAACGCTATTGAAGGTGTATTTTGTCCAAACCCAGGAGGTGCTTTTTATGTAGTTGCTAAATTCCCAATTGATGATGCCGATAAATTCTGCCAATGGATTTTAGAAGAATTTAGTCACGAAAACCAAACGGTGATGATGGCGCCTGCTACAGGTTTCTATTCGACAAAAGGCTCGGGTAAAAACGAAGTGCGTATGGCTTACGTGTTAAATACAGCTGATTTAAATGCTGCTATGGATTGCTTAGAAATTGCCTTGGCGCAATATCCTGGTAGAACACTATAAAAAATGTACTATCGGTTAATTGTAAATGCTTGGCATTAAATTTGGCTCGTTTACAATTAACCGACCACATTTAATTAATTTTAATATATTTGTGGTTCGATTGGAAAATTGATATTTCAATTTCTAATCAACAAAAACTGGGGCTGTTCTTGGATTTGACAGGGTGGCGAAGGTTATGTTAGCATGCAGTGCGTTGTACGGAGAGCACTTAAAGTGAACGTTCACATTTTAATTGGCGAAAATACTTACGCCTTAGCTGCCTAGTTTAGAACTACGTAAGCTTTTGTCTCTCTAGTTGCTGCCTTGTTGGGCTAGAATATGAGGCATCGAAACAACGAAGCTGGGTTTAAAAGGATACGGTTTAAACTGAGATAAAGTATCTAAGGTTTTGAATTAGGTCGGTTTTCAGCCCGTTCATCTCCCGAAAATTAATTGAAAAATAAGCATGTAGAAGGTATAATTTATCTCACAACTGGACAAGGGTTCGACTCCCTTCAGCTCCACTTGATTTAGTATCAAAGATCACCAAAAAACATTAAAAGCCTGCAAATCAACAATTTGCAGGCTTTTGTTTTTTAGTATTTAGTGGCTTTTTTGACCAAATAACGCATATGCGAGGTGAGTCAAGCGGTGAGTCGGACTTTTGAATTTTCCGACTCACCGCTTTAGGGGTTAAAAACCTGTTAATCAACTAGTTTACCTCGCGCACATCTTGACTTTTTTTGACTGCAATCTTAACTTTATTTCACCTTTTAAGATTACTTTTATGAAAAGAAATTTCAGTTTACTTTTCTTTCTGAAGAAAGGAAAAACAGATCAGCCGGGAACTTCCTCCATCTACTTGAGGATTACAATTGAAAAAAAACGCGTCGATCTTGCCACAGGCAAGCAATGTAACGATTCGAATTGGCTCGATGGAAAATTAACAGGAAATTCCAGTCAAGCAAAAATTATCAACCTCTATCTAAGACAGTTAGAATCAAAAGTTCATGAAGCCCACAGGAACCTAATTATGTTAGGAGAAGACGTGACTGCTAAACGCCTTGCAGACGATTTCTTGGGAAAAGAAAAAAAAGCAAGAAAACTCACCGAAGTATTCGAATCACACAACAAAGAAATGGCTGAACTTGTAGGTATTGAATTCGCACCGATGACCCTTTTGCGGTACCAAACAGCACTAAGACATTTACGGCAATTTCTACGAGAAAAATATAAAATTCAGGACATCGACATCAGAAAAATTGATCACCTGTTTATAGCAGACTATGAATTCTTCCTTCGGACAACTCGGAAATGTAATAATAACTCCGCTGTAAAATACATTAAAAACCTAAAGAAAGTAATTAAACGCTGTCTTGCCAATGGATGGCTCACGCGAGATCCTTTCGCCAATTTCAAAGCCAAAATTAAATTAATTGAACGTCCCTGCCTCTCGGAAGAAGAAGTTAACTCTTTGGAGACCAAAGAATTTAATAACGAACGATTAAACAGGGTGCGGGACATATTCTTATTCAGCTGCTACAGCGGACTTGCCTACATTGACATCTACCAATTGAAAAGATCTGAAATAATCGATAAAAATGGGGGCGAGAAGTGGATCAGCATCAACAGGCAAAAAACCGGCACACCAACCCGTGTACCCTTGCTGCCTAAAGCAATAGCATTACTCATAAAATATGAAAACCATCCGCAATGCATCAATCAGAACAAAGCATTTCCAGTCAGCACCAATCAAAAGATGAACGCCTACCTGAAGGAAATCGCAGACATATGCGGTATAAGAATACCTCTTTCCTACCATATCGCCCGCCATACTTTTGCTACTACAATCACCCTACAGAATGGAGTACCCATTGAAACCGTCAGTAAAATGCTCGGGCATAAGGACATCAGAACAACCCAGCACTACGCCAAAACTCTGGATGTAAAAGTAAGTAGAGATATGGCAATATTGAAAGACAAACTATCGTCTGACAAACCAAAGCCTAAAAACACTATTTATAGTTATACAATCACTAAGTAGAAAAATGAGCGAAATAGCTAAAAGAGTCAATTTCCTTGTAGATAAACCTTAAATACGCAATACAGAGCAGAAAACACATTCTGCTCTGTAACTTTAAAATGAATATCAACACAATCAGTTGATAGAAATATAATTACTATTTTTGTTGCGCCTATATGATTAAGATACTTGCCTGCTATGAATGTAATGATATGATTATTATTGAGCTCTCTATTTCTGAAGAGCAAAGTAATCACTGGTTGCACTACGATAGTTTAACTGAAGAATTTACTCGCTTATGTCTTCGTCATAACGATTTCACAAATGAAGTTTCAGAATATTACTTTGAACAAGGTTTTCTCAAATTACGAGACAATACTGCTGTTTATATAGAAAAATTCAATTTCCAACAACATACTCTAAATAAGGTTTCTATTGGAAAAAAGACCTTAGGGATAGTTGAAATCTATACAGGAAAAGAAATTCAAACCATTTAGAGATTATTAAAATCCTTTTTTGTCGCCCAGGAAACTTTACTACCTAATTTTGGGTGATATGAAGGTGTATAGATGATATAGCCTAAATTAACTAAGCTCTTTATACTCTTATGGTAAGTACTGATTGATGATATTTTACTAATTTTCATCAACCTACTTCGAGAAACTAAAAAGAAAGTTTCAGATTCAGATTGGAGATAGAAAATAAGCAAAGCACAAATAAGTGCAATATCTGTACAGGTTATTCGATTATCCAAAATAATTGCATCTGTCATCCCGTTCAACTTTTTGTTATTTATTATTTTTTTCATTTATTAAACTCCTTTCCATTTTCGAAATATTCAGTTTGTCCGTTTAACAGACTATCCACAATCTTAACATCATAATAATACACATTCCCGATTTTTGAATATGGAAGTGTACCATTTATCCTTAAATTCTGAAGGGTTCCTTGCGATATTGCCAGTATTTGTCGCACTTCTTTTCCTTTTAGATACCTCTTTTTTACAGGTTCCTCAATTTTTACAATCCGCTTAATTTCTTCCAACAATTCGTTTCCGAAAATCATTAGATCTTCCTTAGTTAATATTTCAATACCCATAACTTAAAAATTAAAGCATAACAATACAGGGGACCGAAGTCCCCTATAACCACACATCAATATGTGCTTTAAAACTATCTCGTACGTGACTTTTTTTCTGCTGATACCATTGCCGGCTCATTCACCAGCTCTGGCTCTTTAGTCAGATCTTTTTTTTCGATCGTATCGTATCTATCCATAGCTTTGCTATAAACCTGAACCAAATCACGATCAAAAAAATCTAATGTTTTGAACTGTGGATTAGCCGACACAAAGCCACTCGTTTCCTTTCCGTTTTTCATAAAAGAAACTTCATGCAGATTCCCTCTTTCCAAACTTTTGAGCAATTGATCTTTAACCCCCAATTTGTCTAAATCAAGAATTTTAAATTTCTCGACCGTTTCTTTTAAACTGAAACCATACTGTTCACCGTAACTATTCAAAGCATAACCCTTTTCAGGAGTATGATCTTTAAAATCAAGCTTTAGCCAGAGATTTGTCTTTTCTCCACTTTTTAGCATCACATCTTTATTTACGGCTCGACCAGATAGCAAATTATAACTTTCTTTTGCCGTTACGCCTTTCCCTTTATTAATGTAAAAGGTTTGTGAAACTAAATCCGATGCACCAGCTTTTTTAAGCGTAGCCTCATAACTGTTAAAAAAATACATGTCAGTTTCTTTACTTTTTGAAAAATTGAGCTGATAGGATACCTTATCACCAAACCCTGATTCATACCTTTTTGCAGGATCTGGCATCTCCTTAGTAGCACTTTGTAGATGAAATCCTTCAGCTCCACTTGCAATTGATTGTTTTAGATTTTCATTAAGTGACTCTCCAAATCCCAAATACTTCAGCGTGTTCTGAAGATAATCTAGATTATTCTCATTCATAACTATAAAAATTAATGATTAATATTTAATTGATTCATATGTATTTACCCCTTGTGCCTACCGGGAAATCCCAGATCTGCCATAACTTCTCGAGTATTCGTTTTTATTTGATACTGAAGTTGGGTCCTCATTATCCATCTTAGTTTTGGACTGGGAATCGGCCGCCGACTTGAGCGCTCTTTGGTAATTTTCATTACGTTCATCCTTCTGCGGAAAGAATCCTCGATTCCCAGCCATTGCTTTCAACCCGGTAAAAAGCATATAAGATATTCCTCCATCCATTACAAGCGAAACAACAAGTGCCAACCTATTAGATCGGATGCCTTCGGGAGCGGTACTGCTCAACTGGAAAGTGGTGCCATCCGGCATTTCGATCTGTCTTCCGTTTCCATAGCGTTGCTTTTGATATGGGGTAAGTGGCATTCCATTGACCATTTCTGGAACACGCAGTTTTGAAGTATCGGTCACTATAAATTCCCTAGTGTCCCAATCATACTCAACCATCAGCTTTTTATACCTCCCATCTTGATTGGTTTCTTTGATCAGATTAGCCTTGATACCCATTAATAAATCATCTGCTTCCTTAGCAGAAATAATCTCTGGTACTTGGGATTTTTTGTATACCGGATGTACCAGCAATTCAGTCTTTCCTTCTGCATTTTTAGTGAGTGAGAGCTTTACGTTCATCTCCTGAACCGCAATACCGCCTTGGGTAATATTTTTAAGATTAACCAGTCCGGTACGCATTCCGGAAATTAAAGCATCAATATCTTTTTTTGGAAGAGTGAGCTCCCCGTTTTTAAACAATCCCAGTTCGCCGAGGTCTTCCAATGGAAGATCTCGCGCATTCAAATTCGAAGTCTGCATATTGGTGAAGATTAAAGTTCAATAATTAATTTATGGTCTGAAAAACGCCAGAAGAAGTTATTCATTAAGAAGATACCAACGCAAATCTTTGCCAGTTCTTGAGATGACAGCAAGCAAGAAATAGAGCGGATCTATAGCGATTCCTTTTTTTAAAACGGTTAAATGAAGGTGCTCCCCTGTTGTTCTGCCAGTTGCCCCACTTAATCCAACAGGATATTCCGTAAATAGCCTTTGTCCCGTTACACAATAAATTTTGGATAGATGTGCATAGTAAACAATATAATTCCCATGTCTTACTGCTACAAAGTTTCCCAGTATCGCGGTAAAACCTATTTTGATCACTTCTCCTGGTAAAATGGAACAGACTATTTCATTGCTGGCTTTGATATCTATCCCTTTGTGAAAGGATTTCCTCTCCCCTGTAACGGGATGAATCCTAAAACCAAATCCTGAATTTAGTTTAAAGCGTTTTAATGGAAAATGAGCGTAAAATTTACAGTTTGACAGCGTATCTTGACTGATATTAGACAAGGCGTTCAAATTACATAAAAGCACTGACCAAAGACTCAATATCGCTATTAATTTGCAAGAAATTCCGCCTAAGGACCTCTTCTTTCTTGTCTGCAAAATCATAATAAACGGGAAGTTCAACATATTGTTTTTCCTCCTTTTCTAATTCTTTTAGGTTGAGATTTACTCTACAATTAATCGCTGAAGTTTGATACTGTCCAGTAAATTTCGAATTGGTATCAGTTGCAATCACTCCAACAATTTCCCCGGCACCCAGTGAAGCGATTTTACCTGCTGGAATCAATACTTCCAATTTTTCGCTAATTGATTTGGAAACCTTACTGCGATCTATGGAGATGCTCTCACCAATTTGTTTAGACTTACCAAATATCCGTTCAAGCCAGTCCAAGGTTTCTTTGTTGCGCACAGCTCCTGAAAGTACACTTCCTACAACCGATGTTATGGTTGTTGCGGTATCCTTTCCATATTGCTGTTTAAACTGTGGCAACTCTTGTAATCCCATTAACACTGCAACTTTATTTGATCTTGCCGTTGCTATTAAATTTTCGATTCTGTGTACAAAAAGGGTTGGTACTTCGTCCAATATCAATGCTGAAGGAATATTTCCTTTACTGTTAATTAACCTCGTTAGCCGGTTTAAAACAACCGAATAACATCCTGAATTAATGTTCTGAGTATTGGGATCATTGGCCAAAACTAAAATTCCCGGAGTCAATGGATCTGAAATTTTTAAATTAAAATCATCTCCCGAAAAAACCCAATAGGTTTCTTTTGTTGCCATTCGACTAATGAAAATCTTGAGTGTACCAATTTGACCCTCTAACTGATCAAATGCCTTGGCCATAAAGGCCGAACGAAACGGTGAGAGTAAAGAAACTAATTCTGGTTCGGTAAAAAGAACAGTAAAAATCTCCTGATAGGATCTATTTAAAAAAGACATCACGTGGGGAAGAGTTGAAAATACGCCCTTGTCATATTTACTCATAAAATAGATACAGGAAGCCAGAAAGTTCACGGCAGACTGCGTAAAAAAAGCATCGCTACCACTAGCTTTATCTCCTTTCTTTAGTGCCTCTACTAAGGCTTCAGCCGTTTCTGATGCATCAGCAAGCGTCCTAATGTAATCCGCTCTAAAAGGATTGATTCGTCTACTTTTTTCTACTTGATTGAGGTTGATAACGTGAAAACTGAAATCATTTAACTTCCCCTCTCCTTTGTTCTTCCGATAGTGATGATAGGCTATTTTGCCGAGATCGGGAAATTTAAAATCGTAAATTACACATGCAAAACTTTTAGAAATTAACTGTTTGATAAATGGGTTCACAATAGAGAAGGATTTTCCAGAACCAGGAGTTCCGATTACCATTGTCCCTCTAAATGGATTGACTAAATTTATCCATCCTTTTCTCACCTGCTTCTTATGATAGAAAAGCATTGGAATGTTAACCGAGTATGCATTCTCAATCTTCGATTCCGATTGCAAAAAACTTTCGGCTTCAACATTCCATTTATCCTTTCCTAATCCTGAACGAATGATTTTTGACGCGTTATCCATAGATAAGCTAATCAAAATAGCACCCAACAATGATAATAGAATATAAGCTAAATTAGCAAGTGTAGTATACGAAAAAACCACTGGAGATTTCAGACCATAAAAATAAGTACTCCCGAAATAGCACCATAAACCGATACACAATGGGTATATGATTTTAGTTTTTGGATCTAAATCCAGTTGCTTTTTGGATAAAGTACCAATGCTCACCAAACCTATCAGTAGCAAAACAAACAGTTTACTGTATAAAAGCTTCCTGTAAATAATCAACGATTTAATTTTCAGCAAACCAATATTAAAAATACCCCAAAATGGATCTCCTAAGTAAACAAAAACCGATATTTCAACGGCAATCAAGAAATAAATCAAGCATTGGAGAAAACCATGGAGTTTCTGTATTTCCTTTGTTTCTTCCATGGCTCCTTTGTTATTGATTGATTTTTTTAGCTTTCAGAATATCGGAATAACGAATCCCAAAATCTATTGAGCGTCCGGACAACTGTTTTTCAGATAGCTCTACTTTTAAAAGTTTATGATCTGGAAAGGTGAGTCTACGCAGTACAAATACGTTTCGGTAGCTTTTATCAAAGGTTTTAATATCCCGCAAACTGGAAATAGGGACCACTTCCAAAGATTGAACGGTAGTTGCTTTATGTTGCTTCTGATCTTCAATGCGAAACCTCAAACCATCAATTTGGTATGGAATATTACTTGTATTTTGAAAACCTATATCCACTAACAAGAATTCTCCAACACTCAGAATACCATTAAGTGAAGCTCGAATTCCGTTCTTCCTTTCTTTAGTTACAGAAGTTAAAGGGTAATTTTTTACCATTTCATTTGAAATGCTGTCTATCTCTCTACTGGAAATCACTGAACTTTTCTGTTGAACCAAATTCATATCCGACAGTGGAATAGTTATCAATGAGCTGAAAGCTGTATCAGACCGCTCATCGTAAACAAGAGTATATTGCTTAATTCTTTTCTCGCCTAGAATCGTCAACACACCCAAAAATGGGTCTTTAATTTTTACGGAGTCAGGAATTTTGATGCGTAAAAGGTTTTCATCGGGCAAATCGCCCACAAGTCCATTTGGGATATCCACATATTTAATCTTCTCGGGCGCGAGAAAATGTAAATTAAGCGACCGTTTAATAAAGATTTTTGGGATCTCAACGGAGCCTCCAAAAATATTACCCGAAGATTGGGCAAAGAGCGCTCCTGCTATAATCACCAGCAACGCAGATAAAATAATATTTTTCATGTCTTGTTATTTTTGATTCTGTAAATCGCTTGGATCGACCAGAAATACTTGATTGTTGTATTTTAGTTTGGCTCTATTTTTCCGAACCATATTAGCTAAAGCGGAAGATGATGATTGAAAAAGACGATCAACGGTGCTCATCACAAATTCATTTTGATTTTGAGCGCTCCCCATAGTATTGAATCCTTGCACAGGACTTGCTCCTAATCCCTTAGAAAATTCTCTAAAAGCAGAAGCAGGAACATACAAGCCGGATAAACCATCCATATCGTAAACCAATAAATGAATTGAAAGAATTTTTCCGGCACAAAGTACAGAACTAATTTCTAACTGAACTCTTTGTTCAGTAAAACCGCTAATTTTCGCATACAAATACGTTCCTTTTGGTAAAAGGGACTTCCCTGCATAAACATCTTCTAGTAACCTAAGCCGAATTCTTGAACCAGAATATCCAGTAACCTCCTCATCAATTATCGCTGTAATCATCTGCCGATTTTCAATCACTTTAATCGTATTAAATTCATTTGATACTGCAGATAATTTGGCTACTTTCAGTGCTTTCCCATTAGTGAGCATTATTTGCTCCCTTGTACTTTTTTCCTTTTGCTGGGCAATATAGTCTGGGTCATTGACCTTATTCATGCTATCCACGTAAGCCATTTGTTTTTTAAAAAGATCCATTGGATCGACTTCTTTTGTTGCGCTAACCGCTGTAGGTCTCTCTCTACTCCTAGCCTCTGCCAAACTAGCCAATGCCTGCGCCACTGCTCTATCCTCTGGTCTATTTATACTATTTTCTGATTTAGCGGTAGCAAACGACTTGGTTCCTATTTGTCTTGACCTAAAGGCTTGTTGCTTAATGGATTCTTCGATGGAATCTAGCTTTTGTTTTTCTCGTTCCGAATACGAACTTATCAAAGTCGCCTGTGGCAATTGATCCGGTTCTACCGTTTTGATTGCCGAATAGCCATCAGCCTCCTTATAACTATTTTTATATGCTTCCAGTTTATCAGAAAGGCCTTTCTCTCTAACCTGATCCGATATCTCAGCAAGGCTTCCGTTCATATCTTTTTCCTGTTGAACCACCTGTTTTTTTGATCCGCTTTGCTGGTATACATAAAACAACAGACACACAAAAGGCAGAATGATTATCGGAATAATATACCGTGGTTTTTTAAAGTCTATTTTCATAACATTCGAATTAATTGAGTCCCCGAAGTTCCTCTAGTTTAGCCTCTAGAAAAACAGTATCAGCATTGTTCAACGTTGTTTTTGCTAATACAGAGTCCACTTGTTTTCTGATTTTGAGTGTTTTTCTAAGTTTGATTCCCGCACTACTAATTCGCATGAGTCCATCGCTAATCACCTCTGATTCCTCTCTGTTTCCTTGAGTAGCTTTGAGCTGAAGGTTAGTTACTTTCTTCTTTTCTTTAAAAATTAAGCCATCGAAAGAAAACAACACTGAAAAAACAATCAGCAGAATCATCAGAATAAATACATGCTTTGGATGTGCCTTTAAAAAACGAATTGTTTTTCTTCGCGCAAGCGTAAGATAAGGTCTAAATTCATGATAGAGTTCGGTGGGAATGGTCCTATCAGGTGCTCTGTTAGATTGGATTTTTCTGAACATTTTCGATATCTTTATTTTCAAGGGTCTTCCAAGAAAGAATTAACACTCCATATAAATTATTATCGCTTTTAGGAATATCACGCAGATAACCTTCAGTAATGAGCGAGCGGGTAACGATTGAGCTTCTTCGTTCAATACGCTGTTTCCCATAGTATCGGAAATAATTTCGCTTTGCATCTACAAAAATTGAATCGGTTTGTAAAGTCAATACAGAACTGCTAGAAAGAATAGAACTGAAATACCCCTTTTCCTTTAAATTCAAATACTGCTGCATACCAGACTCATCAATGAGGTACATGGCCTTCTTCATCTGGTAATCGATATACCGATCATCCGGAGTTAAGGAAAAGAAAAGAGAATGAAAAAGCTCTATATGACCCCGGTAAATAGCAGGCTGAATCAGTTGTTCATTAGTTTGCCTGGCAAGCATGGGCACATTGTTTTCAAAAATGTAAATGCTCTTTCTAGCGAGTTCAATTTGTTTAAAAGCAAAAAAGGAAGTAGCCACACAAATTAAAATGGCACAAATAAGACTTCCTATAGAAACAACCGTTGCTAGCCTAATCTTGCTTTCAATATTTTTGACAATCATAACGTTTGCTTTAGATTAAAGAAATTTACCGCTGGCTTTTTTAGCAAAACCAATCACTGTTTGAGAACCGCGTCCGAAATTGGATGCTGCTGAACTAATACCAGAGGTTGAAATTATCCAAGTAGAAATACTCGGTACGGTGAACATACAAATCGCTCCAATGAGAAAACTGATGATTACCGTTCCAAAGGAAAGGATTCCATTGCCTGCAAACCAAGCCATCTTCTCCAAATTTGCGGCATCTCCATTTTCGCCTATTAACACTTTATATCTACTAATTTCTGTTGTCATGGCGTATTTTTGCAACAATGCCACCAGATACATAATGAGATAGGCAATTCCTAAATACAAATTGACCGAAACAAAACGTGCAATCCAAGTACTTAAAGAATCGCGAAAGGCTGGTAAAATACTCACTGCTACGGCAAAGGGGCCCAATATTATTAGAATGGTAGAATAAATAATTTGAATCATAAAAATCACATAGGTTGCCAGCCGAAGTATCCATATCCCTAACAATTCAAGCAATTGAGTAAGCAACAACTGCATACCAATCTTTAAGCGGTTTTTCAACTCTATTACCGGGCTAACAACCGTAGACATTCCTTCTTTTATGGTACTGGTTACAGAATCCCAAGCCTTTCCCATCCATGTATCAGATTCCTTTTCGGCCATTTCCGTTTCAGCCTCGAAACTATAAAGCGAATTAGCGACCTTTTGCATGTAATCGGCACGAATGAGCCTAAGGGAGTTTACTTCAGCCTGCTCACTGTTGAACATTTCTTCTGTGCGCGCTGCCACTAAATCCGTTGGAAAAGCAACCATTTTTACAAATGCACCCCACCAAAGAATAATCATCACCAAACCAAAAGGCCTTAATAAAGGCATAACCTCGAGTTTCTTATCTCCTGCAATCATTTCGTAAGATTTGATTGCAAAAAACAAAATCATAAAAATGGCTGCCAACGCTTTTGCGTCTGCAATAAAAAGATCAAAATGTGTCCATATCGATTCTTTTAAACCTTTTAAAATGACCATCATTCCCTCTTCATATACTCCGTTTCCTTGCAAAAACTCAAAAGATTTGCGGTAATCGGTCGTTTGCCCGAAAGTAAGGCTAGTGGACATAACGATGCCCCATGCCAGCAATAAAAACTTTTTCATTTTCCTAATAGTTTAATACTTCCGATTCTGAAGGATTTCTCTTGCAATTTTCACATCCGATTCCGGTGTCCAATTATCAATCTTTACTTCCTGTTTAATTAATCCCTGCCTAATTTTAGTCTTGTTAGGTTCTCTTTGTGCCGTTAGCACTTTATCGGCCCAAAGAGCAGACAACCTTCTATATTCAGCAAGGATGCGGTGATAGGACAATATCCTTGCACCTCTTTCAAGCGTTGTTGATCGAGTTGCATCAAGCCTCTCACTAAGCATACCAATCTCTCTACTATACCAATCTAAAGCGCCACTAGCAATAATTTTTTCGCGTGCATTTTGGGGGACAGTAGCTAAAACTACATCTTGATTAAAATCGATGACTCCCTTAAGTTGTTTTGAATAATACAGCAACCACAATGGATCCGTAGCAGAAAGTAATCCTGACATGCTCGCAATCTGTAAATTTGAGGTCTGGGCTAAGGTATCAGATTGTTTCTCGTAATCTTTGTCAATTTGCTGCATCCCTGCCACTGCACCAAGCCGTTGGCTTTGTGGCCCTGTTGCTGATAAAGGACGAAGGTCTGTTTTCGGGTAATTTGGATGAAGTCCCCAGGTTAACCAGTAATATGGATTAAGTCCTAAAAAGCCAGATTTGGGCGTAAACTTACCTCTATCCCACTGCTTAAAAACCATCCGTTCTTGCTGGTAGGTCACGCTTTCATCCCTAATTTTTTTCTGTGGATATGCTCTGATTACTAAAAAGATCAAGGTGCATACAATCAATAATTTTTTCATGGCTTATTTTTTAAGGTATTTTATTTTTGAAATAATATCGGCAACCAGTTGCCGATCACGGTTGATATACCCTTGAAAGGGATTGAGCATATTAAATACGCCACGAACCTTAGCCCAATACACAGCTTTCCAAGCCCCATACGCAAGTCCTCGAATAATCTTAAGATGGTTTCGCATGGAGGCAATTAAGGCATCCCGGCTATTAAAGTCCATCAAAATATCGCGCTCTTCTTTCACAATAAACTCTGATACCTCAATGATCATAGCCGAGCTCCGTTTCACCATATCTCGGATGATTTGTTCACTGAAGAGTACCAAATAAGGTTCTGAGGAAGCCAGCTTACTCATTTCTACCCCATACTCAATAATCTCTTCGCAAATCGAATACATTTCCTTTACAGCGAGTCCATTCTTTAGTGCCGAATTCACATTTGATAGCGACGAATAAATCATGTTTTGAGCCAAAACAATGCTTGTGGTATTGAGATTGATATTATCTATTGAAGTGGAAATTTTTGAAAGCAGGTCGGTATGCCCAATTTCAGTAGCATTTCTAACTGCTCCATTTTCAATGACGATAGCAAAATGGCTTGCATCAAAAACTGCGCGTTGCGCAAAGAGTTCTAAGGCGATTGTAAAAAACAATAACGTACAAGTTAGTATTTTCATTTTTTCAAGTATTTGGCGTTTTGAAGTATATCCTGAACAATTTTTCGATCAACATCGATATAGTTTGAAAAGGGATTGGCGGAACGGATAAATGCAAAAAGACTTCCGTATTGAAGACTTCGAACCAGTCCAGCCGAGAGATTTCTTAAAAGCGCCATTTCTGAAAGCAGATAATCAAACAATATCTTTCTATCAGATGGTTTCATCTGATTCACAGCGCCTAGTGTAGCGGTAAGACCTATCAAATAATACAGCAAATCACGAGAATGTTCTAAAAAATCAATTTCTCCTTTAAGAACAAAAAGAATGAGAGCAGGATTATTTTGGGCAAGCTCGTATAAAGCAGACTGATCCTGAACAATCTGTTCAACCATGGGAGCCGCTTGCGTTCCGATATCCAAAAGTGCAATTGCCGTCCCTAACGTATTAAAGCGAGCTTGCAACTCTCGATAGCGATTTTTTAATTTAACTAGCAAGGTTTTATTTGCCTCCTCATTAATTGTATTTACAGCTTGTCTGTCTCTGGCTGTCAATTGTCGTTCGTGCTCATTTTTAGAATCTGCTACCAATTGATGGATTACCGGAATATTAAGTGATTTTTGTTGTGCTTGAGCGCTCTGCACACAAAAAGCTAAGACCAGCCATAGTACCAGCCTTCTCATCGCTTCAAGTATTTAGCACTGGAGATAACATCGTTTGCAATTCGCACGTCCATATTTACCCAATCCGACCAAGGATTAAGCGAAGCGAATATCCCTCTCATCTTGGCCCAATACATTGCTCGATGCATCCCATAGGAAGTTCCGCGTAGTATGCGCATTTCAGAGGCAATGTGGTTCAGCAATTTTGAGCGTTCACCGGCATCCATGAGATTATCTCGTCCTCCTTTGAGTACAAATGCACTTACTTCTGAGCCAAGTCGAATGGCTCTTGCTCGAAACTCGCGTGCATTCTGCTCCGCAAAAAGCAATAGCAAGGGATTGGCTCTTGCTAACTCAACAGCCTTTTCTACATCTGCTACAACATCCAATCCTATATCGGTAATCTCCTTGACGGAAATCAGGTTATTGAGTATGGCCGATACCTCGCTTAATCCTTTGTAAATTTTATCCTGCATTTCATTGACCACCACCAATTGTCCTGTAACCAACATTTGTCCCTTGGATATTAAGCTAAGATTATCATTTGTACGATCAAGCTGTCTATTGATTACAGAAGAATGGGTTAAAATGGCTCCTGAGGTCATAGGATCCACGTAAAGAGTTTGTGCCTGTATGCTTGCGCACAACAAAACACAGAAAATACTAAACAATACTTTCATGATACCTGATTTTTAATTAAAAAATACCTTGTTTAAGAGGATGAATTGATTTTTTTGACAAAATCTGTTAAGGAAAGTGAGCTATTTTCGAAATCGAAGATAAAAGCATTAAGTGCTTCAGAATATGTTTCGAATCGCCTCAAGTACTTTTCTATGGCTAGTTTTTCCGGTTTTTCAGTGGTATACGTCATGTATTGAGCGAGCGAAACCTCTACTCCATAAACTTCTCCTATATCACCTCTGCGGATGTAGACTTCTTTAAATGGACTGCGTCCTTGATGATTATCGAGCTGATTGATGCTAAAAATTTTATTCCTTTCAGCGCTTGTAATCGAAAGCATTGCAGCTATCTCATCGTAATTATCCCGAAACTTCGCTTGATCTAGTAGAATAACTGTAGATGAACTACTTACAATCGTATCTTTGACCACCACATTACCAACCACATCTGCCAAATCTTGCGTTACCAGCATCACTTCTCCCCAAAATTTACGTACAGTTTTATAGAGGTAAACCAAAAATCCAACCATCAAAGGAGAAGATATCGCTTTCCAGGCCTCCTCTATTATGATCGCTTTGCGCTGAAAATTTCGATGCCTCATCTTTTGGATAAAAATATCCATGATAATGAGTGTAACAATTGGAAAAAGTATTCGGTGATCTTTTAGGTTATCTATTTCGAATATAATTAAGCGTTCATTCAGCAGAGAACTATCTGCATCCTCATTGAGAATTGTTCCAAACTCTCCTCCACTGCAAAACTTGCGCAGAATAAACTTGAAACTATCGAAATCAAAAGGAACACTATTTTCTTTCATGATTTCGGGAATCTTGACTACTGAATAGCCGTAAAAGGAATCAAAGTCCAACTTCTTAATTCCAGAGGACTCTCTAGCTGAAAACCATTTAGCGTAATACGAACTGATAACTTCTGAAATTACATCTCTTTCTAACTGAGTTGCCTCTCCTTCAGGACCTTTTAAACAAAGCAGAATAAGCGTTAGAATAAAATCCTTCTTTTCAATCGTATATTCTTGTTCTGAAATGGCAAAGGGATTCATCGTAATTGGGCAATTGTCACTATAGGTAATGTACCTTCCCTTAGCATACCGGCTAAGTCCTGAATAGGAATGCCCCGTATCAATGATTACGACATCCATATTGTATAAGAGGTACTGTTCTAAAAGTGAATTCATAAAAAAGGATTTGCCAGTTCCAGACGGACCTAATACAAATTTATTTCTGTTGCTAATCCTTCCCGTAGACATCGGTACATCCGCAGGATCAATTGAAATGGGTATTCCTACTCTATCGGTAAATCGAACCAAAAAGCCTGATTTCTCATCCTTTGCCAAACTTTCTTTGAAAAACAAACAGATCGCCGCTTCAGCAGTTGTTAAAAACCAATCGTACTTTCTAAGTTCTGCAGCATTGCCCGGAAAAGAGGTTCTAAACAATTCAAGTTGGTTATATGCGTTTTTACTGGGGATAATTCCTGCTCTGAAAAGTGAACTTTCAATGTAGTTATATGCCCGGCTAAGCAATGCTTTTTCAGCACAAACGATAATATTGAAATGTGCATTTACCAGCAAATTACCATCACGTGCAACATCATCGAGCAATAAAGTAATATCTTCCACACATAAATTATTGGCCGGATCAGGAATACCACTGTGCCGTTTACGCTTAAGCTCCATCTGCCGAACTACCGTCCTCTGATACGGAATTTCCAAAAGTTGATTGTAAAGAATGGAGTTACAATCAGGAACCTTAAAAAGAAAAGATAAAATATCGGCTGGAAATCCTTTTAAACTTTCCTTATCCGATAATTTTACCGAGGTAGGCAATAATGCCGGCAAATCCACTTGGTCGATATTAATTAAGGAGACCGAACGGAAAGAGCGTGTTCCAATGTTTACTTCTGTATCATTTGGATAGTAGTTATCCAGAGAAATTGGTCCATCGCTAAAATCCATTGCCATGATTCTCATGATAAACAAATTGATTTCTCTTTCTCTGAGTATTCTTGGCTTCATCCCGAAAGCACCCAACATATCCAACACCTTAGCTATAGTAATCTTAAATTCCGCTAAAAGTTTTTTATCGTGTACGTACAGTGTTCCCTTTCGAACCTGCCTGGTTATGGTCAATACTGTTTCCAGTTTTACATAACTTCTTCCATCAAAATGGCGATTAAAACTATCTTGCAGAAATTCGCTTGCTACTTCATAATTATATTGAACTCTGTTAATGATGTCTTGTTTTTGCAAGGTGTATCCCTCGCCAACAAGTCTGGCTAAGTTGGAAAAGATATCGTGAAAATTATCATATTCACGATAATCTCCTCCAAAACAAATGACCGGATTGGTCAATGAAATTAACACAGAGAATTCTCCATTCATTCCGTACAAAATATCCAAATCTGCACCTATATCAATTCCCAAATAGGGGATTCTAAATTCTTTTTGCTTTACCATAAAGATTGATTTTTGAAAGATGATTGATGTGGAGATAAATACCTTTGGAAGAAGTCTTATCGTGGAGTCCTCTTTCTTGACGTAGTCCGATGTAAAAAAAACCTGCAATAATTAGCAGTATCATTAGCGTTGCGCCAACATACATATTAATCAATGCCATACTTAATGCGCCCAATACCAATGACAGCAACAAAATTCCAACGCCCCAATAAATGTATTTCCCTTTGAACCCTTTATACGTTAAAGGGCGTTGAAGGCCCCTGTAAACTGGAAAATGCTTTTCCATCCTTACAAGCCGAAAAAGGCCTTTACAATAAGCGAGGATAACACTAAAAAAAGACAGGATCCACCCCAGCCCATCAGTTCTTTATTGATGTCTTGATCACCGCTATTCCACTTAGAATAAACCCGGATACCTCCAACAATTCCGACTAAACCTCCGATTACTAGAGCAATATTGGTAGCCGGATCAACATAGGTCTTAAGGGTACTGGTGGCTGTATTGAGTCCATTGACTCCGCTCTGTGCCATAACAAATTCGTTAATAGTGCACAGGTATAAAAAAATAATTACCCTTAGATTTTTGATTTTTTTCATTTTGATAAAGATTAAATGTGATTAATGGGAAATAAAAAAATCGCACTAGGCGATTAATAAATTGGAAGTAATTAGAGTCCCAAGAGATGAACCAAAACGATATTCATCACGATGATGAATAGTGCGGAGAAGAACCAAGCGGGTATATCTGTACTAACATCTTTCCCCATCTGCATCTTATGATACACCTGTATTGCCCCAGCAATGGAAATCAGTGCTGCCAATACATAGGATAAATCGGACATCGAAAAAAAAGACTCACGGACAAAATTCCTTGCTTCAGCCATCTCTTCGATCCCTGGTTGAGCATGAACTACCTGCCATGATATCAAACCCATAATCAGGATTAAAAAACCGCAGCGTTTCATATTAAAAGGATACTGAAGAGGTATATTCAATGGATTCAGAACGTGCGAGAGCAAAGAGTTCCTTGATTGAAACGCCACCTGAGAACACGATTGGAGGTTCTCCCATCTCTCCATCGTCAACAAAATAATCGATTTCTTCGTCTTCAATCTCTTTCAAAGAAACCTTTTCAGCTTCTAGATAATCGACAAGGAAAGTGTATTCCATCTCTGAATCTTCTTTTCGCTCATTCTTTGAAAGATCATAGGTAATCATCCCAGCGTAATAACATGCATATGCGCACATCATCCACAGTAAAAATTGAATCCAACTCATAGCTCAAAATTTTCTAATGTTGATTTAATAAACTTTTTGATCTCAGGATGCTCTTGAAAAAGCCTATGTAAGGCAAATGCAATAACTCGGTTCATGTCTAGCCCTGAAGCTAATTTAAGTCGGTTTAACAGTTGCACTGTACGGCTATCAAGTCTTGGATGGAGCATATGTGTATTGCGCGAACAATCGAAATCGCGAATAAGTCCGATAATTTCGATTTCCTTTTCCTTGGCTTTTTTTTCTGCCTTGGAATTAACTTCTTTACTTACCGGATCCTTATTTGATGGAACGATTTCTGGTGTGCGAATGCTCTTTCTTAGCGCATCCGCCATTGTCGTGATCTCTACTTTCATATTTATTTTTGTTTAATTGCGCATGTAAGAATGTGATCGCTATAAATTTGTTCAAACACTGGAAGAATCACAGGAAAAAGGGATAGTGGTGTATGAAAAGTATCCGTCCTTTGAAAATCTACCCGATCGGAAATGGTCGCAGTAATCTTTCCAAACTTTGATAACTGAGCTTGAACATCCTCAGCGGTATCGTATCTCACATTTCCTTTAATTCTGTTCGGAATGAAAATTAATTGCCCTGTTGGATTGATTTTTTTGAGTACCACTGAAAACAGCACCGTCGAATCAAAACTAAATTCATCGTATGCAAAGGGACAGAGGATTAAATCGGCTGCACTGAAAACAGGAATTAACCCATCGTCATCTAACTTCCCTGGTAAATCAATGATAACAATATGCTCCATGTCTTGACTTAATATCGTATACATGGAAGGAAAGTGTTCTAAACCAGCGGCTATAATTTCGTATTGCTGAGGATGTTCCACACTCTTAGCCTTTTCAAATTTCTGCGCCAGCGACTGCTGGTAATCCATATCAATAACCGTTACCTTTCTTTTTTTAACGAGCGTTAAAAAGTTGGCTAATAACAGAGTAAGCGTACTCTTTCCCGCTCCACCCTTCTGGTTTCCTATAATAATCAGCATAAATATTTTTTTTAGTTTAACGTGTATTCGTCCGAGCCTTTCCCTTTCTCTGCCGGTTACGGCCATGAAAGGCCTCATCGTCAATATCTTCTTTAAGGTTTATTTTAGGGATAGGAGCGTCATAATTAACAGGAACATTTTGTTTAGAGAGAACATAATCTACCTCGACTTTAGGTTCGGCAAAAGATACTCGGTATTCCTCCGCTTGAGTTACATCCGAATTATCAGAGGATATGTCATGGAGAATTTCGCGTATAGGCATTACCTCAAATCCTTTAAGAACAGATTTTGTAGCATGATCCATAATTGTATATCCATAGGGGGCTTTCCCATCACTGGAATGAAAAACCAATTTAAGCCCTAAGCGCTTATGAATCTGTGTAGCAAAAAAATCAAGTTTTGAACTAATACTCTGACTTGGAGTAGTTTGATTATTCTTTAATAGCAAAGAAATTTCTTTTTTAAAAATTGCCGCCAGTTGCCTAGCTCTTTTTCTATCTGAAACATAGCCTTTGCCAATATTGTCAAACTCATCTTTCTTCAACTTCTGACTAGTTCCATCTGAGAGTATAACCGTGATTGCATCCTTTTCCATGCGAAGCTCGAAGCCTACATCTTCTAGGAGAGTTCTAATTTGAGCGAATGTTGAAAATCTATATTGTAGCATTTGATTGAGCAATGACTCATTTGCTATTTGCTTATTACGTATAGCAGACAATGTTTTAACTGCACGAATCTTCTCAAATGCTGAAGAAATTTTAAAGCCATTTTTATCAACTCTGGTCGAAACAATATGAACATGATTGTTTTGCGTATCCTTATGAAAAATAATCAAATACGGGTTTTGGCCATATCCCATTTCAATTAGCCACTTCTCGGCCACTTCCATCAGTTCATATTTAGAAGTTCCTTTTCCCTTAGCAGATATTACCGCATGAAGTTGAGGCTTAATAACCTTCTTATTGATAGCAGAAACGGACTTAAGGTAATTAATGAAATCCTGAGGCCCCAATTTTTTCGTAGACATCAGTGCTCCAAAATTTTTAACCCTTAGAAGCTCTCCTTTGCCCGATTGCATCTTCTCATGATTATACCTTACCCCAGCAAATGAGCCAGATGGGGCCAGTATCTTTACAATCATATAACTGGTTAATTTAAAAACAATGAACTTGATAACAACCGAACAACATACATTGATAACTTGTTACAAAGATTTGGGTAGAACTAGCTACTCTGTTACTTAGTTATCCTGTTCAATAAAAACTGTAGAACTTTGAAACTAGCTCGCTGTAGAGCATGCGAACAATAAAACCAGTTCGTTTGCTACCTGAATAACTATATAGCTTAAGATTTTGATACCATTCTAAGAATTTTGCGAATATCCGTTTCTATTGATTTCATCAAACTACTGTGTTTCTCTAATTCTAATAGATACCTATTGATTATTACTGCCGAAAGAATTCTTCGCCTGTTTAGTACATTCGCGTATCTCGCTAGTTGATTAATGTTGTTTCCAGATCTTGAAAGTTCAAGGCCTACTTGATCCAAACTCGCCAAAAGTGCTCTAGCATCAAAAATCAATTGTGGATTTACCTCGAGTACCTTTTTTCTAATAATATCTGCCTTGGTAAGACCCAATAGTTTTTCTAACTGCTGTACAAAAGTGAATTCTTCGTCAGAGAAACGTACATCTATCTTTCGGCTTCGCTTTCCTTTGATTATATGTGGTCTTCCTACTTGTTTTTTTCTTTTTTCCATAACCCATCTTATACTAAAGAAGAAAATGAGTTGCGAATTTTCTTAGCCCTTCTAGCTTCATCGGAGGAACGAACGATAAGAAGCTGGAAGGCAAGATTCTTTTTGGCGGGAATGATTCGGCAGGAATTATTGTCGGACAAAAAGACATCTTGCAGGGATATAGAATCAAAGCTTTAATTCATATTTCTACTGATTATACGTTAACAATTTCCTTAATCAAACTCCTCTATATATCGAACAAAAGCGTCCTTTCACAAAAGAGTTGTAGTCAAAACAAAAAATAAAATGCTTAACAGAAATAGCATTAAAACAAAAAAGGGACCCCAAGGGATCCCTCCTACCTAAACTAAAAACTAAAAAACTAAGTTCTTAAAGCGGTATATCGGGATTACTTACGTCAGTCCATACAGACCGGGCTCTTGCCTGCCCCTGCGCTTTCGTATTTTGATATAATCTCAACTTCGCAGGATTTTCCGTTTTCACAGAATAATGCTTCATCCCCCAATGTCAAAGAACAGGTGTCAAACACCTATCTATTTCTTTATTTTAAAATCTTGGTTCTTATCCAATTCAGATTTTATTTTCATGCTATCTTTAATCTAGTTACTCAGTTATCACCTGAGCTTTAAAACCCGATAACTTGTTTCTCTGATCAAACTTATGCGAGAAAATCAGCGAGCAGAATTTTTGGCCAGAATTGGCCTAAATTGAACTTTAGATGACCTGAAAATGGCCTTTAACAGAATGAAATAACTTAATTCAACGAAAGGTAGGATAGAAAAATTCAGTCGCTAAAAGGAAGCTATTTTTCAGAATAGAATTCGATTATTGATATAGGGATATAAGAAAAAGCGATTTGATTTAGGAAAATAAATCAATTGGAAAGTTCAAGGACTAGTATATGGACTAAAGCCCATCAGCTCTTGTTAAATTCACAAGAGCTTCAACAACAACAGATCAAATGATTCCCTCATCTTTAAAGCTATAATAATTGTCATTGCAAATGATTAAGTGATCAAGAATGACAATATCGAGTACTTCTGCTATCTGACAGATTTTCTTTGTCAGATTGATATCTTGTGAACTAGGGTTAGATTCTCCAGATGGATGATTGTGCGACAAAATCATACCGCTCGCACAGCTTTTCAGAGCGATCGCAAAAATCACCTTCAGATCTGTAACAGTACCCGATATTCCTCCTTGCGAAATATTTGCGATTCCAAGTACGCGGTTTCTTCTATTCAGAAGTACAATTTTAAATTCTTCAAGTAATTCTAGCTTGTGTTCGCACCAGTTATCTAAAATTACTTCATACGCTGACCTTGAACTTACTATTTGTGGTCTTTGAGAGGGTTTAAATTTCGGCCGATAGCTAATTTCAATTTCTTCTACCTGATAAAATGACTTTTCCATATTATTCTGATTTAATTATGGTACCGTCATTGGTTTTATTCTCCGTTAAAGCATAAGAAGCAACGGAATAAATGGGCGGTGCGAAACTGGCAAAGAGGGTTTATGCCGGAATTTCTTAATGCGTACGGTTGATAAAACCTAAATTTGTACAGGAATTAAAGGGGATAATTTCTCAAAAGAATATTTGAGTTTAGAAGTAAAGTAGAAACCTCGGTGTTGTTGACCACTTGATTTCATAGGAAACAGGAAAAAACGACCTCTTAAATCAATTTCATTTTTGGCGAAAGGAGGTTCAGTCAACCCTGACTTTTCCATCATAGGTAATAACTTAACCCAAAGCGTGATGTATTTTGGAATATAGCATATTTACCAGTACTAAAAGTATATGAAAACTCAATTTTTAAGTTTTTCACACCAGCTCCAAAACCAGTAGAAAAATATCCTTGCTTATTTTCATTATGATACCCTGCTCTTACCGCAATTTTTCCACGATAAGTATATTCTAATCCACTAAGTAAAATAGTCCCATAACCTTCCATTCCTTCATTTATTGGAGTTCCTGCTTCTAAAATCATCGAAAAACTTCCATCATCGGGACTAATAAATGTATAGCTTCCTCCTACATTAATCAAAGTAGGTAATGGTAACTTCTCAGCCCCATAAATCATTTTTGGGCCGATATTAGAAAAGTGAATTCCTAAAGATATCCGATTCTTTACTAAACTCTGAGTATAAAACAGTCCTACTTCAGCAGCAACTCCTTTTCCTGTATTAGCAGATGAATTTCCAAGTTCGTTTGCCCTTAGATTGCAATTAATGTATTTAACTGTTGTCGAAATCGAGAAAGAATCAAATAGCTTTCTAATATATGCCATATCAAATGAAATATCACTTGGTGTATAAATGCCCACAGCGTTACCAACATCATCCGAAAACTCTACCTTTCCCAATGAATAGTACTTAATAGAAGTAGCAATTACCTCTCTTTCTTTTGTTCTATAAAATCCGCTCAAATAAAGTAAATTTCTATCCTGAATAAGTTTTCTTTGCAGTGGAGTAAATGTAAACCCAATGCCCAACTCCTCTTCTGCAAAGGCATATTTAGCAGGATTTCGATTCATCGAATACACATCAGTAGAGGTAGCTACCCCAGCATCTCCAATTGCACTTGATCTCGAATCAGGCGCAATCAATAGAAAGGGGGCTGCAACCTTTACTGTTTTTTGAGCAACAACGATGGAATAAGAAAATAGCAAAACCAGAAATGCAATAGCTTTAATTAGTCTTAGCACTGTGATTAATGTTTAATTACTATTTGCTTTTTATTTAACACGCCATCAACTTCAATGTGCAGATAGTATGTTCCATCCGATACTTGACTGGTGTCCATTATTCCCGAATTTCCTTCTATACTCTGCGTAACAATTTTACTCATTTGCTCGTTGTACAATATTGCAGTAATTGGGGCTTTCACTATTTTTGCACTCTGTTTTGCCGTTCTTACAAATGTAACAACCTGTCCTGAATCCTCCGTTTGAGCTGTTTTAGCTGTGGAACTTTCATCAGTTTGACCACCTAATGAAATTGTAATCTGATTGTTTGCAGGGTTTGGAAAAACACTTAGTGTATTTGATGACATTGCTGTACCACAATTCTTGTAATAAAATCCTACCTCATACCAATCAGTAGGCGTATCACAATATGAAATCGATTTAACTCTAACATCTAGTACGTAATAGCCTGGTTCTGCATATGCTGGTAATCGAAATGCTCTGCTTGGATTCTGCGCATAATTTGTAATTAATCCGGAAAGTGCTAGTCCGTAATTGCCCTCTGTTGGACCCCACATTTGATATTCTAGAACCAATCCCGATTCTGAAGTTAATTCATTCAAAGAGATGTTGAATGTATTAACATAATCATCATAATCATAAGCGTGATTACAAAGATCGCTACCTCCACCTAAACCATTTGAGTTTGTCTCAACATTCAAAACATAATAAGGGTTGCCTACTTTGATTATTATTGCTTGCAATTGTATTACATCGCAGCCAACTGCCCCCCCTGACACTTCCGCAGTTAAAATAACTTGCCCCACATCTAGTTTATTAAGAACCATATCCGGAGAATTCACGTCACTGATACTAACTATCCCTTCTTGATTCAGCTTCCATTTAACTGAAGCTCCAACAGGAAGGTTTATAATACTATAATTTGCGGACTCGCAAATTGCAGATGGACCAATTATTGCAAGATTGCTAATACATGTCTTCACACAAGATAATGTTGGATCTTGCCACTTTAATATCCAATCAGAACTTAGTTGCGTAAATGAAGTATGTAATTGATTCTCCTGTGGAGCATAATAATTATTTACATCACTAGGGTTTAAACAATTGACACTTTGACATAGATTACTTTTTAATTTTTGCCATGGTTGAGAAATGGCGAGTGAACTTACTGTCGGAACAAAGCAAAATTTAGGTTGTTTTACCAATGCTGAAACCTCCGAAAAAAAATCTTGAATACCTCCACCAGTTAAGCCATTTACATCTAATCCAAAATTATTCATATCATACACCCCTCCAGGTGCATTATCTAAAGGTAGCATTTCCGATGTTGAATTAATTCTCATTTTAACGAAATAACTAGTTGAATTAATTATCCATGCAAGTTTTCTCTTTATGTATATATCTCCCCTATATAATTCTGCGATTCCTCCTTCCGGAACAGCATTCACTCTAAAGTCTAAATTTAAAGAAGTTCTAGTCGAAATTGAGCTTAGTGGAAACTGAATGAACAAATTCATAGCATTTACATTTCCACCTTGTATGGCTATTGGAATATACGGCCCTGCAATAGTCATTAATGCTGAACGGAACAAGTTTCCTATATAGGTCATTGGTTTATAGCCGCTAATTTCCAAAAGGGAGCTATTTGCTGGAAATAAATTCTCACCTCCACAACTACCATTACTAATTGTAAGATTTTTGCTGTTTACAGGCCAGCCCATATTATTCAATTCGGTGAAAAATGATTGGCTAATGGAATTATCAGGATTTAATGTGTTTCCAGAAAGCTGGTATCGTTGTATCAACATCTGCCTTGCAGCAATACTATTAAATGCACTCTGAGCCACCATTAATTCAGGAAACATATCTCTGTAATCAAGAACAATTGGAGGATAGTCAAATGTTGCACTTACTCCATTTATAATCTTAAAAGGAGCTAAATGTTGAACAGCAACTTGAAAAGCTACAGGCACGTTCGCACCATGGTGAGGTGTATCGTGCGTAATAAATAGCCTTGTTTCATGAGATAAATTATTTAACTCCATGTCTCTTAATGCATATCGACCAACTAAGCCTCCCATGCTTAGCCCCACTACAATGTTGCTTTGCCTGATGCCATTATAGTTTATCTTTCTATTGTTTACCATCTCAATCACTTTCTCAAGCAGATAGGCATTTCTCTGTATATAGTCAGTCGCCTGACTAAAATTTAAAAAGATTAAATCATAACTATTTATGTCATCTAATTGATCATTCAAGTTTATGTAAGATGAGAAAACTTGATTTTCATCATACGTAATTGAGTTAGTAAAGGAGGTAAAAGTAAAACTGTTATACATATCAAATCCTTCAATTACGATTAAAGGTTTCTGTATTTGTCCCGAATTGTTATTGAGCGACAATTGCACTGTAATGTCCCCAGATGCAAACACCCCTAAATATGCCTTGCTTGCTGTAACGACTTCATTTGTGATGATATTTCCCGTATTAGGCCCAAAGCGTTGACTTTCTATTTTTCCTTCCTGATAACTTTGTAGGCTATTGTTATTTTCATCTTGAGTTGGATATACCATTAATTTGGTATGCGCATAAGCAACTGAAGAATCAGTATATGTTATTCTTATAGCTATAGGAACAATGCCTAACTCCGTTAAATTAATACTAAAGGGAGAATTAAAATTTACAATTTGAAAGGTTCCAGACTCTCCAACATCTATACCTATATTTCCAATAGTCTTTCCTGTATTACTGAAAAACATCTCTGGTCTAAAAATAACACTATTATTTCCAGTAACAGCTGCTTGCCTTAGTGGTGCAACTGCAAAGAGCTGTTTATTTTGATAAGGACTTTGATTTCTTCCAGAAACATCAAACATTTGGTCATTATTAACTGTAATCAAGTTTGCACTTAAAGCGTCTTCACGCATACTTTGATAAGTATAATGCATAACAGCAAAGGTAATTGGCTGTCCAACTATCGAATAATTATTTATTTGATTATTAACAGATTCTAAAGTTACAAGATTAGCAATATCATTAATTTGGGAACTGTAAACACTTGCGTAAAGCAATCTCCACTCTTGAATCCCAACATAATTTGAATTTGTGAGTGAGACTCCATCATAATCAGCAAGTGGCATAAATTCAATACCGTAATCGCTCATTAATCCGGTCGTAATCTGTGTCTTATCTAAATGTTGAAAAATATATTTAGATTTACCATAATAAGTAGTTGTATCCTGTTGAGCATGGGCAGCGGAAAATATTAGCCATAATATAGCTAAGAGAGCAGTAATTCTTTTCATAAAAATTTAAGAGGGTTTAGTATGTTAAATCAAAGCAACTATCTGTGATGTTGACAGTGCCGCAATTATCGGTTCGGATATCGCACCAAAAAGTTCCCGAAATAATTCTACTTTTAGTAACAATTTTAGAAATAGAAATCTCGCCATCAGATGATTAGACTTCATGAAAACTTTAAAAAGATTTAATATCTAAGATAAAAACGGCCGTCAGTAATTTTGATCACCCCACACTTATCAGTAGGAATATCGCACCAAAATGTACCTGAAATAACTCGGCTTACTTTATCCATCCGAGAAAAAGAGACTTCACCATCACTCGATTTCACCATTCCCAACCGAGATCCCGTAGAGAAACAATTGTATCCTGAAGTATAAAGTGCGAATTGATTAACTGGATCGTTTAGTCGGTAAATCATTTTTGAGGGGATTATCTTAAGGTTTATACTAAGCCTTTCAAAAATATTATCATCATGCGAATCATTGAGACCAAATATACCAGCCTCTTTATCATCCATCCCACCACCCACACTATTTAAATTACTGTTAGAAATCCAATTTTCGCCATTTATTTTACATGCGAAAACTATTTTTCCATTGTTATTTTCTAATGGAAGACCAAGGGAGTCATAAAGCGTTTCTTTTTTGCATTGAGCACCAAGTGTCAATAGCATGCAAAAAAGAGAAAGAATTGAGAGTAGCGTTCTTTTTTTCATTTTAATTTTGAGTTACTTCAAAAGTATACTCCTCACATTACCTCAATATTAAGAAGAGTTTAACAAAAAAACACAACAGCTTCTATCATCAGTGAATTTGCAATTCCAAGTACACGATTTCTTCTGTTTAAAAGTACAATTTTAAATTCTTCAAGTAATTCTAACTTGTGTTCACACCAGTTATCTAAAATTACTTCATACGCTGACCTTGAACTAACTATTTGTGGTCTTTGAGAGGGTTTAAATTTCGGCCGATAGCTAATTTCAATTTCTTCTAGCTGATAAAATGACTTTTCCATATTATTTTGATTTAATTATGGTACTGTCATTGGTTTTATTCTCCGTTAAAGCATAAGAAGCAACGGAATAAATGGACCATGTGAAATTGGCAAAGCGGGTTTATGCCGGAATTTCTTGATGCGTACGGTAGATAAAGCCTAAATTTGTATTGAAATTAAATAGCACAATTCCTCAAGAGAATATTTTGCTTTAGAAATTAAGTGGTTATCTCAGTTTTATTGACCACTTTATTTAGTAAAAAATAGACATAAAAAGACCTCTATCTTGCTAAAATACTCATAAACCTGTTCAACTCAATATAACTGAAAATGAACACATTATTTTATCAACCTTATAATCAACAACTTAAAACTAAAACAACCACTCTAATTACAAAATACTAAAATTTTTAGCAAACTTTGTATTAAATACAATGGAAATAGATTTTAGGAAATACAAACCCGCCTTAGAAAGACAGATTCAGAGTTGGTTCTGGCTGAACGACTACATGCGTCCATGGATTGTTAGTTTAGAAAAATTAATAGAAGTAGAAGGCACGATAATCCATCTAAATCTAGTTGGTTTTAATGAGTTATATACAGATAAGTATTTTAAAAATAAGCTGGAGGAACTTGCACCCAGATTAATCGAGCAAATCCTAAAACCAAATCTTGGAAAATTTATTGCCGTTATCGGGTACAGTGCACATTCCTTTAAGATTGTCATCCGTGGAAGAGGCATGTTTTATGAAAAATCGTTTACAATAATAAATCCAGAATGGGAATGAATTGGCAAAAACCACCTGATGCCGAGCAAGAATTTAAGGCAAATTTAGCCTTAGAGGCAAAAAAAAAGAATCATTGGATATTTAGTAAGACTACCAAAAAATGGTACACACCCGAGGAGTTTGCCTTCTCAAAAGAAGACATTCATGTTCACCGTGGACATGCAAAGGCTCCACAACTGGTAATTATGGATCCTAGGAAAGCTCTCGATATTGCAAACAACCACATTGAGAAAGCATCAACATTCATTAAACAACATACCCAAAAGATGTGGAAATACTATAACATTCAAAAAAAGAATTGATAAATTAGTAGTACAAATAAACAATAAAAAGCATTCCTATGTGTTACCGTACCACTCAAGTTAGTAAAATTCAAGAAATGGCTGAGTATTATTCGGCTCCTGTATATGATGGTGTCGATATTGATGATTTGGAATATTACCAAGCTGTTGGATTTTCGCATCCAAATCTTGCTGTCATTTCATCGATTGAAGGCCAGCGAAATATTGAACCTATGCAGTGGGGATTGATGCCTAATTGGAAGAAGCCGTTAGCAGAAATGCTTAAATTATCGAATAATACCCTAAACGCCAAGAGTGAAACTATATTTGATTTGGTTTCCTTCAAGAACTCTATTATGAGCAAGCGATGTATTCTGCCTGTCAATAGCTTTTTTGAATTTAAAGAAGTTGAGAAGGATAAACTTCCCTACCTCATACAACCAAAAGAAGGAAAATTCTTTAATTTGGCTTGTATTTATTCTTTTTATCAAAACCCCGAAACAAAAGATTGGATTAAATCCTTCTCAATTGTGACGACTCCTGCAAATAGCCTGATGGCAGAAATTCACAACACCAAATTTCGTCAACCTGTTATCCTAGACAATCAGCAAATAAGCAATTGGTTAAATCCAGATGCCAGTAAAGATGAAATTATTCACTTGATGCAGCCTTGTGATGATACTAATATGAGTGCTTTTAGGGTGCATCGGGATTTAGTAAAACTAGGAAATTCGCCAGAAACTTTGCTACCAATTGAATAAATCTGCCTACAAGAAGAAAAATTACATCCCAAATAAAAACACAATAAACTCTTTATCTGACAGTTAAAAAAAATACTTCTTATTAAACCCTCCCTCTCCTTTTACTTTCCAGAAACTCTTCTTTAAGTTCACTTTTTGAAAACCGATCACCACCTGGTAATTTACTAGGTTTAAGAACCCCGCTTCTAACTTTACGTTTATAAGTACTTTCGCTTATGCCAAGGTAATCCATTACCTCTTGGCGGGTTAACATCTGATCTTCGGGCAAATTGAGATTGCCGTATGATTTTGTATAAATCAAATGCATTATCTCATAAATCTTCTGAAGTACATCTAAAATTGCGTTAAGTTTTTCCATGTGGTATACGCTTTAAAAGTTAACAGTACGATTGTGTAAAAAAGAATACAAAAAGATGAAACTTTAAAGCTCCTGTCAAGTTCTATTTTGGTGGCAAAAACTACCACCTGAGCAGTTTTAAGATTGATTTAAAAGCAATTTCGAGAATATTAAATTTGCTAATCCAAAACTGGTCACGGCTAAAACCTGTCTTCGACCAACTAGCAGGTTAAGTGGTGTAAAAGACTTCTACATCACTAATAAATCAGCTATTTTCAAGAATCTTGAAAACCTCATTCAAAAAAAATGAACATCGAACTTAGCTACCTCCGCCAAATTTTTGATTCCATCGCCTTTGATCACGATATCCTTGAATTGGATATCGAAAAAGAGTTAAACATTCCCGATGAAGTGTTTCGCTTGAAACAAAATATTCATTCCCATACACCAGACAAACTGTTGCCCTCCAAAACCTATATCAATATTCAGATTAGTTCGGTGAGCAGACTAATTCTAGAACTAGAGGACACCTTAGAACAAAAAACAGTTTCTGCAAATAAAGTACCCTTACTCAAAACCATGCTAAATTGTTTACAGGAATTGATTGAATATCTTTGGAAATACTATCCCAACGATTTTGATCAATCAACCATTGTTTCCAAATTTGGAATTAATCGGTACCTCGATGAAAATAAATCCTTAATAGCGCAAAGCACAAAAATTATTGATGGTCTTGAAATAAGCGCCGAACTAAAAGATATCTTTAAAAAGATCTTTCTTCAAAAACTTCCCGATGTTGTTAGCTACCACTGTTTAGTTTTTAGCCGGGAAATCATGCATTACTTAAGAGCAAAAGATTCTTCAATACTAACACAAGAGCATTTAACCATACTCCTTATATCCAAACAATTCAATCACCCGATTTTTTATGATTTTTGCAAGGCGCAGCTTAATGAAAGATTAATGAAACTGTCCGTTATATCTGATCATTTTCGTGAACTGATTTTAATTAGAAAAAATTTGATTCAAAATTCTCCCTTAAACTTACCCATCTATTCACCGCTATCGGAGCCAATACAGGATACGCTACTAAAAATGATTGACTCAGAACTTGACTTCTTAAAGGAGCTTGATTTCATCAACACCGAATTGGTCAATTCAGGTCTTTTGGATTCTAATTATAAAGTTTCACTTTCCGTAAAACAATTGGCGTTTTACATTTCGTTGAATGTAGAGGCTGGAATAATTACAGAACAAAAAGCTACCCGTATTCATCATTACATAACCAGCCATGTAAGCACTCTTGAAAAGCAGGATATCTCTGAAAAAAGCTTCAGCAATGCCTATTATGTTCATAGCCCGGAAGATATTCGGAAGGTTTCTGAAAAACTTGCTAGAATGTTAGCGCTGGCACAAGAAAAATATTAGCTCTATATAAATGATACCCGCGTATTTTTTATCCTAAAATCAATATAGGCAATAGGTGGCTGTAGGTGGTAAATTCTACCACTTGACCAGCCCTGTACTGGTTAGGTATTTTTATACCATGGATATTGAAACATTTTTTAAAGGTCTAGAAGAGCAATCTTCAATTTCGTCATCTCTAAAAGCCTACCTCAGAGTAGCTTTTAAAGAATTTGATTTAAAAGATAATGAAGCCCTCGATTATGAGATAAGGAAATCCAACCCTATCATATTTGTGAAGCGTGGATTCCTAAAAACAAAACTTGAAAGCAAATTAGATCCAGGAAAAAGGCTCCTAACTTTTCATTTTGAAGGAACGATCTTACCACATCTATTAGAAAAGAATACCGAAGATTTCATGCTTGAAACTTACAGTGTAAACGACGCTACAATATTGCTCCTCTCAAAAGGGCATTTTGCCAATCTCTACAAAGTATTTCCTGAATTTGGTCAATTAATTTCGAAACTGCACGGAGAACTAATCTTAGAATTATTCCATAAGGCGCTTGATTTACATCATTATAAAGCAGAAGAGAGATTAGAAAAGTTACTTAAAAAACATCCCAGCATCTTTCAAAGGGCAACTGTGACAGATATTGCGGCATCGATTGGAATGCATGCAAATACTTTAAGTAATTTAAAAAACAAAAATCGATACTAATTCCTAAAAAAACAGCTAAGCACAATTAGCATTCTTTCTACAAAAACAATGCAATTTCCTATTGAATATTAGAGGCCTACCTGCTAATTCCTTTTGAGATTTGGATAAAAAACAAAAGAGAATGAAAAACTTGATACTCTTTTTTAGTACCGGCCTATTAATTATTCTATGGGTATACTCTGGAGGTTCAAAGATTTTGGATTTCCAAGATTTCAAGCATCAGCTTCGATTGCAACACTTTGGAGCTACAACGAGCGCAGTTTTACTGTGGTTAATTCCGGCTATTGAAATTCTAACAGCAATTCTTTTGGCAATAGATTCTTTGCGTGCATGGGGGCTTTACTTATCGGGCTTGCTCCTAGCCTTATTTACCGGATATGTTGCCTTGATATTAAGCGGAGCGTATATTAAAACACCTTGTAGTTGTGGTGGTGTTCTAAAATGGATGAGTTGGAAGACACATTTAGTTTTCAATTTCACATTTCTATCTCTGAATATTCTTGCGGTCTTTTTATTCATTAAACAAGGAAGGAGGTTTAAAAAATAAAAGCTAGAAATCAATGGATTGCCAGCAGCTGGACAACCATTACTTTACAGAGAAACAAATTTAAAAAACAAATTTTATTCACCTAAACTTTAAAATCATGAACTACTTAAAAAACAATGTTGGCGTCTTCGCCATTCTTTTTGGTCTTGCTTTAATCTTTACACAATCTGCATTTAAAGCGGTAAATTCGTATAAATCTTCTGGTCTTGAGCCCATCACCCTTTATTACCATGGACCAACTTACAGCTTAACCGATGTAACGACCGAAAGCTATTGGAACGGGACACCAAATGAAGAGGAATGTGCCGACGTGGATCAACAAGCCTGCTCAATTACAATTGATAGATCTTTTGTTGACAATCCGGACACTGCGCCACAGTTAAATTCTTCTGCTAATTTGATTGGCACATTTGCCTCAGGAACTGCCTATATTGTATCATCTGATGATACCAATATGGTTACCAACAATACCGTTCGTCCATAACGCTAACGACAAAAGCAGGGCCATCCGGCCCTGCAATTTGCAATTAACTAAACTAAATTCTGAAATTAATTCTGATCAATCCCAGTTTGCTCTATGATATCTGTAGGTAATGGAATTGCATAATAAGCAGCCTTTGGTAATAAATTATAGGGTTTTCCATCCATCATCCTTGTCAAGGTAATATTTGCTCCCTGTTCATTTAATCTTTTAAGGTCTGAAAAACGAATTCCCCGCATTATCAATTCCTTCCTTCTCTCTTTGATTATAAAATCCAAAGCCTGTCGGCTATCTGTTGCGCTTATAGGAACATAAGGCACCGTATTTCTCCAACGCGATTTTAAAAGCTGATTAAGATCGGTCATTGCACCTTGAAAATCTCCTAAACGAGATTTTGCTTCCGCCTTATTGAGAATAATTTCATCTGTTGCCAGTCCACTAAATAAGATATTTGCATTTGAAGCGTAACTTCCTTTAAATTGCTGAAAGCCCGAAACCGTTCTAAAATAAGCTGTTCTACGAAGATCATTGAGGTTATAACTTGCGTATAAAACAGTATCTGTTCTTGCTCGAAGGGGAATACTGATATCCGAAAAGGTATTTTGCTCGGAATAAAATATCGTTTCCTTATTAAAGCGTCTAAAGGTTACATTTAAAGTGAGTCCCAAAATATCGCTATCCGAATTAAAATCCATCAGCGTAGATTTAATTTTTAAGCATTCCTCTGCCATGGTTTGTACCTTTTGATAGTCATGCATATACAAATAAACTCTTGATAAAAACGCATAGGCAGCAGCTTTTGATGGCCTGAATGAATGAGTTGAGTTTATCGGCAATAAATTAAGCGCTTGCTCGCAATCCGAAAGAATTTGCTCAAAACACGCTTTAACGGAAGAGCGGTGAGACTTCACATTAAAATCGGAGCTTAATCTAAGTACAATTCCCAAATCAGTATCCGAGCTACTTCCATACCCTTTGCCATACTGCGTGGTTAGTTGGTAAAAATAATAAGCTCTAAAAAATAATGCTGAACCTTTTGCGTTATCCCATGCAGCTGCATTTTGATTTGTCCGAGGGATCTTTTCCAATAATTCCAGGCATAGGTTTGAATTATAGATGGGAACATAAGCACTTGACCAGTCATTCCCAAATCGGTAATCAAACTTTTGCCAAGTATAAATTAATTTAGTGGTCAAATCCCTTCCATTTAATGTCGTTGGCGGTAGAAATATATCATCAGACATACTCTCACCTAAACTAGGTGTTCTTGAAAGATTCATATAATCTGCGTCATCCAAAACACCCTGAATATCAGAAAGTTTAGAGGGGACAACGAGTTTTGCATCTGATTTAACATCAAGATATTTCTTACATCCACCTAGCACCGTTAGCATTGAAATGGATAATATTGTTAGTTGCTTTTTCATCGTTCTACTATTTTAAAAACTTCCTTTTATTCCAATGGTAAATCCTTTAAGTGGACTTACTGATCGGACATAATCCGGGTCAATACCAAATTTATTTGCTCTCCATAATATTCCAATGTCATTTGCATTTACATATACATCGAGCATTCTGAATGGAAATTTCCACACACCAGCATTAAAGCGATAAGCTAGGTTGATATAATCGAGTCTTATATGATCTGCCGATATTACATTGATTTGTGAAGATTGAAAAAATGCATCTCGATTCATATTTATCGGATAAACGAACGAAGGGATATTTGTTGATATTTCATCTCCCGATTTCTGCCACCTTTGTGCATAATCTGCATGACTTACCCCAGTAGTTGCCAATGCGTAATAAGAAATAGTGGGTTTAGTCGTGAAATACCCAAAGCGATAGCTAATATTAAAGGAAAGCGAAAGGTTGCGATACCTCAAGGTATTGATTAACGAACCGAAATGTGTTGGGCTTGCTGGGCCAACGTATTCTAGATTATCGCCTGTTGCATTTGCCTCGGCCGCCATGGCCACATAGTCAGTACTTAACTGTCCATTTAGATAACCTTGCGGATTCCCATTCGCATCCAATCCTCCCCAACGGTAAGCTGCAATAGCGTACAAAGGTTTCCCGACTATTGGCGTTATTGTACTTCCTCCACCTAAAAGAGCCGAAAGGCCTGTCAAACCATTCGTATAATATTTAACGGTCTCACTGGTATTGAAGCTATAGTACAAATCGGTAGACCATTTCAAATTGCCTTTAACAAGATTAATGCTATGAAATTCTGCATCAAACCCATTCCCTTTCATATCGCCAACATTTTTAGTAATCTCAGAAGCTATACCCCAAGTGGTATAATCATAAGGTGTTAATCCATAAAGATCTGTTCCGTGCTTGATGTAATAAGCAATACTTCCAGTAAGTATGTTTTTTCTTGTTGCAAAATCGACCTTTACGTTGAACTGTGAGAGTTCCTCCCATTTCAAATCAGGATTATTTATATTTCTTACTCTTGAATACGGAAGCCCTGTTAATGCATTTGTTCCATAAACGGCTACCGGCGATGCAGTTCTTGAAAGGTCTACATTTCCACTGTAGCCATAGGTTGCCGTGAACCTTAAAGTCGGAAGCCAATCAATTGTGTAAAAGCGCTCACCTGCCACATCCCAACCAAGTCCAGCAGACCACAAAGGCTTCCATTTATCGTTAGTGCTTGCACCAAAAATATTTGACCCATCTCTTCGTATACTTGCCGATGCACTGTATTTCCCTTTAAAAGTATATGCCAGATTCGTATATACACTCATAAACCGGTAACGAGTATCTGACAGCACAGTACCCGAAGAAATTTGACTCGAACTTCCCGTAATACTATTCGGGTAAGTATTCACGTTATCGACGTTTGTAAAAGTTAAAGGATCACTTTGATAACCATAAAGCATCATTCCATTACTAGTCGCATCTACTTCTCTTGCTTCAACTCCCGCTATGGCATTGATTGAACTTAACCCGATATTCTTAACATAATCAACTTGTAAGCGCCCAGATGAAGAACTTGTAACTGCATTTGCCGTCCTCAACATCCCACCCTTTGGAATAATGTACCTTATAACTCCGGTACTTCTATTGTATTGAGAAAAGCTGTTAACTAAATTTCGACTGTAGTAACTTTCACTATCAAATTCATTTTCAGTTTTTTGATCTTGCCATTGAAATTGGTAACCCAGATGAACATTTAGTCCATCTGAAATTTGATACTTTAAACCAAAAACACCATAGAGCTCATTCCTTTTTACTGATGTCGTGTTATGTAAATAATCATTGGCCGGATAAAACTTCCAATCAAGAAATTTTCCATTTGCAAGTGTATCCAAATACTGATTGCGATACATTTGAGCAACAGCAATTGGGTTGCCGTTCTCGTCTACAAAATCCATATACACGGGTTGGCGACCAGCCACATTAATTGAATTGTATACAGGTCTTCCTGAAGAGGATGATGCAGCAGTAAGTGCTATTGAGCTCGAAAATGTTAGCTTGTTGGTTATCTTAAAATCTTGCGCAAATCGCAAATTGTACTTATCAGACTTAGCATAATTCTCATTTAGTGCATTCTCATATGCTCCTGTTAAATTATATAGAAATTTACTTGAACCCCCGCGCAGATTCAAAGAATACTGTTGCAAAACTGCATTGGTATAAAAGTCATTTTCATACGATTTCCGGGTGTCATTTCCTCTTAGTTTATCCAAAGCTTCTTGCTCCTGAGCCTGCGAAATTTTCCCTAATCTCCTTGCAAGAAATAGCTCTACTGCAGGAGTTAAAGACAGATTACCGGATGAAATTCTTGCATCAAAATATCCCCTATCAAATAAATTTCTTTCAAAATCAATATACTCTGGAGCAGTCATCTGAGAAAAGGAACTTAAATCAGGAACTTGCCGAATAGTAGTATTAGCATTAAAAGACACAATCCTATCTTGATTGTATTTCCCTTTCTTGGAACTAATTACAACCACCCCATTTCCTGCCCTAGCACCCCATATTGAAGAGGCGGAAGCATCCTTTAAAATAGAAACACTTTCTACATCATTAGGATTAATGTTATTAATATCTCCCTCATAAATATACCCATCCAGTACAATAAGCGGATCTAAAGGACCATTTATAGTACCAATTCCTCTAATGGATATATTTGTTTTATTTTGCGGATTTCCATTTGTTTTACCGGTATTAACTATCAATCCTGAACTCTGTCCCACTAGTCTATCCAAAACATTTGTTCCGGTACGAGCATTCAGCATCTTTTCATCCACCATAGAAACGGCGCCATTAATTTCGTTTGCCTTAACCCTTTGGTATCCTGTACTAATTTCTACATCCTGTAAATCCACCGCCTCAGGAACCATTCTAATGGTCAACTGAGATGGGATATCCCTTTCACTGCGAAATATTCTGGTTGTGGTCACATAGCCTATCAATCTAAATGTTAAAGTATCCGGAAACTTAGAAATCTCTACTTTGAACCTACCAGTAGAATCTGTCATAGTTGGCCTTCCACTCTTAAGGTTGATTTTAACATAGTGATCTTTTTGTTGATCGGGAAGTATGGTGATTCCATTAACAGTGACTGGCTTTTGTAAGTTTTGAGCTGAAACCGATGTAAGCAAGAAGAAACTGATTACAGCACTAGCTGCTATGCATTTATATATCATTTTATTTCTCATTACTACCGTTCCTTCACCGCTAAATTAAGTTTCAACCCTGCTACGAGTCTAGCAACATTTACCTCTGTTGCTTCCTCGGAACCTGTAATTGCTTTCACTCGACCATCTGGACCAATCCATACGTAGTGTGGAATTACCTTTTTAGGGAACAACTCATTCAATGTCCTTTCCAAATAAATTATAGGAACGGTTATTTCATATTTCGTCCCTTTCTTATTTTCGAGGAAAGTCAATATTTTCTCTTTGCCATCCTGAGAAGAATTATCTAACGCAAGAATTTGAAGATTACTCCCAAATTTCTTTTGAAGTTCCATCATATGCGGCATATTGGCAATGCATGATCCGCACCAAGTAGCCCAGAAGTCGAGAATAATTGCTTTGCCCTTAAAATCTGAAAAGCTTATACTTTTTTTATCTGTATTAATTACATTGTTAAATGTGAGACTAGGCACCCTATCCCCGACTATTAAGGGCTGATAGGGAGGCTTATTTTCTTCTACAAGCTGAGCCTGTCCGTTAAAATTTTGGCATAGCGCTGCCATTACAAACAATAATGTTGTTTTTTTCATGATGTTGGTTAGTTAGTTTATTTAGGTTGGCAGAAGAATAGAATATAGGAATACCATCAGAAGTAATTAAAACACTAAAACCTTGGTTGAGGAGTTAATGTACTCAGTCTGTTGATATTCCTTTTTCTCATTCGGGGTTTTTAGGTTTCAAGGCAAACATCCTATCAAAAGGACATAGCTGCAAATAAGTAAAGATATCAGAAGGACGATTTAGAAAACAAGGGATAAAGACAAACAGCCCCGTTTTAGGATAGCAGTTAAATTCTAGAATGGTCTGATTTGTATTTTTCATCCTCGTATGGGTTATACGAGTCTCGATGGAAAACAGAAATATGTATGGATTCTGCAAACCGTAACTTCACTCAGTTCTCAAGCCTTATGTTGACACGGAATTACAGCAGAACCCATACTCATTCAGTTGTGCGAATATAGCACTTCTAAAAAAGTTATGGGTATAAATCTGCTGTCTTGCGTCAACGGCTTGAGATATGAAGTTGCAAGACTCTAATAAATACCAAATAATAATGATAAAGTTATCAATAAAATTTACGAAAAGCAAATTTAAATTAACGATTAGTACTTTTTAAAATACGATACAATAATGTTTTATGAAATTCGAGAATAACTACAGAAAATGGAACATTGGAAAGAAAATCTTGACTTAGAAAATATGGATCCCGATTTCCTATCCATTAGGTCAATGTTTATATCTGGATCCTTGAAAAACATGTATCAATTGGTAAAACATAGTCCAACAAAAATCTCCAAGTTACTGGGTTTAAATTATGATGCATATCACACAAAACTCCTGAACCCTGAGAAGTTTTCCTTATTACATATAAATATCTTAGCATTTGCACTACATATAAACCCAAATATTATAAATACTTTAATTCAAAAACAGATTGAACCAAAAGTCATAGAGAAAATAGATAAGTTTAAAAAATCATCACTAAAAAAATAATAATTAACAATCAATGTTAAACCTATAATTTTAACGAACATGAAATAAAATATTCAACAAATCATCTAACCCCTCTTTTATGAAGAATCCTATCAGATGCGTCATTATTGACGATGAAAAGCATGCAATTGCCTTGCTTAGTAATTATATCAATTTTATCCCTAATCTCTTGGTTGTTAAGACTTTTAACAATCCCCTTCAAGCGCTTTCGCAAATTAGTCCTGAGGACAAAATTGACATTATTTTTCTCGATGTCGAAATGCCACATATCTCTGGAATAGATTTAGCCAAAGATTTAAAAAATAAATCAAGAGCCATCATATTCACAAGCGCCTACGAACGGTATGCTTTAGCAGCCTTCGATGTGCGCGCAACACATTACTTATTAAAACCCATTAAGCTTACCAAATTCACACAAACAGTAATGGGTGTTATTGAAGGCGAACTCTCTCAGAAAAGTGTGAGAGGACGAAACATTAAATTCTACAAAACTGGCGAAAAAGGCAAGCTTACCCGTTTAAAAAAACAAGACATTATCTATTTCGAAGGAGCAAAAAACTACGTTACGATGGTTACCTCGAAAACCAAACAATTGGTATATCTAACGCTCAAAGATGTTGAGAATATATTTTGTGAGGACTTGTTCTACCGAGTGCATCGTTCACATGTAATCAACGCACGAAAAATTGAGAAAATTGTAGGAAATACCATTAACCTTGGCAATGGTCACCTGGTACAAATGGGCGGAACATACAAAAACAATTTGTTGAAGTTTTTAGAAGAAAAGACATTGCTTACCGGCCGGATTTAGCATTCTTTAGTTTGTTACTGAACTGGATTAACTTCCCCTCCTGTCATCGTAATGATAACACTGGTGGTAGTTGGATCCGTTCCTTGGGAGTTTCGTTCCCTTGACGAGCGAAAGATAAAGACCGTCTTTTTCTCTAGCTTTTTTAATTGGCGTTTCATAGTTTATATGTTGAAACTAGCCTTCTAAAAAGCCTAAAACGATGTTATTACACTAGGGATAACCAACGTTATACCAAGCATTAAGATTACCGTGATGAAAAATTTAATCGCTTTTATTGTCAGACATAAAATTCACTTTTTTAGCTGGGCAATCTTCATGGCCTGTGAAACGGTTATTATTGGACTGGCCACCGGAATTTTCGGAGACCCTATGGCCTATTTAGTCCATTATTTTCAGAATATATTACTTTTTTATTTTTGTGCACTTTGGCTCTATCCCAAAATTTTCATTTCTAGATTAAGTTGGATTTGGAGACTTCCAGTATTTATCGGAATAGTGTATATAATATACCTTACATGCAGTTATGTTGTCGATAATTTCTTACTAAAGGAAACCAGTTGGTATGGAATGCATGAAATTAGCATAAGTAAGCGGTATATCTTCACTCAGCTTTGGCGAGCTTTGTTCTTTATGGGTTCTTCTGGGTTCTATTTCTTATTTAGACGGCATCAGGCTGAAATAGAAACTAGGAAAAGAATGCAGCAGGAACACTATCAAAGTTTGCTTTCGGAACGTGATATGGCGCTTCAACTGGCGAATGCCAAAAACTCTTATCTTAAGGCACAAATCAATCCGCATTTGCTCTTTAATACGCTCAGCTTTATTTATCAAGATATCTATTTGAGTTCTCCCAAAACCGCTGAAGCAGTAATGGAGCTATCAGAAATTATGCGTTACAGTGTCAATTGTGAGATTCGAGAAACCTTCTTAGAACTTGCCGAAGAGATAGAGCAAGTTAAGCGATTGATCAATCTTCATGCTATGCGTTTTGAAGGAGAAATTTTTGTTGATTTCAGATATCAACCTAACATAGGCAAGCAACGATTTCTGCCTTTAGTACTATTGACATTAGCCGAAAACATATTCAAGCACGGTGTATTTCAGGACCCCGAATATCCTGCTGAACTTTCCATTGACATTAGAGAGAATTACTTTGTTATCCAATCCAAAAATTGGCCAAGTCGAAAAAACACTATCAAAAATATGAATAAGGGCTTAGAGAATATTAAACAAAGACTTGAGATTACCTATGGAAAATCAGCTTCCTTTGAACATGGACTTTCGCAGGATTATTACATCGTTAAAATTACAGCGCATGTACTCAGCTCAACATAAAAAACATAAACATACCATTCAACAAACCCCATAACTTATGAAAAACAACTGCAAGATTATTCCATTACTTTTCCTGCTCTTACCGTTATCGATTTTCGCACAGCTTCCACAAACTAAAATTTACAGCGGAATAATACGAACATTTGAACCGAGTATGAACCTTGTTCCAGCTAAGGGTAAATACACGAAACTTACCGACAGCCTCGAAAAAAACCTAACAAAAAATCCAAAAGACACTACTAGTTTATTCTATTTAGCATTAATTTATTATTCTTATAACCAATTACTGGCAGAACCGCAGCAACATGCAAAAGGTAGTTTAGAAAAACTTACCAAGGCCAAAGACATGATCGAAAGCGCAATTAAACTTGAAAAAACCGATCTAAATACCAAAATCTTACGGGCACAAATTTACTATGAACTATGCTATAGGTTTAGTGCTGATGAACTTTGGATGTTTAGTAAAACAGAATTGGCAAGAAGAAAAAAGCTCTTTGATTCCTATAAAGCATCAACAAATACTTATTATGATGAACTTGCATATGAGGACAAGAAAAACGCATATGATTATTCAAGAAAAAAAATCACCTATAACTACCCAAAAATCTAAGTGCGAACCTAAGTTTTTTGTGGAGAACACATTTTAACATTACTATTTAAAACTTGATTTTGTATTTAGCGATGTAATGGATTTACACTTACAGGTTACACTTTGGCCAAGACTTGTTTGGAATAAATCGGCTTCTAGAATAACTAAAATAGTAAGCGTCATATACCAAATTTAATTTGACTATTCAATTTAGCCATTAATAAAACGCAACATTTGAACTCGGAGTATACATTTTTAACGGTTTTAAATTCAGCTCAAATGAGGACTAACAGTTAATCTTCCTGGATAAAACAGCATAGAATTTGAAAAATTCGAGGCTTTCGAGCCGTCCAGTGGACGGCTGTTTTTTTTTAAGCCTCGAAAAAACCTATGCTATAACTTCTTTAAGTAAGTTCCTCGTCTTTTGTTAAAACAAACCTTAAAACCATTAATTGCTATTACATCTTTGATGATGTTTTGGGCATGTCGGATGCGTATATCATCCCCTGCTGAAATTTGTAAGAAGTTCAAGTTTTTAAAAAAGCGGAGTGTTTTCGCTATTTCATATAACGCTTTACGCTCGGTATTTGCTGATATTATGCTCATCATCCATGAAAATTATGGAGCGGATTAACTCCGCTCCTGATTAATAAATTAATTGTTTAAGAAATTAAGGTTTCCAGTTTTCGAAAACTCAAGGCACAAATCAAATGCGGTTTGCCCTTTCATTTTTGCCGTACCATCGATGATAGATTTAAACTTTGCTTCAGTATCTTTAAACTTTCGCACGTTCTGAAAGTAGCCCGTAATGGCATTGTAAGCACCAAAAACAGTACCTTTAGTGGTATCAAGTAATTGCGAAGGATTTGACAAGGCGTATTCAAAGGTATTTTCTACAATATTTTTAAAGGCGGTTGAACATTCATCCTCTACCCCATTTTTAAGCTTTTGTAAAACTTCTTTATTGGGTGCCATTGCCTGCTGAATAAGTTTTTTAAGCTCCAAATCAGTTATACGAGTTTTTGCCCAATGATTAAACACCTCTTCCATCTCGGTAGCCAATTGATTGGATATGCCCATGAGTAAATGGGCTTGCTTTAACCTTTCTGTTGCTCCCGAAGAGTGGCGAATTTTAATGGCATTGCTGTTATGTCTTAAAGCAGCATTTAAAGTATTGTTGCAAACTACTCTAATAGGTGTAAATGCAGCTGAAATACTACCAAAACCATCGTGAGATGTGGTAAGAAATAAATATTGTTCGATTAAATCTGCTTTACCCACCTTAATGTAAGAAGGCAATTTTGCGGTTATAAAAATACGTTCTCCCTTACCTAATCCACCTGCTGTTTCATACAATATTCCATCAGTTCCTCCCACGATACTATCGAAAAAAGCAAATGCATCGGTATTTTGAACGACCTTATAATCCTTACCAACAACACCCAACACCTGCTCGGTATCAGTTCTAAGGGTTGCAAAGTAATTTGGCACTTCTATTTGTGTATGATTGCCTAAAATAATCGCATCGGGATCGGGTTCATTTATCAATTTAAAATTAAGTGCATCGAGCGTATATAGTGGTCTTTTCTCCACCGTATAATCGAGCCCAGCAAATGCGAGTGCTTCGGCTGAAGTTGGGTAATGCTCTACAATTGTGCCTAATGCGTGCCAAGCCTTTTCTTTAACTGAAAAGAAACTATGCTTATTTGTCCCCTCATTAAAATATAAGTTATGTGCCATGATTGTATTAATTTTTGTTAAAAAAATCTCTTATTTTTAAAAGTTTGGACAAGGCAAAACACCCTGTCCTTGATTAAAATACCTTTTAAAATGGAGGTTCACTTTCTTCTGCTTTTGCAGATGCTTTTTTTGCTGTTTTAGTATCACTCTTAGTACTCTCAAGTTTCGATGCACCAAAAAGCTTAATATCCGATACATGAAACGTTAATACACCTTTAGCTGAGCCGTCATGAGATACATATGCATTTACGCCAATTCTTCCATACAATTGCACCAAAGAACCTTTTTTTAAATAGAGTGCAATTGCTTCATTGCGCCAAAATGAACAGTCGATAAAAGTGGTTAAATCCCTTTTTTCACCATTTGTCCGATAGCTATCATTAATAACAACGCTAAAACCAACAACTTTTTTGTCGTCCTTTACTGTTCTTACCACTGCATCAGCGGTTAATCTTCCTGTAATTTCCATAACATGGGTTTTTAGTTAAAAATTCTGTTGAATTTCCTTTCTTCCTTTCTCTTCAAAAAAATCTTTTCAAAAGAAAAAACGGAAAAAAAGAAAGCTCAAGAATTCCGCATCGGGAAGATTGAAGCGGAGAACTATAAGTCCCGAAGGGTATTCTGATGAAATCAGAATATTATGCGTTCGCAGCGAAAGGAGGATGCGATATTCGCAGCCTTTTTATCCGTTTCATTTAGAAATTAGATTATACCAGCATTACACAATAAAGATGATAAAGTAGTTAAAACTCTATTTACAATAAAAACCCTAATCCAACATGTGGATAAATCTGCAATAACCTTACAGGGTAATACCTTAATTTTGCCCTATGATTCCGAATCTAGAAGACTTGTATTTTTTAGAAAATGATTCCTTAAGTATGGTTGAGATAAAACGTCTTGATGCAGCAGTAGATGCAGATGTTTCCCAAATTTATCAATGGATGTTGATTGACAAAAAAGCCAAGAGTATTGAGAAACTTGATTTTGACTCCATGGATTATACCGAGCAGATAGAGGAACATTTCTTTAAACAAGGCTATTTGAAATTTATCGAGTTGGATGGAAATTTTATAGAAAAATACAATTCAGCGCAGCATAAATTAGAAAATATAGATGCAAGGCTGTTAAGCCTTGACCTGCTATCGAGCATTGAAAAATGGCTTCATTTGCATATTTTCTTCTTCAATATTTTCAATCCTTTTATTTATTTTATTCAATTCATTATCTTTTTCTATTAAATGCAAAGTCAACTCCTCTATCTTTTTCTGTTGTTGTTTAACCAATTCACCCAATACTAACCCATTACTTTCTACTTCCTTTGCGCTTGGCATATCGGGTAAATGCTTATTGGCTTTAATGTATTTTTCTAAATCTTGCAGAGAAGTAATTTTATAATCCTCTTCGAAAACATAATCGGGCCAGTTGGCGGTTTCTACTTTAATTTCACGCGCACGGATGTTACCGTTAACGGAGAGCTTTTCTTGAGGTGTACTCGTGCCAATGCCTACGTTTCCATCATGATTAAGAACCATTTTAGGAACACTCCAGTTAGTTGACCCATTTTTACTAGTGTAAAAATTTATTTGATGACTTTCGGATGAAACATTACCAATCGTACGAAAATGTCCTGCATATAAATTTAAATCATTTCCATACGTACGAATTTGCGCATTATAGTCATTTTGAACCCCTAACTCTAAAGTAGGATAATTACCTATAGAACCGATTTTTAAGGCAACGGTTCCATCTTCCGTACCAGCTCCAACCATAATATTTAACTTATTGGTTGGAGTAAGTGTACCAAGCCCTATATTTCCATTTTCGGACCACACATTTTGGCCTTGCACTTCACAATAACCAAATAGTAAAAAAAAATAAAAAATTATCCTTCTCATTTTGTATTTTGCTCTAATTAATTTAAACGTTCAAGAATATTTGTTAATTCTTTTTTATTTAAATTAACTTCCGTCTTAATTATCTTATTCTCTATCTTTAAGTCCTCTATTACTTTATCTTTTTCAATTAAATATAATATCAACTCCTCTATCTTTTTCTGCTGTTGCTTAACTATTTCACCCAATACCAGTCCATTGCTTTCTACTTCCTTTGCAGTTGGCATATCAGGCAAATGCTTATTGGCTTTAATGTATTTTTCTAAATTTTGTAGGGAAGTTATTTTGTAATCCTCTTCGAAAACGTAATCGGGCCAGTTGGCGGTTTCTATTTTAATTTCACGCGCACGGATGTTACCGTTAACGGAGAGCTTTTCTTGAGGTGTACTCGTGCCAATGCCTACATTTGCCATCAGAGAAATATGATTAGCAAAAAATGTTTGACTCATACTTGAGTTATAATCTTGTATATCCGAAATCAAATTTTGATTTATTGGTTGACCATTAGCCTCGTAATCAACCGATTTCATATTTTCGCCGGATGAAGTAGTCCAGCCTACAAACTGATATCCTCTGTCGTGATATGCGGGGTGATAAGGAACGTTTAATGCAAGGTATCTTTTCCCATTATAAATACATGTTTTAAGGCTCCAAGTGCCTGTAACTGCATCATCGAAAGAGCTTAATGTAGCAGCAATCCCAGTGTAAGCAGAACTTGTTTTGATTTCTGCTACATTTATCCTATTAGATGCTGCTTGGTGTCCTCGGTAGGCCGTAATTGTACCTATTGCATAATTTAATGGTAGTAATGAGCCATCATAAATTTCGTGAAGCAAAATCAAATTTCGTCTATAATCGCCTCCGCTCCCCCCTATATTAATGCTTTTATAATCAGCAGAAAGAGTAGTGACTTGTGCTTTGACTAATACAGATAAAAATAAAAAAACACCATTAATTAATAGACTTCACTTTTTCATTTTATTTATTTTCATACTTCTTTAATTCCTTTATGCTATTTCTTAATTCTATATTCTCCCTTTCTTGATTTTCAAACCTTTTACTCAAATCGATCAAATGCAGGGTCAGTTCTTCTACTTTTTTAAGCAAAGCTTTATTCATTTCCCCCAATACCAGTCCATTACTTTCAACCTCTTTTGCAGACGGCATATCGGGCAAATGCTTATTGACCTTAATGTATTTTTCTAAATCTTGCAGAGAAGTAATTTTATAATCCCCTTCGAAAACATAATCGGGCCAGTTGGTGGTTTCTACTTTAATTTCGCGTGCGCGGATATTGCCGTTTACGGAAAGTTTTTCTTGAGGTGATGATGTGCCGATACCTACATTTGCCATCAGAGAAATATGACTAGCAAAAAACGTTTGACTCATATTTGCGTTATAATCTTGTATTTCCGAAATCAAATTCTGATTAATTGGCTGACCATTAGCCTCGTAATCAACCAATTTCATGTTTTCGCCAGATGAAGTAGTCCAGCCTACAAACTGATACCCCCAGTTGTGATGTGAAGGGTGATAAGGAACGTGTAATGCCAGGTATCTTTTCCCATTATAAATACAGGTTTTAAGGCTCCAAGTGCCTGTAACCCCACCATCGAAAGAACTTAATGTAGCAGAAATCCCAGTGTAAGCAGAGGAAGTTTTAATTTCAGCTACATTTATCCTATTAAAAGCTCCTTGGTGCCCTCGGTAGGCCGTAATAGTACCTACTGCATAATTTAATGGGAGTAAAGAACCATCATAAATTTCGTGAAGCAAAATCAAATTTAGTCTATAATCTCCTCCACTAACCCCTATATTAATGCTTTTATAATCAGCAGAAAGAGTGGTAACCTGTGCTTTGACAAATACAGACAAAAATAAAAAAACACAACCAATCAATAGACTTACCTTTTTCATTTTATTTATTTTTACACTTCTTTAATTCGTTTATACTATTTCTTAATTCTATATTCTCCCTTTCTTGATTTTCAAACCTTTTACTCAAATCGATCAAATGCAGGGTCAGTTCTTCTACTTTTTTAAGCAAAGCTTTATTCATTTCCCCCAATACCAGTCCATTATTTTCAACCTCTTTTGCCGAGGGCATATCAGGCAAATGCTTATTGGTTTTAATGTATTTTTCTAAATCTTGTAGAGAAGTAATTTTGTAATCCTCTTCAAAAACATAATCAGGCCAATTGGTGGCTTCTACTTTGATTTCACGCGCACGGATATTGCCGTTTACAGAGAGTTTTTCTTGAGGTGTCGTAGTGCCAATGCCAATCCTTGCAGCATCAAAAATCAACGGCTGATTACCTCCACCTGTTCTTATGACAACTGGATAATCGTTGCTTATAAATTCTGGATTATTTGCAAAATAATCTATCGATAGTTTTCTAGCATCACCTCCATTTATTCGCCTAGGAAAAAAATTTGAACAACCATTTACCGTTAGAGGAGCGTCTGGACTATCAGTGCCAATCCCCACATATCCATTACTTTTTAAATAAAGTTGATTTGAGTTTTCTAGTCCATTATTTTGAAATGTATGAAGATCAATATCTGCATTCCAACCCTTACTAATAATCCGTGAAAGACCATTTGTATTCAAATCGAAAACTAAATTTGAATTCATTTTTTTAAGTTCCAATAGGCCTGTAGCTGCAGATGTGCCGATACCGAAATTCCCCGAATTGATAAATGAATTTCCTCCGTCTTTAAAATAAACACCATTACCAATCATTGTACCCCCACTAAAGTCTCCTCCAAAATTTAAATTCAAAACATTATTATCGGCATGTACAATGGCTCTTCCTCCTGAACCACGAGCAGGATATCGTAAAATAACATCCGCACTACCATTAAAATAAAACTCATTACTTTGCGCTTGTAAGTGTAGAAAGGATTCAAACACAAATAATATTAGTATTGCTATTTTCTTCATTTTTTAGCGTTTCAAATTGACTTTATTTAGCTTCTGCTCAATTAATTCAACGCGCATATTTAATTGTTTTAAAGCATCAATCTCTTTATCCTTCTCTATCAAATACAACGTCAACTCCTCTATCTTTTTCTGCTGCTGTTTAACCAACTCGCCAATTACTAGTCCATTACTTTCTACTTCCTTTGCGCTTGGCATATCAGGCAAATGCTTATTGATTTTAATATATTTTTCTAAATCTGAGAGGGAGATAATTTTATAATCCTTTTCGAAAACATAATCGGGCCAGTTGGTGGCTTCTACTTTGATTTCACGCGCACGAATGTTGCCGTTTACGGAAAGTTTTTCTTGAGGGGTGGTGGTGCCAATGCCAATGTTTCCAGTTCCATTAATTGCCATTGATACTGCTCCAGAATATACTTGTTCCTTTACTACCGCGCTCGGTGTGTTGGTATAAAACAATATAGATCCTTGGTTAGGTTGACCATTTCCTGGAATTAAAATTGATGCCCCTGACATAGAAGGATGTGAATTTGCAATTTTCAAATCATCGTTATGCTCCATAAATAGATTTGAAGATACAAGCACAGAACCATGATTATTAGAACTGAAATTTGCATAATTTGTAGTACTTTTAAACATATCTATCTGACCAACACTGACATTAAAACTTTTGGTTGATCCATTTACATCTAATTTTGCTTGTGGTGTTAAAGTTCCAATGCCCACATCACCATTTGGTAAAATGTTAAAATTATACCCATTATAAGTACCATCCAGATAAAGTCTAAAATCTCCATTAACATCGTCGATTTGCCAATTTCTACTTGTATTTTTAAATGAAGATAAAATCGTTTTATCTGTAATTTTATGATTACTAAATCCTTCTTGCGAAGTAGTTGTTATAGCATTTGAAGTTACATTTCCTCTGTCTGTAACGGATTGTAAAGTTTCATTTTGCGCTTTAACACAAAATAAAAAAAAAATAATGTACTTATGCTTAATATGGTTCTCATAGAATCTATTTATTTCTTAGTGCTTTCTAACTTAAATAAACGAGCTTCAAAATGTTTTATCGTTTCATTCAGAGCTCTTACCTCCGTATCCTTCTCTATCAAATGCAAAGTCAATTCTTCTACTTTCTTCAATAGAGCTTTATTCATTTCCCCCAATACTAACCCATTACTTTCAATTTCTTTAGCACTTGGCATATCGGGTAGATGCTTATTAGCTTTAATGTATTTTTCTAAGTCTTGTAGGGAAGTAATTTTATAATCCTCTTCAAAAACATAATCGGGCCAGTTGGCGGTTTCTACTTTAATCTCACGCGCACGGATATTACCGTTTACAGAGAGTTTTTCAGTGGGATTTATGGTGCCAACACCAATATCACCAACTGAATTAATCCTCATTGTACAATTTGAAGTTGAACCAGAAGGATAAAAAAATAATCCTCCAGTTGTACTAGCAGCTATAGTAGGGATATCGGGTCCATAGGTACCTCCCCAAGATAAATTATGATTATTCTGTAAAGTAATGCTTCCATTTACATCAAGCTTTGATTGAGGTGTGGTAGTGCCAATACCTAGATTTCCATTTATTAATTGATTTCCTGTAAAAGAATTTGTTCCCTTTGTGGCAAGTTCATACCAAGGATTCCACGCATTTATATCGCCATTTTTTGTTCTAAACGATAGATGACTTCCTCCATTTGGTCCGTAATCAGAACTTATTTGGCAATCATAATTATTATTTGAGAATCCACCAAAACTTATTAATGCTCCATTCCAGGGAGTCCCAGATGTTGCGTAAGAAAATGTATAACCACCTTTAAAAATATCGGCTGTACCAGAGGTTGATATTTTATCAGTAGGATTTAAGGTTTGAGCTCTTAAATTCAATGAAACCAATACAATAGTAAACAGCGTAATTATCTTTTTCATTTTTTTATTTGTGTTTTATTTGTTTATCTAACATATCTATTCTTTTATTTTGCTCTATCAAATACAAAGTCAACTCTTCTATTTTCTTCTGTTGCTGTTTAACCAATTCTCCTAACTCCAAGCCGTTTGCTTCTACTTCTTTCGCCGATGGCATATCGGGTAAGCGACCATTAGTCTTAATACACTTTTCAACTTCTGCTAGTGTTGGTAACTCATATTCTGGTCGAAAAACATAATCTGGCCAGTTAGCAGTTTCTACTTTTATTTCGCGTGCTCGAATTTTGCCGTTTACAGAGAGTTTTTCAGCTGGATTTAGGGTTCCAATCCCTAAATTTCCATTGATATAATTATCATCCCCGCCTAAAAAGTATGCACTCCCTGCATAAGTTTTACCCCATGAATTAATGTAACTATCTACAGATTGCTTAAAAGTGTGAGCAGGGCCATTTTCTTCTTGAAAAGGTAAAGACTGCTGTACTCCATCGTAAACAATAGGACTTTGAGCCGTATTTGACGAATAAGCATAACTTGTACTTCCTTTTAACCAAATGATAAAATTGAGGGAATTATTATTTGCATTGCCCACTCGGTAACTAGCAACAAAACCAATATAATCACCACCATACCTCTGCCATATGACCGCATTTACAAAGCCAGCGCCATTTCCGTATCTTGATGTATGAAAAACGAATTTCGTCATTAACGAGCCGTGCCATAATCCATCCCAATGTACGGATGAGCGGCCAAGTTGAAGTTCTGTCGGCTTGTTATTATCCCAGTTATTGTCTTGGAAAACTACAGGGTAAAATTTATCAGCGTCACCTTGAACTACGAAATTTCCTGTTTGAGCAAATGCACTAACATTTAGCAAAATCATCCAAGTTATTAGAATATATTTTTTCATTTATCTTTCTTTTGATCAACTTTTTGTAAGCGGTCTAAAATTTTTGAGATTGCTTCCGATTTAACTTCATCTGCCTGCTTTAGCTTTGCTATTTCCTTGTCTTTTTCTATCAAATGCAAAGTCAATTCTTCAACTTTCTTCAATAGAGCTTTATTCATTTCCCCCAACGCCAATCCGTTTTCTTGAACCTCTTTTTGAGATGGAACTTCTGGCAAATGTTTATGAGTTTTCACATAATTTTCAAGTTCTGTCAAACTCAATAAGTTATATTCTTTCTCAAAAACATAATCAGGCCAGTTATTTGATTCAACTTTAATCTCCTTTGCGCGAATATTCCCATTTACGGCAAGTTTCTCTGTTGGAGCAGAAATACCTATACCTACATTACCATTTGCATTTCCAAGTGTTCTAAAAGAAAATCCTTTTTCAGCATCAATAAAAAATTGAGCATAACCACTATAATTCCCATTTTTATTTGCTTGCAAGCGCATTACATTCCTATTAGGAAATGTGCTATTTTGTTCAAAGTAACCACCTAAGTTGTCTTGACCTGAATAAATGTAACTATCCTCATCCCCCCACCTTACAATCCCTCTAACATCTAAAGCTTGTAAGGGATTTAAAGTCCCTACTCCAAGCTTACCTGATGTCACCCTTAAACCTGATCCTTTTACATCAACATAACTTTTATTATACGTATTTCCTGGATCCAAAATAATACCTGTATCCCAGCTTATTTTCAATTGTTGATAATTTGGAGGCGTCCAAGGGCCTGGTGTTCTAAAAATACCGTAAGCCAAAGGGTTGGGACTAAACCAAGTTATTCCATCTGATGTATCTGTCCCATCATTTACGTCATTAAAACTAAGTTTGGCTCCTGGTAAAAGGGTCCCCAGACCAACATTTCCAGTTGAAGGAAATATATTTTGAGCAAATAAAGCACTTCCAAAGAGACACGATATTGCAAACAGTATAACACTTTTTACCTTTACCATATTAAATAAGTTTTTGTTTTAATTTTTCCTGTTTAAGTTTTTATTTTGAGAGTGAACAACACTTCCATGTATATATTTAACTTTGGTAATTACTTTAGAAAAAGGGAGTCGGATGTTCGAAAACATAATCCGGCCAGTTGGCTGTTTCTACTTTAATTTCACGCGCACGGATGTTGCCATTTACGGAAAGTTTTTCTTGGGGGGGTAGAAATACCAATACTCAAATTACCCTGTTCATTTAATGCCATTAGCATTACCTCGGCCTCGGTACTTGAATTGGCAGATCTTTTTAACCACTGAAAAACTGGTAGTTGACCTAATGGTCTTGTGTCGATACGAAATGCGGCACCTATGTAAGAAGTATTTACGGTGGGAGAATGAAAATTAACATGTAAATTAAGAAGTGGAGAAGTGCCTAAAACTTCAGTGCTTAAACTCATTGGCAAATCAGCGTTTGTAATTAAAATATTTCCTTTAATCTTAACGTCGTTTCCAAAGGAAGCTCCACTAAAAAAATTGGTTTGACTACCATCGCCAGGAATGTAAAGTAATGAACGCTCTAGACCATCATACCGATGAGCTATAATTTCAAAGCCTTGATCGTATGTCCAATCGTCGGCTAGATAAATCCTTAGTCTAGTTTTCCCATTAGGAGTGTTACCAATAGCTTCAGATCGTAAAAAATGACTTTCGCCCCAGCCCTGAAATTGTAGCGCATTACCTAGATAAGCTTGTTGTCCAAGTTTTATATCTCCTGTTGGAGAGATATCATTTTGTGCAAGTACTATTTTAACCTGAAATACGAGTATTAGGTATAATAATATTTTTTTCATTTCTTATTCAACTTAAAGTGCAATTCTTTAATTTGTTTTTTCTGTTCTATTAACTGCTGCGTTGTTTCTTTTTTCAACTTATCATTTTCTTTTTCAAGGTTTATCAAATGCAAAGTCAATTCTTCTATAGTTTTTTGTTGCTTTTTTAATAAATCTCCAACGGTTATTCCTTCAACTTCTACTTCCTTTGCACTTGGCATATCGGGGAGATGTTTATTGGCTTTAATGTATTTTTCTAAATCCTGTAGAGAAGTAATTTTGTAATCCTCTTCAAAAACATAATCGGGCCAGTTGGCGGTTTCTACTTTAATCTCTTTAGCACGAATGTTGCCGTTAACGGCTAGCTTTTCTTGTGGAGCTGAGATACCAATACCCATATTCCCTTCTTTAGTAATTATCGCCAAGAGGCCTAAATCCTTATTTACACCCGATAGACCAACATTACTAGCTGATGAATAACTAGGGCCTCCAAAAAATTTATATCCCCCTTGGCAAAACTCCAAGTAAGAACTAAAATCATTTAATGGCCTATTAAAAACCCCTGTCGATTGAGTGAAATCTATGTTATAGCCTATCCCACCATAATTTCCACCACTATAACCAATATTTAAAGCTCTAGACTTCCCAAAGCTATATCCTCCAAAAGGTGCCACTCCATCCGTTTCTAGAAGGACTTTTGACCATGACTGAGCTGGATTATTATTTGTCTTCCTAAAAAAAAGATTTTGATCAACAAAACTTCCCGAAAATTGCATAGCATAATTATTAGCTGGATTAGAATGTCGCACATCTAGCAAATGCCACCAAGAAGTAGCACCAGTAGGGAAATTAACCGGAACATTTGCATCAAAAAAACCAGAAGTTGCTCCAGCATCGCCTTGCAAGCCTGCATCATTTCTACTTTGCGCTTTTACAGTAATGCCTGCTCCTGCCAGTAAAGTTACTAATAGAAGAATTGCACTTTTCATAGTTTAGTTTTTAATAATTGAACCTCTTTTTGTTGTTCTTCAATAAGTTTTTGTTGAATTTGCAATTGCTTATTTTGATTGATCAATAGTTTGCCTTGCTCTATCAAATGCAAAGTCAATTCTTCGATAATTTTCTGTTGCTTTTTCAATAAATCTCCAACAGTTATTCCTTCAGCCCCTACCTCATTTGCACTTGGCATATCGGGCAAATGCTTATTGGCTTTAATGTATTTTTCTAAATCACTTAAAGATGTTACTTTATAATCCTCTTCGAAAACATAATCGGGCCAGTTGGCGGTTTCTACTTTAATCTCACGCGCACGGATGTTGCCATTTACGGAAAGTTTTTCTTGAGGTGATGATGTGCCGATACCTACATTGCCATTTTGGAGTGCCCTTATAGCTATAGTTGCGCCATCTGAAGAGAATAAATTGCCAACATACAAATTCCAGTCATTCGTCATAGGCTGAAATTTATCTACGCTGGTATCATTACCCCAGTTACTTAGTGCTGTAAAGCCGCTGTTATAATTTTTAGGCGTTATAATAATATTCACATTAATAGGAGCTAATACACCGTGAGTAGCAACAGCTCTAACTCTAAATTTAGCATAGCCATACGCAGCGTTACAGTCTATTGTAAAATTTAGCTGCTGATCAACATATTTATTATTATTAATTCGACCAGCTTCTTTCCATACTGAAGGGTTAGCATGAGAAATTGCTACTAAATGTGTTGCTGCCGCGGCTATATTGCCACGAACATAACTAATTGAAATTTCATAATAACCGGATGCACCCGCATCAATAGGAGCAGCTTGAACAAACTCCATATAATCGCCAACAACATAATTGGCTGGAAATGTTACAGAGGTGGTATACACATCCGGAAATGAATTCGTTTTACCATACACATTACTTAATTCAAGCGTGAATACCATTAAAAGTAAAAGTGTTAGTTGGATTAGGACCTTAATATTCATAGTCGACAGTATCCAGCAAAGTGTGTAAATGAGATTTGGGTTAGGGTATCAGACTTTAACCCTTTCACCAAAAATAGCTAAAAACTGGTTCACTATCAAGCCCCAGTTGTGCACTGGCTGGGTCCATTTTTTGGTTGTTTCCATTAATGCCAGATAGACAGATTTCTTAACAGCTTCATCAGTTGGAAAAGACATTTTATTGCTGGTGTATTTTCTAATTTTGCCATTCAGGTTTTCAATAAGGTTAGTGGTGTAAATGATTTTTCTGATTTCCAGGGGAAAGTCAAAAAAAGCTGTTAGGTCATCCCAATTCGTTCGCCAGCTTTTGACGGCATAAGTATATTTATCGCCCCACTTTTGTTCAAATAATTTTAACTCGGCTTCGGCCATTTCCTTATTTGGAGCAGTATATATCAGCCTCATATCTTGGGTGAAGAGCTTTTTATCTTTCCAGACCACATAACGGCAGGCATTGCGTATCTGATGGACTACACAGATCTGGGTAGCGGATTGGGGAAACACGGAACGGATAGTTTGGGTGAAGCCATTCAGGTTGTCCGTACAGGTAATCAGAATGTCCTGAACTCCCCGAGCCTGCAGATCAGTTAATACATTCATCCAGAAGGCACTGCTCTCATTCTTTCCCAGCCACAATCCCAAAACTTCTTTTTTGCCTTCTGTATTTAATCCTACGGCCAGATAAATGGTTTTGTTGATTACTTTATTGTTCTCTCTTACTTTAAAGACGATCCCATCCATCCACACGATCATATACAGGGGATCAAGGGGGCGGTTCTGCCAGGCAAGTACATCTTCGCTTACCCTTGCCGTAATGGTTGAGATAGTGGAAGGGGGAAGCCTGAAGTCATACAGCTCACGCAACTGCTCTTCTATATCAGAATTGGACATCCCTTTTGCATATAGAGATATGACTAGCTTCTCAATCCCTTCAGATAGCTTACTCCGCTTTGGAAGTATCTGAGGATCAAAAGAAGACTCACGGTCTCTGGGAACTTTTATAGAAAGTTCGCCGTGTTCTGTTTTTACCGTTTTCTCACCATAACCATTACGGGAATTACTAGTGCTTTTGGATTGCTTGTCATGCTTTTCATAGCCCAGATGGGAATCAAGCTCCCCCTCTAACATCTTCTCCACTCCACGCTTGTACATCTGATCCATAAAAGACATAAAGTCCTTACCATCCTTAAATTGCTTAAGGAAATTATCATCCAAAAAATCTTCTGCTTTCATTTTGTTAAACTGTGTTTTAAAGTAAATAAAAAAGATCCGAGTTTTTACCCAGATCTCATTTACACAGTTTATTGTATACTACCTCATAGTCTTATTTGATTAATTTAATGTCTTTCTGAATTTTTAATAATATTAAATTTTGCTTTTCTAATGCACTTTGAAGCATTTGAATATGGCCTTTTTGTGTATTTAGTTCCTTGTCTTTTTCTATCAAATGCAAAGTCAATTCTTCTACTTTTTTAAGCAAAACTTTATTCATTTCGCCCAGTTCAAAACCATTGATTTCTACTTCCTTTGCACTTGGCATATCGGGCAAATGCTTATTGACCTTAATGTATTTTTCTAAGTCTTGTAGGGAAGTAATTTTATAATCCTCTTCAAAAACATAATCGGGCCAGTTGGTGGCTTCTACTTTGATTTCACGCGCACGGATGTTGCCATTTACAGAGAGTTTTTCTTGGGGTGTGGTAGTGCCAAAACCTATATTTCCATTGGGATTGATCTTAAAAACCATATTTCCATTTAATGAAATACCAAAACCATTTGTTGGTGTACCGCTACTTCGAATATTCCCCAAAGTCCAAATATCATTATACCATTTATACAAACTTCCTGCTACTATGTCTCCTATCAAATAACTAGAAGGCATATACATAGCAGCACTCCTACCTTCACTTCCCAAACAAGCCAATGCTCCTTCTACCGTTAATCGTTCGGTAGGCGAAGTGGTTCCTATTCCAACATTCCCTTGCTGTGTCATAACCATAACCGGTGTATTTCCCTTACCCTTACTTAAAAAACCCAAATTATTCGAATTTCCTTCCAACTGTAATGAGTATTTCTCATCTCCATAATCTCCTTGGGCTCCTCCTTGATTTTGAGAAAACACAAAGGAGTTTCTTGCAGCTGTTCCAAATCTCCAAAGGTCGTTTTGATTATCTAAACGGCCAGTCAATACTAAATTTGTACGTCCATAAATAGAGGCATTATTAGTAATAAAAACTTTGGTAGATCCATCAAAGCTCGATTCTCCTTTAACTTGAAGCGGCGTAATGGGCGTGAGAGTTCCAATCCCTACATTTCCATTGACAGGAAATATATTTTGCCCCCAACTGAATAAAGGAATTATACCCAATAGTAGTTGTACTAATCCTTTGGATACATTTGTCGTTTTCATTTTTTATTCTTGTAAATTATTTAACATTGATTTTTTTCATTTGCGGAGATTACTAAACTTAACTAAGTTTTAACATCCATCTTGAAGTATATTGCTATTAGCAATAACATATCCACTTAAGGTTATTGTAAAATTGGCTTATACAAATAGTACCTGAAACAATTTATTATCCCTTTTATCAAAATAACATAAGGTTGCTAAATTCTTTAAAAAATACGGTGCTAAAAAGAAAAAGGACAGAGAGGCATTTTTTAAGGACGAAACTGTAAATATTTATGACTAAAACTAGCAAATCCGAAAAATTAATCGACTTTACTATTTAAGAAATTCGTGCCAACAGATATTGAAATACTTTTATTTTATTTAAGTTTTTATCTTTATTTCCTAAATAATCTGCTTAATGTTTCGACTTACTATTCTTTTGGTCTATTTGTTGTTTTTTTCGTTTGCAGGTAATTGCTTTGTGCCTCCAAATGACGATATTAAAAATGCACAAATTATAGGCAATGTAGTGGCTTATTGCTCAAGTGATGCTGCATTTAGTAATTTAGAAGCAACTACGAGCAATTTAGCTAAAGGTTCTTTTTGGACAACCGAGGGTAAAGATGTTTGGTATAAGTTTGTAGCCATTGGTACTGATATTTCGGTTACTGTAAGTGGCAAAATTAATGGATCTGCAAGTACACTATTAAACCCAACTATTGCTTTTTATAGTTATTCCAATACAACTGTAACGGAAGAAATTGGTTCAATGACGAGCGCTAACAATATTACAACGGCCTATAAAGGAGGCTTAAATATTGGTCAAGAATATTACATTCGCATTAGTGCAGAGGATAATGCAACTGGAACCTTTAAATTGTGTATCAATAATTTTAACCCACCCAAAAAACCCGGACAAGATTTCGCTACTGCATCAATATTATGCAGTAAAGAAACATTTACTGAAAACAACATTGCTGGTGCCGGGAGCAACAATAAGGAATCAGTTGGCAGCTGTTTAGGAACAGAATCTAACTCGGCATGGTACACTTGGACCGCTGCAAATGATGGAACACTAACCTTTAGTATCACACCAACATCTATAAACGATGATATTGACTGGGTGTTGTATGACCTTGGCCCTAATGGTACGGTGGCTAATTTATTGCCTCAAAACCTTATTCGTTGTGCAGCTGGGAGTGGAGTAAACTGTGTAAACAAATATTATTTAACCGGTTTAGATCTATCTTCAACCGATTTAAATGAACAATCGGGCTGTGTTACGGGGCAAGATGGTTTTGTGAAATTTGTAGACATGCAAAATACCCATGTATATGCTTTACTAATAGATAATTTTTCGAGTGGGAATAACGGTTTTACGTTAACTTTTGGTGGTACTGGCGATTTTGTTGGGCCAAGTGCCTCTATTATACCAACCATAAATAATGAGTGCGCCGTAAATCAAAGTTATACTTTTAGTGCTGCAGCCAATAATTTTAGTTCATTAAAATGGATCTTTGGAAATGATGCCAGTATCCATGAAGCCAATACGATAGGCCCACACACCATTACTTATGCTAAAAGTGGCCCTAAGACGGTTGTTTTAGAAGTTGTGAGTGCACGAGGCTGTAGTGTAATAACTTCTTATCGTTTTTTTTATTCCCAAAAACCCGAAAAGCCAATTATTACCGCCAACAAGCTAAATTTTTGCATTAGTGACGTATTAATGCTATCTATTCCTGAAATCGAATTTGCCAGTTATGAATGGACTGGTCCACAAAATTTTACAGACACCACTGCATCGCTTACCATACCTATTTCTAACATTAACCAAGCCGGAAATTACACTGTAAAAGTGAAATTAGGAAATTGTGAAAGCGAAACGGCCAACATCAACATCCCTCCGATATTTAAGCTACCAATTGCTAATTTTAGTACCGATCCTTTACTACCGGGAAAATTTTCGATACCAATGACTATCAAATTTTTCAATAACTCGAGTAATGCGCAAGCCTATGAATGGGACTTTGGTGATGGAACACAATCAACCGAAACCAGTCCTAGTCATACCTATACTCAAATTGGAACTTATAGCATAAGATTAACAGCCTTAACCACTTCAGGCTGTTTAGATACATTGTCTACTCACAATTTGGTGTTGTTAAAGGCAAGCGCATTATTAATTCCAAACTCCTTTTCTCCAAATAACGATGGAATAAACGACGTATTTACAGTTAATCTAACCAATTTAAAAAGTTATAACCTACAAATTTTTGATCGCTACGGCGAACGAGTTTTCAAATCTGAAAATACTACAAATTCGTGGAACGGGAATTTGAGCAATGAAAATCCAGCACCTGTTGGTGCTTATTTTTACCTAATTAATGGTGTGGATCTATTGAATAAAAAAGTGACCTACAATGGTTCTATTACCTTGATAAGGTAATATTTCATCGATAAAGAAATCCGACTAAACCAATTAAACAAGCGCAATCGTAAAATTTAAGTTCAAGCAATTCACCACATTCTCTTTGGACAAACTACTTTGTACACATTGTTGAGTAGTAGACCCAAAACAATTTCATGACTTCCCGTGCTTACTTGCTTTAGATCGGAAGTGTTAAAGTCATAAGCATACGTTAAATTCACTAAATGGCTAATATTTACACCTGCCATTACATTAAACGCATCATTTTTCCTATATCCGGTGCCAAGCCAAAAACGGTCTTTAAATCCCATTTTTAAATTAACATCAATTGAAGTTGGCAATGGTTCAACCAGTTTAATCATAATTGAAGGGGTGATGTGTACATCTTCTGCCAAATAAAATTTATAACCACTTGTTAAAAATAAATGAGCAACTTGTTTAGACAAAGTATAATTTTCATCCTTGCTAAAAGGCATTTCTTGAGGCAGTAATTGCTGAACCGATGCCCCTGCAAAAAAACGAGCGCCGTAAAGCCATAGTCCAACTGAAACATCGGGTTTTACCTGTGCTTGAATTGCATTTTTTAAGGCTGGATCACTCGGATTTTCTAAAATTAAAGCATTTACATCTATGCCGATTCTGTTAACTCCCGCGGCAATACCCAAGGCTAGATTTAAAGTATTTTGCACTTGAAGATGATATGCATAACTTAAGTTAAAAGTAAGGTTTTGCAATTTACCTGCCTTGTCGCTTACTGCAGAAAAACCAACTCCGTGATGGTTTGGCGAGGCGGTATACGTTTGCTGTAAATTCTTTGAGCGCGGATCATTTCCCTTTTCTTCAAAGGATAAGGCATTCGACCATAAATATTGATCGCCTAAAGCCCATTGCGCGCTTACAAATGAAGTTTTAGGTGCATCGGGCAGGCCTGTCCATTGTTGACGAAAACCTAGTTTAACATCGGTATAGTTTTCTATTCCACTTAAGGCTGGATTGAGTAAATAATTGTTTAATATGTACTGGCTATACTGCGGTCTCTGTTGCGCATAAAGTGCCGTAGAAAGAGCTAAACAAAAAGACAGTACCAGAAATTTCAAACAAATATTAATTTAAAATGAGAATTATATAACTCTATGATTTTCGTACAATATAAATGCTTTACCTATCTCGTTGTATTTAATGTCTTTCGTTTTAATACGTTCTACTAATTCGGGAAAGTCTGTAAAGGCATCTGTTAAAATCTTGATATAATTACTTCTTTTTAATTCATAGGTGGTGTTTCCATCTTGATAAGCATAACAAGCAAGAAATTTGGAGTATGAGTATGCACTATTACTCCAACCTAAGTTTGTAGCAGTACCAGATCCTGTAACTTTCATAAAGCTAGCTCCCCTATTATTTTGGACAACATAATACACATATATCTTTCGTACGGGACTAGTTGCTACTAACCTACAAAAACGTTTACGTCCTTCCTTATTATCAAATGTACGAACAACTAAACTATCATTATCAGTTACTACCGACGAGATGGAGTCAATATTTACTTTATTTTTTTTTGCCTTTTCATCTTTTCTAAAATAAATATTATTGGCTGGTGGAAGCAAAAAGATTAAACCCGTTACTTTTTCACCTTTGATATTATAGTAATGCCCAGATATAAATCGTTTATTTGATTGAGATTTTGCGTTCAATACAAATAAAAGTAATAAAGATAGAACAAGTGTGCAACGCATAATTGGGGAGATTTTATTTGTTTTCAATTTTAGTTAATCTATTTTTTAATTCAATGTTTTCCTTTTTCATTTCAATCATATAAAGTGTCAATTCTTCTATCTTCTTTAACAAAAGTTTATTCATTTCACCAACTTCAATACCATTAGATTCTACTTCCTTTGCACTAGGCACTTCTGGCAAGTGTTTATTAAGCTTAATAAACTTTTCTAAATCAATTAATGAAGTAATTTTATAGCCTTCATCAAAAACATAATCAGACCAACCCAAAGGCTCAATTTTTAATTCTTTGGCTTTTATTTTACCATTAACAGAGAGTTTTTCGGATGGGTTGGTTGTGCCAATGCCTACATTTCCACCAAATGGAGCTATGCTCATATTACGATCCATCGTTCCTCCAAAATTAGAAGGTATAATACTTGGAACTGTCAATCCTTTAACCTCAAAAATGAGACTTATATCATTAACCGCATCTTTAATAATAATGTTATTCGTTGAGCTATTTCCTGCACTTGTTACATCTTGTAAAGATGTAGCTAGTTCGGATTTAATTTTCGCGGGAGAAAACGGCATCATTTTTCCTGAAACATCCTTACCCGCAAGCCATGAAATAGAAGTTCCAAATCCGCTAAAATCTCCACTTAAACCAGCATAAGAATTGGCATTATCTGCATGAGCAACATTAACAGCTGCACCATGGTTACTTATTAATTGCCAATAAGTACCATCCCAGTAGTTCGTTAACCAAAATGTACCCGAATGTGTTGTAGATTGCAATTTTGTTGCACCGTCAGCATTTCCAGTCGTATTTGCTCCAATTATTTTTCCAGCACCAAGCTGTGAAGCTGTGATTAATCGGTCCCATTGACCCCAGTTCCCACCTTGTTTTGATCTCACGGACCAACTACCATTAACCGTTGCTAGCAATTGATTGATGTAGTTAGCATCATTATTTGAACTAAACTGTATTCCTTGTACCCATTCATTTGTTCCTGGCTGATTTAGTATCGTATTGTTTATAGATTTTAATAATTTAAAACCAAGGGGCGTATTTAAATCAGAGACCCCCTCTGGTTCCCATTTATTTGTAGTTAAGGCAGAAGTAGCACTACCGGTCAAATTACCTATAAAAGTTGTAGCTTTAACATTTCCATTAACTTCTATTTTTTCAGTTGGTGTTGTTGTACCAATTCCCAATCCCGTATTGTTGAGTGTCATTACTTCAGTCCCAAACAAGGTAGTATTATTCGCTCCAACATACCACGAGTGTTTTGTTGCGGCATTGCCAGAGATAGTACCTCCTCCCCATTTAATAATATTATCAGTTCCACCATTTTCAGTTAAAAACGTTGTAACTGGTTCTTTGGCATTAATATAATGAGGAGAGCCCATCCTACCAACTTTGCTAACATTATTAGTACGAACGGCAGTTCCATTATCTGCACCTAAAATTAAACCAAAACCAGAACCTTCTCCAATATCAAAAGTAGCTAATGGACCGAGGGTTTTAATTCCTACTTTCCCATTTATATAATTTTGAGCAGAACCAGCCATATATAGGTTATATCGTGATGGAGCAGCGCTTAAATCACCATAAAATCCAAAGTTGTTCGTAGCTCCAGTTAACGTTGGTGAAACATAAAAACCGTACTGATTTGATACTGTACTCCCAGCTCCAAACACTCCTTGTTCTGCTTGATAATGCATTATATTGTTTACATTAAAAGCTGCGGATAAAGTTGAAGCTAAGGATGAATAATAAGTAGCCATCCCTGTTACTGAAGGTTGAATAACACCAATGTTTTGTTGATTGTAAGCAGTAGAAGATCCTGTAATGGTAGCACCTATTAGCATATTTTTAAAAGAAGAAGGTCCAATCCCTAAGCCAATATTTCCATTTGTCTGAATAGTTGAAATACCACTAATTGCACCACTTAAATTAGTCGATCCATCAAAAGTTTGTCCCCAAATGGTACGTGGGGTAATTAGTTTTCCTACACCATCCATTGCATCGATCCAACTAGCATTTATTGGATTATATACTTTTAACCTACCAAGGCTAGTATCGAAAAATAATTTAATAGTATTTTCAGCAGCTATTGTTGCACTTAGTGTAGGAATTGGTCCGGATGGAATTCCCAATCGCTTGATAATATTTGCATAATTATCAACTTGAGTAAATGAATCATCTCCCCTTATATTACTTGCAGGACTTGTTTGTGCAACTGCTATTAAATTTAATACAATAAATAATATGGTTAAAATTGGTTTCATATTTTAAATTAATATACTCATGCTTAGTTTTGATCCTGAGTCAATCGTACACCTACTTTTTTTTTAAGAGTTTTAACATCTTTGCTTCTAATTTAACCTGCAAGGATTCTATATTTTCTATACGTTTATTTTGCTCGTTAATACATTCTCTTTCCCTTTTTAATTCCTTGTCCTTTTCAATCAAATGCAATGTCAACTCTTCTATCTTTTTTAACAAAAGTTTATTCATTTCACCAACTTCAATACCATTAGCTTCTACTTCCTTTGCGTTAGGCACTTCTGGCAAGTGTCTGTTTAATTTAATATATTTTTCTAAATCAAGTAATGACATAATTTTATACTCCTTATCAAAAACATAATCCGACCAACTCGAAGGCTCTATTTTTAATTCTTTGGCTTTTATTTTACCATTAACAGTTAGTTTTTCGGATGGGTTGGTTGTTCCAACTCCTACGTTTCCACCATTTAACCAAGAACTGCCATTAGAGTTCAGCGAAATTGCATTTAATTGGTTACTATTATATAACCAAAGAATACCATCGCCATTTGTAGAAGTAAAAACATTGTAAAAATACTTGTCTAAGTTTTGCGTATTTCTTCCAACAAATGCATTTTGATCATTCCCTATATGTGCTACCATATTTCCTTCTACCTGTAGTCTACCTAAAGTTGGCTCGTTGATTCCTATTCCGTAATTTCCACTTGCATTGCTTACTAAAACAGTCTTATAGGTTGGTTGGGCTACTAAAACTGTCCCACTTGTTGTTACGGAATAGGGATTTCCCATAGAAATTGTGGGGTTATAACCTGTTGAATAGCGAATAAATACACGTACATTTTTATAGGGTCTTGGTAAATAAGCAACAATAGCCATTTGACTAGCCGTCATTGTTTTAATTCGAAGGGTAATGTTTGGTGTAACAACATCTTGCTCAATTTTACCAACAAAGCCCCCACTAAACTGAAGCATTACTTTAAAGTTAGCCACGTATGGAATCGCGTTACCCCAATTACTATCGGCGTCAATAATCTGTCCTACAAATTCTGCAGCGGTATACGAATCGATTGCGGTAGCATTGATATAAGCTATTACACGTTCTCCAATATCGGTTCCAGTTGTTGCATTCCATTCATAAAGTTGCGTTTGATCAGACATAGTTTGTGCACTTAATTTAGTTAAGCCACAAACCAGCAGCAATAAAAAAAATAAAAGGTAAGACTTTAACATACGTATGAATTGGCTATTTTCTCACTCTTTGAATAAGAATCAATTAGGCTTACAAATTCAAAAAAAACTTTCAAACCTCAAAACCTAAGGACAGAAAGGCATTTTGCAAGGATGAAATAGGCTTTTCTGCACTTTTATATCCTTGCCCATTCAAATGCTTTTTTTTTAAAAGCACACCTAGTACTTTATAGAAATCTATTCTTTTGACTTGCGCATTAAAGCATTTATTTTTTTTGAAAGCTCATTTAATTGTTTCTGCTGTTGCGCATTGTATTGCCGTTCATTTTGTATCTCAGCATCTTTTTGAATCAAGTACATGGTAAGTTCTTCAACCTTTTTCATTAATAAAGTATTCATCTCTGCCACATTAATTCCATCTTTTTCAATTTCGGCTGCTGAAGGAGTCTCTGGTAGATGCTTATGCTCTTGAATGTATTTACTTAATTCATTTAACGATCGTAATTGATAACTAGGATCAAAAACAAAATCTGGCCATCCCGATGTTTCCACCTTAATTTGCTTTGCTCGTAAAACTCCTTCATTGGTTATCTTGACAGCTATTTTATCTTTCAATTGTTGAGCAGTTAATTCTCGCTGAATTGCTCCTGTTGTAGCAATTGGAGCAAAATAAATGTTTCCCGCCACATCACCGTATATTACTCCTGCTCCGTTATTGGCTCCGTCTGCTCGAAGAACCCAATTGCCAGCTCCGTTTCGTGCTGCATTAAATCCAAAATAAGTAGTGCCGTAATTCAAAACGGAAGAGTTTGCATTTCCAACTGAAAAGGAAGAAATTCCATCCCCCACTTGGAATTGTGCAATTGGAAAGGCTGTGCCTATACTTAACCGAACCGGAACGTATACTGTACCTTCGTTCCTAATTACCAAGCGTTTAAAAGATTGCAAACTGGAATGCGTCATGCTATAAGAAGTTCCGGCGGAACCGTTTGCATAAAATGCCATGTCTCCGTTATTTTCGAAATTTAAAGCGCTAAAATCTGAATACAAACCTCCGTCTACCTGCCAATTATTTGCAGTATTGTTCCAATGAAGATTCTGAGCTATTGAAAATCTTGACCAATACGTTGCTTCTGCTCCGATGCTCTGAACATATCCACTTGCCGCTAATCCCCTAATTACAAAATAAGGATTCGTGCTACTCTTTTGAACCAAGCCGATGGAATCTCCAACCGCAAGCGGAAAATAAGGTGTTTTAGTCCCTAAATTAACACCCACATTGCCTGTATTGTCATTTTTTAAATTTATTCCTGAAAGTGTCCACTGCGCTTTACCATTAAAACTTACAAACCATAAAACAAAAATGAGTGCAAGGATATTTTTTTTCATTGTATTTTACTTAGGGATAATTATATCTTTTAAATCAGGAAATCTTTGCTCACTATTTTAACTCTGCCTCTATTTTTTTCATTTTTTCTTCCAGTGCTTTTATACGTTCGTTTTGCTTTTCAAGCGTCGTAATTTTTTTATCCTGCTCAAGTATATACAGCGTCATTTCTTCTATTTTCTGAATTAGCATTTTTTGCATTTCTCCCATGTTTAATCCATCTTTTGCTATCTCCTTTGCCGATGAAATTTCAGGTAAATGCTTATTTATTCGAATGTATTTTTCTAAATCAGTCAATGAGATTATTTTGTAATCATCGTCAAATACATAATCTGGCCAATTTACAGATTCAACTTTAATCTCTTTAGCACGAATATTACCATTCACATCCAATTTGGCGATCGGGTTAACGTTTCCAACGCCAATTTTACCACTCTGATCGATGGTAAAAGCCGCGTTGCTTAAAGTAGCAGGATTATTATCGGCAACATTGTTTTGAAGGATATGCAACTTCCCTCTGCTCCAGCCGGTCCCATCCCCTTCTACCACAATAGCAGTTTTTTGTCGTCCTGCATAGGCATCGCCGTACCCTTCTGGATCAAAGCTAATTCCAACGGCATTACTTGAAAGGTGTGTATTTCCACCTATTTTAAGTAAATATTGCAGCCCCGTTAAATTTGTAATAAACCGAGCTGCTCCGTTTACCTGAAACTTATTTAATGGGATATTTGTTCCAACACCTACATTACCAGTAGTAGTAAATGTCATAATATCGGTATATGATGCCGAATTATGTCTTCCAGCTATCGATAAAAGGGTCCAATTTCCTGGGTCTTTACTGTAAATTTTATGTCCAAAACCATTTCCGTAGTTAGATGTATTCCACACTATGGATTTATCGTAACTTTGAGAATGCAAATTATCGAAAGTTAATTCCTGTGCAAATCCATGTCCACTAATAAAAATGGAGATAACAAACAGTGCTAATTTTTTACGAATCATTTTGGATGAGATTGTGAACAAAAGCAAGGGATTTGCTGTCTGCTAACATTGCCATTAAATCCCCCTATTTACTCTTACACGCTAAGTTAATTATGCTTCTTTGAAACACAAAAAACCAATGACGAAACAGGTCGTTTTAAGGATATAAAGGATCTTTTTTACCTTAAAAAAGATGAGATCTGGTTTATTTTTTTGCCTTTTGCCATTGAAACACAGCATGCACGGAAATTAATTTTTCTTTGTAAGTCCTATGCTGTTTTGACTATTTAGATAGTGAAATCTAGCGCAAGTGTCTCGCTCGTGACTATTCTAACAACACCAAATAAATCAGCTATCTCATTACACAGACTAAACAAAATGCTTAGACCAAAGAAAAAACCATCTCGAACAAATTAAGCACAGTTGCACTAACCGCCCAACAGGCTCACCGCAGAAAATGCTTGCCCTAGAGATTTCTTAAGCCATAGAAGGGCTATTTTGTCTACCTCAAAACATCTATTCGAAACTATATTAATCTTAACAACTAAATTTGTAAATTAAAAGAATCGACGTATTATTTTAAATTTTGTTTTTGTCTTGATGACTCCATTTTTTTTAGCCTCTCCTCCATTTCTTTCATTCTAGTTTCTTGTTGTATTAGGTAAAGCGTTAGCTCTTCTACTTTTTTCATTAAAACAGCATTCATTTTACCAACATCAAGTCCTTCTTTTTCAATTTCATCAGCTGATGGCACCTCAGGTAAATGTTGGTATTTATTAATGTAACGTGCTACATCAGCTAATGATCGAAGTTTATAGGTAGGACTGAAGACAAAGTCGGGCCATGTTCCAAAAGCTTTTACCTTCATTTCTGTAGCTATCATGGATCCATTCACGGCTAATTTATATCCTTTTGTATCCGTGGTACCGATGCCCAATCCAGAGTTTGTAATACTGGCTATTATGGTTCCTGAAGCTGTATTACTATTAGCTGCTGCATAAAAATGGGTTATAGTTGCTGCATTCATAAACATAGATCCACCTCCAATGCTTAAAATATTGGAGCCAATATCACTCGTTGCCATTGCTATTGATGTGGGACGGGAAATACTATCTAAACCCGGAACGCCAATCCGCCCAACTTTTAATGTATGATTGGTAATGGACTGCGTGCCGCTATTTGCTCCTACAAGAATTCCAACTGCATCACCTTGCTGCACAGTAAGCGATACTGCGGGCGCAGTAGTACCAATCCCTAATTTCCCTGCCCTTAGGGTCATATAGGTATTAGGGCCTGTTCCCCAAAGTTGGATATCTCTATGTGGATCTCTTTCCCACCATGTTCTTGTGTTTACTTGAGGATCAAGATACGATACATCTACCGAAATACCATCGTGTATTCTGACAGAAAGCCAATCTGTTCCTGCTGTATTTCTAACTAACCAGGTATTGTGCTGAAAAATATTTCCGCCGGCTCCTCTTATTGAAGAAAGAAGCATTTTTGATTGAACGGTGTGCCCTAAGTAATTACTTTCAAAAACCGTAAATTTTGCAGGGGTAAGTGTGGTACCTATGCTTACTTTTCCTTGTGAAGTATTATAGATATCGTTACCTGCAGTTGTCCATTGTGCAGAGGCGTTGAAAAAAATAAAGGATACTAATACACTAATAGTAATTATAAGAGCGTTTTTTTTCATTTTTGATAGGAATAATTATGATTTAATTTAAATAGAGAATAGACAAAGTATTAAAAATTGCAATAAGTTAAATAAAGTTCTATACTTAAATCATTCACCTCATTGCACCGAGTAAACAAAATACTTAGACCAAAGTAAAAAACATATCTAACAAATTAAGCACAAGAAAATCAGGCCTATTGCTTTTTTATCTTTAGCCACTGAAACACAGAATATAAAGAAATGAATTTTTCTTTGTAAATTCTAAACTGCTCTGGCTATTGGATAGTGATTTTTGGCGCAAGCATCTCGCTTGTGACTATTCTAACGAGACAAACCATACACTCCATTGCACAGACAAAACAAAAAACATAGACCAGAGTAAGAAAATCTCTAAAAAATTAAGCACTCGCTGGTGCGGGTTTTTAACTCGTACCTAAATCAAATCTATCTCCAACAAACCCTTTTCTCCAGAAAAATCTATAGCACTACTATACTTCGAATGATAATCTTCTGTCACAAAACCCGCCTCAACTGGATTGCTATGAATATAATCTATTTTCTGATCTATTACTGAATTTGACTATAGTTCTATAGAAATACAATAAAAAACTAAAATAGCAAAAAAGCCTAACGCTTTTGCTTAACTTTGTATATGTGGTACGAGTTAAAAACTCGCACCAGCTCAAATTATCTATTAAATTACGCTCGGACTAGCTGAGGCTGGCACCAGCGAAAAAATCTACTCAATTACGCTCGGACTATCTGGGGTTTAACTAATCCTGAGACCAATAAACTTCTTTTTCAAAATAATCAATTAATTCTTGATTGTCTGACCAATAAGCTTTAGTCAGGGCAGTTTGTCCGAAATTGTCCTTATCATATAAATTTGCGCCAACGCTAATCAATAATTTAACAATATCAAAATACCCACCGTAACTCGCCTGCATCAAAGCAGTATTATTTTGTTCGTCTTTTTCATTAGGATTTGCTCCTTTTGAAAGCAAATATTTTGTAATTATTAAATGTCCATTCGAACAAGCACAAAACAATGCTCCATCAAATCCCAATCCTTCTATTTCAATAAAAAATTTTAAAAGTAAAAATTTGTTCATTAACGAAGCTATAATAACAAGCGATTGATCAAACTCATTCCTAACACAGTTAAGATCAATACCTTGATTTTTAATTAATTTAAAATAATTAATATCCTGATTAGCTATTGACTTGTCCAAAATATTTAACTTCTTTTTTAAAGAAAATAGACTATTAACAAATTCATTGAAACCATCAGCTACAAAAAACAACTCTAAAGACTCGTGTTCAAGTAAGTATATTTTATTCGAAATAGCATTTAACAACACAAAATTTCCAACGCTATCTATTGCAATAGGAATAAAATCAACTGGGATAACATTTTTTAACTGCTCCCTATTTTTACCAATATCATATAATCCATTTGTTATCCCAAGGAAAAACTGAATATCAGTTTCAATTTCACCATCAAACGTTTTAAAATTATTCAAACTCGGTCTTCCTCCATTATGTTCTATAAGAAATTCCTTATACGGTTCTGGAAGCTTAATATTTAATCTCGATTCAAAATCTGTGATCTGACTTATGTTTATAGTTTGAAATGTTTCTTTTAATTTTATTTTCATTATCTTAATTTTATGGTGCATTAGTAGCCCTTCCACCTGTATGCTTTACAGCATTATGCAAATCTGTAGGAATTAATTCTAATTTTGTCGAATTTTCAACATGATGCCAGGTAAAATTCTTTGGTGTTTCAGGATATCCAGCCATTTTATTTGCAGCATTAATATCTGTAGCTGTACTTTTCCCTAATGTTTTTAAATCTACCGTCGTCCTAGCATATGGGCTAAAATCAGGAAAACCCAATTTATTAAAACTAACTCCATTTGGATATTTTTTTGACAAAATAGTTCCAACTTCAAATTTAAAACTTTTGCCAGCAAATCTATAGTTAATAGGATTTCTTCCATTTACCCCTCGCTGGTGCGAGTTTTTAACTCGTACCTAAATCAAATCTATCTCCAACAAACCCTTTTCTCCTAAAAAATCTAAAGCACTACTATACTTCCAATGATAATTTTCTATCACAAAACCCGCCTCAACTGGATTGTTATGAATATAATCTATTTTCTGATCTATTACTGCATTAGACCATAGTTCTATAGGAATACAATAAAAAACTAAAATAGCAAAAAAGCCTAACGCTTAGGCTTTGTACTTTTAGACAGTAGGCTATCTATTTTGGTACGAGTTAAAAACTCGCACCAGCAGAATTCATTTGTTTCTACGAGGACTAGCTAGGGCTTGGTAGTTATGGCCAAAGGCTGTGCAAAGCTTATGGATCAGTAGGTACCAGCCAAAGGCTGGCACCAGCGAAAAAATCTACTCAATTACGCTCGGACTAGCTGGAGTTAAAAACTCGCACCAGCTCAAATTATCTATTAAATTACGCTCGGACTAGCTGAGGCGAGTTTTTAACTCGTACCTAAATCAAATCTATCTCCAACAAACCCTTTTCTCCTAAAAAATCTATAGCGCTCCTATACTTCCAATGATAATTTTCTATCACAAAACCCGCCTCAACTGGATTGTTATGAATATAATCTATTTTCTGATCTATTACTGCATTTGACTATAGTTCTATAGGAATACAATAAAAAACTAAAATAGCAAAAAAGCCTAACGCTTTTGCTAGACTTTGTATATCTGGTACGAGTTAAAAACTCGCACCAGCGGAATTTATTTATTGGATTTCGCTCGGACTAGCTGAGGAAATTTTATTGCTAGGTTTTTAAATCTATTCTTTATTTACTCAAATTACGTTCTAGCCATTTTTTTTCCTCTAATGAGATTTTTAAATTAACAGGATGTTCCGAATATTCCTTTATAGTGTTTATACATTCCACTGCTAATGAAACAGCTGGCTCGCCGTATTTTAAAATTATGTGCGCTGTCCAAAGTGCTACAAAGTACTGACTTTCTCGCAAAAAAAAGGCAAACTCCTCAAGTCCGTTTTCTTTAAAATACTTTATACCTACTTCAATTAAAACTTTATATTCATCTGTTTCCTCATAAATTGAGTTTGAGGGTGTAATTCCCTTAAAGTAATTAGACTTACATTGTAACAAAAAAAAATCACCACTACTAACCATCTTAATTTTTAATTTTTACTTCACTTATTTTTACACCACTACTATTTTTTGGTATCCCATTTACAATAGCCTCTGTTGTTCCTCCAACTGTTTTCCCTCCTGGAACAAATAAACTATTAGCTCCTACTTCATTCCCTAAAGGCACACGCAAATTCAACTCTTTTAAAACGGATGGCTTTATATCAACTCGAATTAATTCTCCTTTAAAAAAGAGAGGATCTTCAATACCTAATGTCTCTGCTATTTTTGCCCTTGAGGCTCCACTTTCTATTAACTTGTTAACTTCAGAAGTAGGTGCAATAAATGTTTCTAATGGATTACCTATTACTGGGCTATTTGGATATTTATTAAGCATCTCGGAAGAAATAAGTTTTGTTCCCCCACCTTCAAAAGCCTTTGCAATAGAAGAACCCCAAGCTTTGAGTAATGGAGATGTAACTTCAAATGTTTTACCGAGTAAAGCTCCTCCAATTTCTCCAGTTGCCCCCCACACCATCAAATGAACGCCCTCAGCAATGTCAGCATCATTTCTTTTGAGGGTTCCTTTTACAAATTTATAAGCACCATAATCTACTACACCATTTGCAAAGGCTGAAAACAAAGCTCCATTACCTGCTGTAAGCATTGAGCCTACTATTAAGAATGCATTTACATTAGCTTGTTTAATAATCCCGTCAGCATGTTTTGGGTCTCTTTTCCTTAACTGCTCAGCCCATTCCCGATTGTGCATTTCTGAATGCCCAACTGTAGAAGGTTCTAATTCTAACCCATCACGATCTACCCCTGATGTAGGGACATTTGATGCAAATTGATATGGAGTAAGAGATGGATATTGTTTCGTTATCGGATCCACCGATTTAAATCTCCCCAACCTACTATCATAAATGCGCATTCCATAGTCCTGCTGCCCATTTACTTCCCCATCATTCTCCTTCCCATTAAATCCATAACGGTAAGTACTCGCTCCACTGGCAGTAAAGCTGCGCTCGCTCATCGCCATTCCAAAGGCATAATAATCGCCTGCGGTTAATACATCGGCTTTATAGCCCCCACTCACTTGCAAGCGGTTATCGCTAATGGTTGCCATTGTATTGCCCAAATGGTTGCTCAACTCATAGGCTATCTTCCCGGTCTGGTTCCATACAGAACCTCCGTTCTGCGAAGCTAAGTTAATATTTGGTTTCCAAATTCCCAAACGGCTACTGCCATATAAGGTCTGCTCGCGCCAGTTGTTGGTACCTCCAGCATTGTCGTACAAGGCCAAGGCGTTCCCTTGTGCGTCGCGTACATACCAGGTGGTTAAGCCGTTGGCCGTTTTACTAATGCGGTTACCGCTTGCATCGTAGTTGTAAACTATATTGCCGCTATTTTTATTGATTTGTTTTATCTTTCCGTATACACTCCATTGGATATCGCTAATCCCTTCGGCTGCATCGCCTGTTAGATTGCCTATCGCATCGTAGGTATAATTGCTACTACCCATATCCCCTCGCTGGTGCGAGTTTTTAACTCGTACCTAAATCAAATCTATCTCCAACAAACCCTTTTCTCCTAAAAAATCTATAGCAATACTATACTTCCAATGATAATTTTCTTCCACAAAATCCGCCTCAACTGGATTGTTATGAATATAATCTATTTTCTGATCTATTACTGCATTTGACTATAGTTCTATAGGAATACAATAAAAAACTAAAATAGCAAAAAAGCCTAACGCTTTTGCTTAACTTTCTATATATGGTACGAGTTAAAAACTCGCACCAGCTCAAATTATCTATTAAATTACGTTCGGACTAGCTGAGGGTGCCTTTCGCTTAACATTTAGAATGGACTTCCCGTGTTCTGAATAAAAGCCTAAATACGAGTCATGCCAACTTTATAACGATTGCGCTGTAGCCAATATGCAAGTAACCGCTACAGCCTTTCAATAGTCCGCAAGAAAACTACCTTTTGACAATAGGTTCTTCTATCTCATTACTTCCTCAGTAGTTCATTTGCATTCATCTCTCTTATTCATACCTGACAAGTCTAGCCTGCCTTTTCCTCTTTCCGTTCAATACCGCAGAATTACTCCTAAAGCACCGAGAGGCGGTTTGAAACCTCCGCTTGCACAGCGATTTCGGTAGACCTACTACCATCTTTTATTTAACATTCATAACACCTACAAACATCTTATCATTCACGGCACACCTTGCGCTAGAAGGGATTAAAAGATTAATGGTAATTGTCTATGCATTTCGTTATAAAAAATTTTTAAATGAAAAGTCTCACCTGATAAACTTTCCAATGGATTTACTTGATTAAAATAAGAGACTTTTGTATAATTACTATTTATCTGTAAATCACATTTTTTAAATCTATTGTTAATTATTTCCTTAAATTTTTTCTTATCATCAATACTCAAACTTGTAAAATCCAATATAATAGCTTGTAATCTTTCATCTTTAAAATATAACTTTCTTTCAATAACCATCGAGTCATTAATTTCTTGATATGAATACATTTTGACACCTAAATCCTCACCTGAAAAACTATTGTTATACTCTAGTGTAATTCCAATCAATTTCAATGAATCCGAAACTTCTTCAATTGTTTTATCAAAAGAGAAATAATCTCCATTACAACTATAAACTACAGTGTTATCTGATTTCGGCTTACAACACATATAAAATGATGTAAACAGCCCCAACAAAAGAATATTTTTTACTGTTCTCATACCGTCTATCGTCCTTCAAGACCTTGCGCCACCCTAAATTGCTCTTGTATATCTTTATCCTTTTTGTCAAATAATTTTACTGAACCATTTCTAATTCCATCAAATGATTTGTCATTTTTATACCCATCAACCGTTGTTGCAATATGTTTGGCTACACCATTTAAGAAATCTGTATAATTGTCTATTGACGAGATTACTTTTTTAAAGTCAATTTTCTCTCCATACATTCGAGCATAATGATTATTGGTCAAATCAATAATATTATCTTTTATATATCCTTTAAAATTCTGAGCACTTAATTGACTATTAACCGTTAATCCGTCTGCTTCATGGTAATCACCAATATCCTTCGCAAATTGTTTTCCATTGCTTGCGGTAAGTAACGCTTGCCACGAATAATGTCTAAATGTATTAGCAAAACCAGCAGCATTTTGCTCAACACCTGTAGCTTTATTAAGGATTGCAGGTAGTTTAGTATCTGTAAATCTAACCCAATTCTTAGAATAATGCTGTGCTGCTAACAATTTATCAGCACCGTACTTCCACCATATCCCTGCTGCACCACTAACACTTGAAGGATTAAATTCAATTTTCGTAATTAAATTTGGAGTACTGTGAATAATATTTACTGTCTTGTAATTCATCCTCACAAAAATTTCTTCACTATCTGTGTTTTTTAAATCGCTTTTTGGGAATACAGAATTTCCATCCATTCTTACAACAATATTTTTAAGATAATCAACCCCTTCTAAGCCGTCCAAATCTACATTTAGTATGGGATTATTTGAAGAAAATTGATAAGGTGTTAAATGTGGGTAAGACTTACTTATCGGATCCACACTCTTAAACCTTCCCAACCTACTATCATAAATACGCATTCCGTAATCCTGCTGGCCATTTACTTCAGCATCATTCTCTTTACCATTAAAGCCATAACGGTAGGCAGTCGCTCCGCTAGCGGTATAACTACGATCAGTCATGGCCATACCAAACGCATAGTAATCACCTGCGGTCAATACATCGGCTTTATAGCCTCCACTTACTTGTACACGGTTATCGCTAATGGTCGCCATCGTATTGCCCAAATGGTTGCTCAACTCATAGGCCGTTCTACCGGTCAGGTTCCATACAGAACCTCCGTTCTGCGAAACTAAGTTAATGTTTGGTTTCCAAATTCCCAAACGGCTACTGCCATATAAGGTCTGCTCGCGCCAGTTGTTGGTACCTCCAGCATTGTCGTACAAGGCCAAGGCGTTCCCTTGTGCGTCGCGTACATACCAGGTGGTTAAGCCGTTGGCCGTTTTACTAATGCGGTTACCGCTTGCATCGTAGTTGTAAACTATATTGCCGCTATTTTTATTGATTTGTTTTATCTTTCCGTATACACTCCATTGGATATCGCTAATCCCTTCGGCTGCATCGCCTGTTAGATTGCCTATCGCATCGTAGGTATAATTGCTACTACCCATATCGCCTCCGTTATTAATCCCTTGGCTATCGCTTACGCTTTGCAGTTTGTTGTGTTGCAAACGTCCATTCGCATCGCGGCTATAGGTATAAGTTAAATTATCCATTAAGCTTCCATTGCCTTTGTTGCGTTGCAAAGTCAAGATATTGCCATTGGCATCGTAGTTGAAATTTTCTCTAAAGGCTACACTCGCTCCATCGTAGCTCCAATTGCCCGATGAACCCAGATTTTGTTGGTTCATCGTCTTTAAGCGGTTCAGCTGATCGTAGCCATAGGTATAGCCCACCGTGGCACCATTGTTAATGTTCTCAATGGCATAGGTACTGTTGCTTATATTACCGTTATATAAGTTGCGGCCCGCTGCGTTGGCATTTGAGGCTTGGTAGCTATGACCAAAGGCCGAGCCGCCTCCAACTGGGCTGTAATCGCCTTGGTAATATCCTAAGCTGTAAGCCAAGGCATCTTTGGCTATAGTTGCACCATCGTTACCCATATCGTTCTGTCCCAAGGCAGTTCCGTTAATTCCTTTTAACCAACCTTGTAGAGTATAGGCATAATCTACACCTTGTACCAAAGTTCCTTCAGCGCCCAATTCCATCCGTGCCAAAGGTCCGTGCAGGTAGTACTGGTAACTTGCTTGTAAACGTCGGTTTGGACTTGTTAAGGTACTGCCAAAACCATAGGCATTTAAATTGGCCTGTGTTCCGATCCAAGCTTTGGTTAAGCGGTTTTCGGCATCGTACTCGTATTGGTAGTAAAACTCATCGTTTGCATATTTTTGGTAGGCTAAGAAGTTTACTTTGCCACTAACCAAATCGTACTCGTAATCCAAGCGTTTCAGTCCTAGTCCTTTTACTTTTTGGTACAGGGTTTTCACATTCCCTGTAAAATCGTAATCGTAATAACTTGCACTAAAGTTGGTGTCGCTGTAAGTATCTCGGTAAATACTGGCCGATACGCGCTTGCGCAAGTTACCTTGGCTCATTCCACTTGGGGTTCCAGACATGGTACTGGCTGCATCGTATACCGTGGTAGTAATTTGGCTGTTGCTACCACCATTTAAAAACGTGCTAACTTGCCCATCTTCTAAATATCCGGCAGCTATGCTCCAAGTTGTCCGTTTCTGGCCAACTTCTGCAATTCGTCCTAAGGCATCATACTGAGTATAGCTGTAATCGGCCGTTTGTGCCTGTTTCGCATTTTGGCTTCCAATTAAACGGCTCAATCGATCGTACCAAAAATTGCTTGTCCCAGCATCGGGTGTACTTTGTTGCACCACTTGGTTAGTGGCATTATAGGTATAGGTTGTGGTAAGTACATGCGCTGGATACACGCCAGTAAACTGTGTTTCTTGTGTGCTATTTGCGGCAATGGTAGTTGCGCTGCCGGGTGCTGGAACATTAAAGCGGTATTGATACGGATTGCTTACATCTACCACACCAAAGCATGAACTAGCAGCATTTTTAGCAATTTCGTCTGCTCCGAGTACACGATTTGGGTACACGCGGAGGAATTTTAACATACTGAAGTTATCGGGCATCACGATGTTTCCGGAAGCATCGCTGGTAATGGCCCAGCTACCGCCTGCAGAAGGTGCTCCCGCTACCGGGTTGTATTGTTTTCCGTTAATCCACAACTGTAGAGCTCCTCTAGAAAGGTCTGTTCCTTGTACCACTACGTGTGTCCAAGGCTGCAAAGGAAGAAGCGCGCTTACATTGGCCGTAACGTGGTTGCTCAAAGTAATGGCCACATTGTTTGAGGCTGTTTGGTTTAGCGTAAAAATATCTACGTTTAATAAGTTTCCGTTTTGGCAGGTTTGAATGAGGTATTTCATATCAGGTGTTGCTGCTATAAATTGGCGTGCACCTGTACTGCTGGAATACATCCAAAGCTCTAGTGCAGCATTACCTGTACTCAGCAAGGCCGTGCTCACACTTTGCAAAGCGGTATTTCTATCGGAAAGAGTACTTGGACCTTGATAGGTACAATTTTCGGTTAAAGAAGTTAAACCATCACGCGTACGCCCAACCTCGGTAACTTCGGCATCGTTTAATAGAACAACTCCTTCTGGTGGTACAGTTCGAACCAAATTACCGGCTAAATCGTAGTAGTACAAAGTATAATGATACACTTCTTTTTTAGCAGTTAAATGTACATTTGCTTTTGCTGAAGCCGATTTGCTTATATAAGCACTAATAAAATTATTTCGTTCTTCTATTATGTAGGCATTATACAATTGCTCTCCTTGCCCAAATGCTACATTAACTAACGAACGTGCAGAGGTATAAACATCTTCGGGAACAGATACAAATGGAGGAGTGTTACACAGCATCTGCGTTGCACCAGTTTCGAGTGTTTTATATTGATCATATCCAACTGAGAAGCCGTATTTATTATTAAAGAAATTAGTAATAATGCTTTCGTAATTCTCACCTGCGGCAGTCAAAGTACCTCCTAATTCATTGTTTAAGATAATTTTATCGGCATCAAACTCTGCTTTTGTTAAACATCCCTTACTATCTGGCTGTAAAAAGACAGGCAAAACGAGATCATAATTTAAAAGGTAGTTACAGCTTGCACAACTTGTTTGTAAAGCAGTTAGTTCTTGTTGACTTAATGTCATAGCCGCACCATACTTATTTTGCAAGTAAGTAAACAAGGTTTGTCCAACAGAAGCTGCTTCGTTTGTAAGTGTGGTTAATTTAGTGCAAATTGCTGCCGATGTTGCAGAAATTACAACCGTTGTAGCTTGTTGTTTCGCATTGGGGTTATTTGCATATACTCCATCGATAAGCCAAGGATTTATATCTTTATTAAAGGTGCTTAAACCAAGCGTATATTTTAGTACGCTGGCAAAATCTCTGCAATCGGTGTGTCCGTTAATTGTAATACCTGTTACTCCTGCTCTAACATTACTTGCTCCAAAAGGGTGTTCCTGATCGGCACCAAGTGCGCAAATTGAAATTAAATTGTCTTTTAACTGTTGTCTGAGGCCGGTTAAACCATACATTGCTAAACCAGCATCCAATTTTTGAACCCATGCTTCGGCATTGCTTGTGCAAATATCTAGCGCTTGTGAAGCAAAATCAGTCTGCAAATTCGAATTGTATTGAGTTGCGTTGGGTGCAGAGCTGGAATAGTCTACATTCTCGAACCTGCTAATTTTAGTAGTATAAACAGCCGGACAAGTTTCTTGGGGCTCAGCGGCACCAGTTAATCCGCAAACATAGGGGGCAAGATAAAGACCACTTTGAAAATAACCTTCCGGTATACAAACGCTGCCACTATTCGTTTCAGGATCTAAATGTACTGTAGTAATTACATCAAAACCATTGTCATAGGCGTGGTTAATGTAAATATCAACAAATAAATACGGCTGATAAGAAACAGGGACACCATCTGCTGGATAAATATCAAATCTATACCCAGGATTTCCACTTCCATAACATGAACTCAAAGGACCAGAAATTTCAAAATCTGTTCCTTGGCAGTCATATGGATTTACTTCAACTGAAACAACATTTAAAGTTTTTGCATTCCCTTTTAAGGTTTCGGTTGTTTTTAATTCATTTTCAGTACTATTATTTACTTTTATCAAACTAGTTGATGCTTTAATGGCATGCAGGGAGTCAATAATTACACGTTGCGCTTCTTTCCAAACCTGCAAGGAGCCTGTTTCGGGGATAAACTTTGCTACCCAAACATTTTGGAAACTGCGGAAAGAACCTTTTCCTTTTTTAATTGAAAGATTTGCAAGATGCGAAAAACTGCCAAATTTTGAATGAAGCACTACAGCTGTATCGCCGGTAAATGTTAATTCTGTCGGATTTACTTTGCTAATTAATAAAACATTTCCTTTGGTAACATCCGCTTCTAAAAATACATTTGTACTGGTTAGCTTTTTTAATTCGGCAAGCACTGTTTCATGGGTATGCGTGCTATCTGCCACTATATTTTCGGCCAATACATGCGACAAGACACTGCGTGGCGTAGATGCAGCAGATTCTTCTAGTGTAGAACTTGATGCTGTGTTTGCTGTCGTGCTTTTTGCAGTTACAGTAGAAGAAGCCCTCCAATAATAGGTAGAACACTCAGCCACCCAGGCATTGGTATAGGTATTGACTAAACCAGCACCTATATTATTAACTGTAAAACAATCATAATAGTAAATCCCTAAATCGCCATTGCAACCAAATTCGGGTGGATTACTCGGAGGATATCCTTCAATCACTGTAAAGACTGTCCTATAGCTTCCCCAATCAATGTAAAATTGGTTTACTCCGCCCTCATATCCATCAACTAATATGCTACCGCTGTTCGCACAAGAATTTGGAATGGATTCGGTACAAACTATTTCCCATACATTGGTATATCGAATGGTATTTGATTGGTAATTTACATCAATGCAAGGATAAAACTGCATGATTACAGAACCCATTGCACAATAAGGAGCCGATGAAGGTTGTGCCCCTGCAACCCCTGCTACATACGAATACGTTTTCTGCTGATTGTTGGCATAGTCAAAAGTGCGATAACTAGTAGAAGAAAGAACTAGCATATCCGAAGAAAGGGTTCTTGAAGCGCAACTCGTCCCTCCGGTAGAATTGCTACCAGGTAACGTAACTGGTACGCCAATAACACATGCCGAAGCACAGGTTGTAGCTTTACGTACCTTATCTATATATTTATTTTTAAGATCTAAATACATACTGCGGTACATTTCCCATTCTCGTTCTTCAACACGACAACTAACCGAACAACTCGTCCAATTGTCGGTATAGGGACTTCCATTTGAGCAGTATATTAAATAATCTACAACTTGGCTTAAACTTTTGTTAGTTACTGAAACCCCCATAACATTTGAGCTGTAAAGGGCCAAGTCAGCTGCCATATTTAATTTTTCGCCTCCCCCTACACTTCCTTGCGCAAAGAAAGGATCGGTATCTAATAAAAAATTTGTTGCATTATTGCTGTGGTAATTTACATTCTGGCCAGTTTTTTCGTTCAGCTCATCATCCCATTTTTTACTAGAAGTTATTTGCCCGCAAAATTGCAATTTACAATACTCAGGATGAAAGGGAAGAAACATTTCTGCCCAAATAGGTTGCCAATATTTTACTAAATCAGCTAATGTAAAGTTTGCATCGTATGGCGTAACTATTTGGCCTTGTTCATTGGTTACTTTAAAATCATCGCTTATAACCACAGGTGGGCTATCAAAAGCTCCGTGCTTAAAGTACAATTGCAATACATTAATAGCGGGTTCGGTTAATACGCCGTTGGCATCAAGCGGAGCATACTGCCCACCAGGTGACACATCTTCAAGCATTGGTTTTTTATATACATCGCAGGACGCAACTGAAGTGCCTAAGCATTGCGGTTCAATTGTAGTACTAATATAATTTGATATAGAGGTGTATAAACCTGAAATATAGGTTGCATAATCGACCAAATTATTTTGCTCTCCAAGTGCTCCCAAACGAGCATTAAACATGGACGTAAATTCGGTAAGAGTACCCAAATTAGACCTTGCTGTTTTACAGTCAGAGAAACAATCGATAAAATTAGCATTGTTTAATTGCTGTAAAATAAATGCCGACTTTTTCTTTAATGTTCCATTCGCCTGCCCAGTTGAAATAAAATCATTGGTATAATTTTCAATAACTTTTTCATCTAACTTAAAGTTAAATGTGATGAAATAAGTACCAATTTTATTAAATGATAAATTTATTACTCCAGTTTCTGTTCCAGCGGCCCCTGTATTTAACGTTTTTGAACCAATAGCTATTGGACTTGCATCGGGGGTATTATAGATTAAATTTCCGCAATCGTCCTTAACGGTAATACGTAGATTGTAGTAGCAATTACTAAAATGTGAAAAAGTATTAATTTGATATTGATTAATCAGTTTTTCAACATCGTATGACAGGGTAGCATTGCCCGCAAAACTGGATGTATAACTTGCTGTTGCTGTTAAATTTAATTCATCACCTTTAAAAGTAAATTGCTCTGGATTCAGCAAATTTACCGGAAGCATTTGTGCTACTTCCTTATTTGGCAAAGCATCTAAATTCTCTGGGGTATCGCCCGAAAGAGCAGTGGCAATTGTTTTTCCTGATGCGTTTAAATAACTAATGGATATTTGTCCATTGGGGTCGATTACTGTATTTTTCAAATAATGATTGGCATAGCCAACATCGTTACCAAATAAGCGGTCTAGCTCCCATTGTGTGGGTTTATCGTAAAAGTAACGGGTAGTGTGTTTTTCAGTTTGTCCGGGTTGGAAAACTTGACCAACGCCTCCTTGAATTGCAATTCGTCCAGTGTTATCAGGCGTATATTGTGTAACAGATAGTGGATATCCTCCTGCATTTGGAATGTATGCATTGTAAGCCTTGGCCGAGATAAATTGATTTTGATTCGAATAATATTTTCCGGCTCCAGAGCCTATTCCCATGGCTGATGGAGTGAGTTCACAATTTGCAAGGCTTAAATCGGCAAAACTGTAACTCAAGCCCGAACTGTTAGTATTCAGTGTAGGAAAGTAGTGCAAAGTTTGAAACCCAGTTTCGCTTTCTTTTACTGGAGCCGGTAATATACTGGCCGATACCCGTCCAAATTTATCGTACACATTCTCTTGAACCACGGCAATATTATCGCTGCTATTCAAAGTCGCTGTTTGACGCCCACGTAACGTCCCATCAAAATAACTTACTACTTCCTTTTTCTTTCCATCCTCGGCATAAGTGGCAGAATATTGCCAATTCAAATTGGACTGATGCCAAAAAATCTCCCAAATAGCATAAGTGGTATTATCAGACTGTTTGTAAAACCAAACGCCTTCATTTCTTAAGCCATCTACATATGCCACCTGACGCATCCGTACCACAATGAAGTTAGAATTGTGTATCAAGGAAATCCGATAATTTTCTTCATGGGTGGTTATACGCGTAGCATTGTGCCGAAATAACTGAGCCAACTGACTATCACTATCATAAATGTAATTTCCATCTCTCAAAGAAGAAACCAATGCCCCATAATCCCCATCCGCATCTACCGCAACCCATTCAATATCGTACTCCTGAGCCCCTAACAAAGGAGTCCAGGATAGGGCCAACTGCCGATTATTTTCCGTTAATCCAGATCCTGCGCTAAATCTTTGGGCCATCCCGCCTCCTGAAACTCCTCCAGCATCGCCATTAATCCCTAAAAACAAATAAGGCTTAAAAGCATACGTACGATCTATATTAATTTGATTGCTTAACTGAAAAACAGCGGGCAAATTAGTTCCAAATTCTGGACTACTAATTTCCAGTACATAGACCCGAACATCAAAGCCTCCTTGAAAGAAGTAACTATCTTTCGATTTATAAATGGCGCCCGAATTTTTATCGTAAGCAATAGACAAGGTTACCGTATCTATTCGCGTCAGCGCTGTCTGACTTGGGCTGCTAAAATATTCCACCCGAAATTTAATCTTTGCAGTAAAAGACTGGCTCAATGTATTCTCGTCCAGCAGCTGAAAGGTTATCGAATTATTAACAGAAATATTGCTAATGTCGTTCCAGTTAAACAAAGGATTTCGAAACTTCTCGTCCTTTACCAACACCGAATCTCCAGCTTTTATTGAACCTTTTAAAAAGTTCTCATAGGGTTCCACAGCTCCGTAAGCTAGCACACAGCTCAACTGAAATAACAAATAAAATAATACCCAACGAAATAATCGTATCATAGCGCTAAACAGAAATAAACCTTTGGTTAAATTAGTATCAATACTTTAAAAAAACATAAAAACTCTATTGCCTTAATTCTGGGCATCTAGGAGTTTAATTAGCTCGTAGTCTTTAAATCGACTCGTTAGCATATAATCACCTTGTGAGCCTTTATTCAGAAACCGAGAAAAATCAAATAAGGCTGAATTGGCTAAGCCTTCTTCTTCAATTTCAAAATTGACGAGTCTGTCTTTATTTCGATTCATCGGATCATCGAAGTTACTCAGTCGTATGGCAATGCGTTTTGGTGCCAAAGCAGCTGAATCATAGGTTAAATCATACGCTTTACAGGCAATATGCGTTGGATTAATCAAGGATATCATCCATTTCCCATTACCAATAGCACGGTCTTTAAGTTGATACTTTTCTTCCGAAAAATGTTTTACCAATTTTGACATATCAGGAAAAGCAGTTTTTTGCTCAGCCGAAGTTTTGTTCTTGCTCAGCATCATTTTCTTTTGAACATGATCTATATAAAGCGTGACGCCATTTATAATTAAGCATTCGACCTGACCGGAGACAGTGTAATATTTATCCCCTTCTCGCTGATAGGAATAAAACAAATTATGCAAATTCTGAGTAGAATCTCCCGGATTGATTTGCGTAAAATGCCCTTCAATCTTATAATTTACTGCTGTTGGATTAATTTTTGAAGAAATCTTTACAAACTTATCAACCAACTTTGGGTCTATTTTACCTACTCTTTGCTCTATAACATCACTTGGCCAATCGTCATACTGCGAATACTTTTGCAGTATAGTAGTACCTGCATAGGTAATTAGTCCCAACCCAAAAACAGAAATGCTTATAAAAAACAATCGTTTATATACTTTATTCATCTTTATAAAGTGCTTTTTTTACGGTATGAAGAATGATTTTCTTTTAGAGTTGCGATGCCACGCTCAGTCTCTTTTTTAACTCGAACTAAACTTCCTTCCTCATCGTACTCATAGAAAGTAGCAAATGCATTCTCATCAAGTTCTGCCATAAGTCTATAGCTTAAATCATCGTACACATACGTTTTCATGTGCGCATCTTTAGGATGAACTCGGACATCATCCAAATAAATACCCGAAAAAGATGGGGTAATAGCAATATCAAACCGGTTATTATTTGAACTATAAGGAATTGCAAATGTACCTTCAATAAGTTTCCAACCTTCTACCACCGCCTTACACGTTAATGTTGTTACAGCGAGTGTTGCATTCGCATTCCCCACATTTACTTGAACATTCACATTTTTATTTAATGGTTGCGCATCTTTAACCCACATTGAAATTAAATATTGTCCTGTGGGCTTAGGCTCAAAGCCTGTAGGATATAAACCCTCTGTATTCATTAAAGTAAACTCATTTTTTGAAGTTCGGCCTAAAAACGGTTTGCTACTATCTTTTTGTTCGGTAGTATGTTTTCGGGTTACCAATTGAATACCAGAAGTTGGCAATGCTATTGAATAATTACCCGAATGGGAGTCATTACTCACCCTGTAATAACTTAATGGATATCCATTTGCAACGAATTCTTTGTTCTCCTTACTATCGGGTAAGGTATTTATACGCGCAACATCCTCAAAACTGTTTGCATAAATCTCTCTGCGCATGGCATTTGAGGCTACAGCTGCTGGTAATTGACCTGCAAAATCAAAACTTGCTGCGCTGTATCGTTTTAAAGCATCTTGGTTTTCGCTTTCTTGGCCATATTTATCGTATTGCTTGATGGTATTTGTTTTAACCCATTTAATCGAAGAACTGACTCCCCATTCGGCACTGCTCTGAATCACCCAGTACGACATAAAAGACGTCAAATATCCAGAATTAGCAACATTTACTCCCTTTTTACCCGGAAGTAGAATACCATCATACGATCGATTTTCTTGGTACACATTTTGGGTATACGGCCTCCAGTTTCCTTTCATCCCTTGTACAAAAGGATTAAAATAAGCCTCCTCTGAAAAACGCCAAGTCTTAACGCCATTAATTGTTCTAAAAGTTTGAAAGTTTGACTGATCAGAAATCAGAGAACCGGTACTGAAAATGGTATTGATACCGCTAGAACCGGAGGCATATCTTAATTGGTTGCCATTATTATTATAAATTTCAACTCCCATTCCTCCTGGATTACCGCTCCAATTTGAGTGTTCATTCGCTTGGTTGTATCCTTCTACTTCAATTGTATTGATACCTTCCTGAATATAATAAGGATAAATTGTCCATCTTTGATAAGTATTATCTAAAGCTGGCACAGCATTAATACCATTAATTCTAACTTGAAGCCTGTCATCACCAGCAAAACCAATATAATAATACTTACTTTCGGGTGCATAAAAGGTCGCCTTAAATCCCAAGGACTCTTCGTCGCTGAAATTTACTTCGTTACTAGAAGATACATTGGGAAGTGCAAGCGAATTTGGCCAAATACCGGCATTTATTAAGCGTAAATTTAAATATTCGTTACTAAAATTTATGTAATTATCAAATACATTATCGATGGTTAAGCCATATGCTTCTTCCGAGTCTGGAGAAACGCTGTAAATCCTACTACCCAATTTACTCCATTCAGAATTATAACCCGATAACTTGTACGTAAAGGCGTGTTCTGCATCGAAGTATTCTTTTCTATTTACTACCTGACCTTTTCCATCAACAGGCCATTCATCGTCATAAGATGTAGACGAGGCGTTGATAATTTTTAAATCGGCATGATTTGCATTATCGTAGAATACTAGTCTACCATTTACAATCGGATTATTTAAGCAGACAATATTCTCTGCACTTGCACTCAAAATATTTCTAAATCCAGATCTTACAATCTTAAATGTGTGATTTTCGGCACCATCTGCAATAGTTTCCAGTCTAGCCCCCTTCCTGTCAATTAATTTTTTTCCGTTAAGTACGATAAAAGTTGTCTCCCGACTAACATCCACTACCCAATACGACTCTCCCGATCCAATATTAACTAACTCATCACCTTCAGTAAGTAAAGGCCAATATTCTTCATTAAGCTCTTTATAATTATTCAAATTGACCTTTTGCAACATTACACCAATGTTTTGGTATGCGCCTCCCATTTTACGGTAAGGCCAATATGCGGGTAAGTTTACCGTAAAATAACTTTTGTTGAATTCATTTTGCGTTTTGGTTACCAAAGCTTCTCCTGTTACACCATCAAAAGCAATATTTTCAACTGAAATTGATGAACCATTTTCGTTTTTTACCACTTTTGATAAAATACCGTTAGTTTGTATTACCTTAACTGCACAGGCAGAACGAAATAACTTATATTCATTATTATCATTCATTGGCCAATGGGGTATTGGAAATCCTAAAGGAGCAAAGAAAATAGGAACATAATCAACGCCTAAGTTGATTGTTCTCCCTGAATTAATGGTCTCTTGCTCTCTAAAATCAGTAAAAAACTCTATATCTCTTCCAACAACTACTTGTTCAACTTCTCCATTTGGAGAAACAACATTTACTTTGTTATCTAATGCAAATTTTTGCTCCTTACTATTTTCTTTTTCACCATGGTAATGGTACTCGGTAGACGAAATTTCGACTGAGGAGGTATTAAAAACCCGATCCGCTTTTGGTTTACCGTGCATATCGTTTAATTCAATGCTATACCCTTGCGACAGCACCATTTCTTCTATACTATTTGTCCTAATTAATGAATACGTTGATTCTGGCTTTGGGTTATATTTATCCATTGGCAGGACAGTTACCTTAACTGGAAAATCCTTAGCGGTATAAAATTCTTGCACCGTAAATCCAGTTGCAGGAATATCCGGTTGAGTGTCATCCGCACCTTCCAAATCCTTCACAGTTACTTTACTGTATCCAACACTAGGAGCTGGGTATAAAGATTCGCCAAAAGGTGCTTCTAGTTCAAAATAATTATTTATTGCGCCTTTTATTTTTTGAATATAAGGTATGGGTTGCTTTAAAGAGTTTTCATCATTACCTATTGCCGGCTCATATGTAGCTACACCACTACTTATTGTACCTCCATTTACATCTTTTGTAGTATATTCATATCTCTGTCCATAAACGCCTTTAGGAGTATTTGTACCTGTAAAGGAATCCCATTCATCAACAATTTTTATCTGCTTTACTCTAGTTCCTCCACCTAGTTTATATCCACTCGCTTTCGCAATTCGAGCAAAGCTCTTTTCTGGTTTAAAATCGTCGCAAAAACCACTCTTTCGATCTGCTCTTTGATAAAAATTTTCCCAAAGTTCATTTAAATTCCGAGAAGCACTTCCTATTGCTCTAACGATAGCTCCCATACCAGAATCGTTCGCTCCAGCTTTATTTTTATATCCTGGATAAGCGTACTTAGGATACTCATTTTTCATTTTCTGCCATGCTGCAAAACGAATTGGATTTGTAGTAACTCCTCCTTCATTTATACTCTCTAATTTTATTGTAGCCTTATTATTTGAAATATTAGTTACTTGTGTAACTTTTGCATAAGTGGATACAAAATCATAATCATTTCCCTCGCTATCGGCATTTGACGTACTTAATTTAACCCAAGATTTTGTATATATATAATCTGAACCATTTAAATAAATATTCTTAAACCATGATGTCCAATCAACCCCATCAGGAGGCATAACGTCAATGTCTACTATGATTGAAGCATTTCCACTTTTAATATCACTCTCCTTAAAATCAAAAGGGACCATTACGCTCGCCCTTTTATCCTGAACATAAGCGTAATCATCCGATTCGTATTTCACATTTATACTCCCGCCAGATGGCAACTCAATAATTTTCAATTGCCAAAATGAAGCTGCTTGATCCGCTTGTTGCTTATTTTGATTAGCGTAAGGATATTGCTCATTCGTTAACGAGCCATAATTTAGAAACCTGTTTTTATAAGTACCCCATCTATCCATCGATTGAAGCTCATACGGCTGATTTATATCATAACTAAATTTATAAGGGTGATTCATTCCCTTTTGAGTATTTCCATATTCAAACCAAACTTTTGTTAAGGTCAATTTGCCACCTCCATTCATCGAGTTTGGTGCACCGGTACAAAGTTCATAAGTATAGTCGAACTTTACCACTTTTATCGGTTTTTGTAAATTAGCTTTACTATATAATCGAATCTCCTTTAAACGTTTTTGCCTTAGGTCGGGATTATAAGGATCACGTCCACCGTTGATATCGGAAACGCCCAAAGCGTCATCTCTATCTTCGGTAATGAAATACGCTATCTTTGTTTTTGATTCTATTGAATGAACATAATAAATTTCTTTTTCTCCATAAATAATACTTCCTTTATCGTCTTTAGAATCGGCCAATAACCCTCTGTTTAATGCTGCTTCAGGTGTAGCTCCTGAGTTATAAGGTGTCCTCCATTTATAATCCTTATTTCTATCCTTCGAATATTTGAACTTTATGGCTGTGCCAGAGTCATCTGCCGTAATGCCATCTCCAGTTTTATCCACAAAATCGGGTGACAAAATACCTGTAAGTAAATAACTACTAGCATAACCCGGTTGTGTATCTCGATGAAAATAATTATCACTATCATCAATCCCTCCAACATTAGGGTCAAAATTTCCCGAAGCTAGATTATTCATCGGAACCCTTCCGTTTATTATACTGCCTCCATTACCAACTGCAAATGTTATTTCTTGTTGTATTTTATTGTAAACAGGAAGCCCATACACACTCCGCTGCCCCTGCTCATTCAAAACCGTTATTTCCGAAATATGGTGCGCTTTTTTAGTCTTAAGTTGAGTACTTGGATCTACATTGGCATCTACCCTACTACTTGCATAATAAGCTTCGGTTGAGCCTGGGTAAAAAGATGAAGCATCATTAAAAGGATATATATTTATCGTTTTATCTAACCCTACCTTGCTTGCTTCGCTTGCAGTAAGATAACTTATAGAAGTGCTTTGCTCCTGTCTTTTATGTTTTTCAATTTTGTTAGGTATAGCATAAACATTGCTACCAAAAGAGGTTTTTGTTTTAAAACTAGAATTTGCACTTACACCCGAAGTTCCAATCATTAATGGCTCAGTACCACGAATAATACCATTTTTTCCATTTAACACAGTATCCTCAATATTTTTTTCATCTGGTTTTCTGAAAAAAACATGCTGGTAATTTGGAGCATTTTCAGATTGATTTTGAAAATCACCTTTGGCTAAATAATCATTATTTTTAGTCCATTTACGCGTAGTATTTTTAATTGATTGATCAAATTTAGTTACTCCTCCGTGATACCCCACGCCCCATCCAAAATCTGCTCCAATTGAATTGTTCTCAGACCCCTCAGTAATAGCATTATCATAAAACACACCTGTACCACCACGATATAACCTAAATTGGCCTGAGCCAACATGACTATTAAAAGTAAAAATATCGGGTGTAGCAATTGGGAGTGCCAAATTGGGTAGTTCGGGTATTACGGGATTCTCCTTTTCTCGAATGAAATCATGAATAGCGTTTAAACTATTTTTTCCGCTTTCTGAATACAGAAATCCATATTCTGGATTAACAAAAGAATTTGCTGCTAAACTTTGATTCTTAATGTACCCAGTTGCGCCGCCACCTACAAAGAAAATTGCAGCTGTAAAACCGGCATCTAAACTAAATGAGTTATTAGTAGATTTATATGGTATTTGTATTTTAGGTAAAATTGCTTCTGTATTATAAGAAACTAAAGGTGTAGAAATTTGATAACTATTAATACTCGATCCAAGTCCCCATGTTTTTAAACCAGCTCTGCTATTATACCCTAATGACGAACTAAAACCAGCATTTGTATTTATTTTTTCTGCTTTAAATGCCGAAATAGAAGTTGAAATATTAGGGCTTACATCCACTCCTGATGCAGTATTTGATAATACTCCCAACCCCATGCTTGAAGTGAACAAACCACTCCCTCCAAATGAATAAGATATACCAACATTGGCGCCTATTTCTGCACCAATACCAGTATAATTATCGCTAAAAATTCCAAAAGTGAATGATCCACTTGGCTTAAGTTTAGACTCATAAGGTAAAGGCATTAAAAAAGATGTTAACCAAGCCGGAATAAGTGTAGATTTATACTTTCCAGTTAACTCAGCCTTTGCAGTTAACTTTCCTCCAATAGTTATTCTATCTTTCGTTTTTTGTTCAGTCTTGATTTCATCACCTTTAAAATCATCTGGTATGCCTCTTAATTGCCTGTTTATTGATCCAACGTTCAAATTCCAGCCAAGCCCTACCCAACTGGCTTCATCCTCCATTCCAACCCCCGATTGATAATTTAAATTAAGCGGGTATCCATCCACATCCATTAAAGGAATGTTATACTTAAAATCTCCACTAAAAAGATCCACCATATCCGAAGTTCCAACCGCCTGAAATGACTGACTTTCTGGTTGATTTGGTCCAGAAGTAAGCGCATAAGCTGAAAGTGGTTCTACAAGATTAAGAAGCCAAACAGCCAATAAAAACTTAGCAATCTTTTTTGTTTTATTTTGTAACTGATAATTCATGTTAATTGATACTCAATTGATAGTTTTTCCCATTAATTTCTTTTGCATCGAAAATAAATGCGCCAACAGCGTTGCGCATTTCTGATTTATCAAAAAGTACTACATATTCATAGCAGTTTTTAATACCATTGGCTATAGGTATAACTCCGACAGGGAATACCTTATTTAAACCCTTCTTTTTGTAAAAACTGCTGTCTTGATCGTATTCCATTTTCTCTGTTAAATACCTGCTATCTTGTTCTGCTAGTTTCATTTGATTAAAAATTCGAACTTGGTACGCTATTTTTGTTGTATCATCTACAGCATCCTCTTGCCTTACCTGAATGATTAGATCTTTGTCTTGCAACTTCACGGTAGCGAGTTTTCTTTTGCAAGCCGATAAAGCAAGTATGCCTAGTATTAGGATAATTTTATTTCTCATTCTATGTTTTTATAAATAAACCTTAACATTTTTGGTGTTCCATCTGGTAAATAAGCTGTCATTATATAGGAATAACCATCTTTAAATGAAAAATTATTACGGAGATCTATATTTACTTTATTCTGCCCTCGCTTTAATTTTATTACAGGAAGATTTTTAATTTTCGATTTCGGATCAGTGGTACATACAATACCGTATCGCAATTTTTGTTCTGCATAAGAGTTTATCATTGAAAATCGAATAAATCCTTCTGCAATGTAGAAGTTACCCTTAACTAGATTTTCAATATCTCGATATCCAAAATCTAAATCCTTAATAGCACTAATAGAATCTTGACAATCCACTTTAAATTCCCAAACCTCCGAGCGATTAATTACAGTTTGATCTTTATATGCTGTAACCTGCCATGCATATTTTTTACCAGAACTTAATTCTTTTGAAATGGGTGGATAAAACAACATATTTGAAGAAACACCTTTTTGATTTACTATAGGTAGATTATAGTTTAAGGCTTCAACGGGGCTCTGACTCCCTTTTATTTCAGTCAACAATACTTCGTATTGCATACCTAAAATTTGAGGTAAAGAAGGCTGCCAAGTTAACAACGGGCGCTTTTCACAAATTTGATCACGATTAAATGGTTCGATAAGGTCAAATGGTGCCGGTGGTACCACTTCATAGCTATAGGTTTGATCCGCTATAATTTCTTGACTTGATGATGAAGACATTATTGCAAAATCATAATTGTATCCGCCTTGCGGGAAAGTACCATTTTTGCGTATAAAGTTCCCAACTGCGTTTGCACCTGTTGTAATCTGAGAACTTTTAATCGCAATTGATGGAATCGAATTATTGCCTGGTCCAATCCTGAATATTGGTGTCGTAATCACCACAACTTTTCCAGTTTTATCCTCTGTTACTGTTACCGTTAATCGAATATTTTGACTTCCTGAATTGTTGAATATTCTTGCGTTCATTAATCCATCTATGCTATTCCCATGAACTTCTGGTACAAATTGTACTATCATTTGTCCAAAGCCATTTATAGAAAAAAGAAGAAGTATAAGTAGCAATTTATCTTTTAAAAATCTCATTGTTTTTCTAAATAATAACGAACCGAAAATTCTGCTCTAGTAGTTGAAAAAAGTTCAGGATATAAAGGATTAATTAAATTTTTCCTTAAATCTAGATATGCATTTATATCAAATCGTTTTTTGATCAACAACTGAATATTTTGTTTAATTCCTATTTGTTTTGCAATATTCTGATTGTTCAAATAAGTTGCCCCTGTAGATAAACTCACACTTTTCCATAAGCTATATTGACAAGCAAGATCAGAATTAAGCATGTCTCCTATAAAAGGAGATGAGCCAAACTCTTTGTTATAGAATAAATTTCCATTTAAAGAGAAGTCAGTAAAAAAAAGATTATGTGTATAGTTGACTGTTAATAAATTAGGTCTATTAACTGCCAGATTTGACAGATTAGCCTGTTCAACATTCGTTTGAATGGCCATTCCTGAATTCGAGATAGATTGATTTCCAAGACTTAAATAACTGAAACTTTGAATACCGGCAATCTTATAATTTGCGGTTAAATCTGCCTGTAGCTTCTTGGAACCATAAATAGGCATAGCATAACCTGAAACCTTATTTATACCATTCTCTATGTATTTAACATTTAAGATATATGATTTAGAAATTCTTATTCTAGAATTCAACTGAAATGCATAATTACGCCAATGAGAATTATCGTTGGCGCTAATCGGCGTATTTTTAATGTCTGTTCTTACTGTAAATGTGAGCTTATTCTTGAAAAAATTCTTTTTAACATTTCCTCCAAATCTCATATTCATATTTCCAATACCTGGTTGGCTCGGATTTTGAAAGCCTATACCTGAATAGTTAAAATAAACACTACTATTTAGTCCCATTCTTTTCTCGTCAATAGCATGCGTAAATCCCATAGATAGTGTTTCAAAAAAATCATCTCGGTAATAGTTCCCCATAGTAGTTTCATTAATGTATAGATTATCAAAACCTTGGATCCCCATGTTTTTGTATTGCGTTGCTGATTTTGATAAATCAACGGTAACTTTTCCAAAATTCTTCAAACTAAAACCTTGAGTAAGCGTAAAGACCAAATTATTTTTTGGCAATGAACTAGCATTATTAATCATCTCCCTTTCCTTACCTAAAGACTTATCATAGACCCCTACCCAGGATAATTTTCCACTTCCAAATGAAAAATTAGTTGTAGGAACACTGATGTAACTATACAGCTGCTGATTTGAGAAATTACTACTGCTGAAACCAGCATCTTTTGGTTGCCCTATATCCTTATTGGTAGCTAAACCAATAGTAACTGGTCCTCTTAAAGTATGCAAACTAAAATTAAACCCATTAAGAAAAAGATCTCTATTCAGAAAACTTCCAGGTATTTTATGTGAAAAATTCCCCAACTGAAATTCCTTTATTTTAGAATATAAATTACTAGCACGACTCAATTTTGGTTGCTTTGCCAATTCACTAATGAAAAAATTTTGAAGCTCTTTTTGAGTAACCTTGTTCTCTACAAACTTTTGCAAGAAAGAAATAGTCTCTTCATCTAAACCACTCTCGTTCATATCGGCCTTAATAGACTGCACCATATTTGCTATTGAGGCTATTTGTTCATCTAATAAAGCATCCGCTCCAATCGCAGCTTGTTGAGTTGAAATTGAAGATTTTCCGTTTTGCAATTCGGTTGTCAGGGCCAATAACTTTTCCTTCAGCTGGCTCTCACTCATACCTTTTAACTGATCCATAGATAGTGAAGGTGCTTTGCCTTCTGCAGTTTTATTCAATAAAGCTTCCAACTTTTCTCTTACTTGACTTTCATTCATAGACATTAAATCCTTTGAATTAAAAGTTTCAATTTTAGCGCTAATCGATTTCTCCATCAACGAATTCAACTTCATCTTAATCTGCTCCTCATCCATCTCTAAAAGGGATTTTAAAGCTAATGGATTATTTAAAAACGATTGAAGATTTGGATATTCGCTTATAGGCCTTCCTAACTTACTTTCTAACTTTGTTTGAATCTGTTTTTTTATAAATAAATCTAAACCAAGTCCTTGAAGTGAGCTAGACTTAAATTGTTTATATTTATTTAGCTTAGCCTTATATAACTGTGAAATATCGGGCTTTGCAAGTCCCATCTTAAACAAATTATTATCTAAAGGACTTTGATTATTTAATGGATTGTAATTATTTACAAGATCAAGATCAATTGGAAATTTCCAAATCAAAAGTTGCCCAGATACACTCGTACTATTTATAAAGTTAGAACTTGTACCTTGAATCAACCCGTTGGTAAACAAACTAGAGTTCCCTATAGAAAAATCTTTCAACTCAATTTTTTTTGTAGCTTTTAAAGAATTGCTTTTGAGATATGAATTTAATTTTGATTGATTAATCTTTTCAGCAACAAACTTTTTTTGTTGTTCAGCATCAAGTCCACTAGACTTCTTAAGAGAATCAATATTTAACGATTTAAGCACACCATTTTTCAGCGTATCTAAATTAGAACCCAAGCTTTGCTGCGCAAAAGCTAGGTTTAAATTTAAGATAAGAGCTACGAGAGTAAATGCTCCAATTTTAATTCTCAACATGCGTTAATTTTTTAAATGCAGTAAACACCAACCTGGCATCTCATTAATTTTCAGCAACAAAGTAAAAATCAACTCTACTTATCTGGTTTGGTTTATTGATGTCGAAGATGTAAAAAAAACAGCTAATTTGTTTTTTAAAACATGTTTAAGCACACATAAAGGTACTTTTTAAGGACGAATGGCTTAAATTGAATGACTAAAAGTTAAATTTTATCAAATTTTGCTTTTAAAAATAGATTGTTATGTTTGTAAGAATCAAACAAACAACTAATAAATATTTTATGATCCTTAATTGTATAGCTATTGACGATGAAGTCAGTGGACTAGAGGTTCTATCTGATTACCTCTCATCTTCCCCTAATTTTAACCTCTGTCAGAGTTTTTCAGACCCACTTTTAGCGCTTAACACTATTCAAAAAAGTAAGGGTTTTGATGTAATTTTCATGGACATTGAAATGCCAAAAATGTCGGGAATAGAATTATCTAAAATGACTAGACATAAAACCCGAAAGCTAATTTTCACAACAGCACATCCTCAATATGCAATTGATGCTTTTGATATTGAAGCTGATGCCTTTTTACTAAAACCGTTTTCTTTAGCGAAATTAAACTACACATTAAGCAAGCTATTTGAAACATCAAATTCAACAAACGATTTTAAATCTTTTAAAACAGAAGAATATTTTTACATCAAGAGTAAAAACGAAAAATTTAAGTTAGTTAAAATCAAATATGATGAGATAATTGCTGTTGAAAGTATGCAAAATTATGTCTCGATTTACACCACGCAAAAAACGATTGTAGCAAGCTTAAATCTTACAAGAGTTAAGGAGTTACTACAAAATCAACATTCAATAATTCAAATTCATCGTTCATTTCTTATTTCAAAAAAGTATATTGAAGAAATTGAAAATAATATTGTTCGTATGAAAGGTGGTTTAAAAATTACCATTGGTGAAAACTATAAAGAAGTTTTACTTTCCTACGTTAGGACAAGGACTATTAAAACAGGGAGAAATTAATTATTAAAAGAAAACCCGAGTATTTTTCGTTAAAAAAAAATACTTGGGTTAGTATCAGTTAATTTATTTCTTAAAACTTTACGCTTGCTCTTTAATCTTTCTGTCATTACGTTTGCGACGGAATTAAGTGGTCATCTGAAGATTTCGGTCTTGGAGATCATATCATTTCTGAAACGGAAGTCAATTCATTTCGGTTTTATGAGAACACCTCAAGCTGATTATTACTAGCTAATTAGGATGCAATTTTAAAATTGTCTATGTGGTCATTTTGCGACGGAATTAGGTGGTCATCACTACCGTATTCTCCACACTTGACCCCTATTCGCCAAATTAGCAACAAATTAAAAATCAATATTTTACAACGAATTTATTTCTGGCGAGACGGGGTCAATCTATCCTGGTTTACCCACATTAACCATATTTTACAATTAAACTAAACTTTCGTTTTCTCAATCTTATTCTTCACTTTGTAAATATCCTTCCATATATCGCCCAGTTTTTCCAATCGCTCTTTCATATTGAAAATCGTAAAATTGTCGATTTTCAAATCCTCGTTTACTTCTTCCCATTGCAGAGGGGCCGAAACGGTAGCTCCAGGTTTGGGTCTCAAGGAATAAGGCGCAACAATGGTTTGCCCTTTTCTGTTCTGCAAATAATCTAAATAGATTTTATGCTTTCGTTTACTCGGACTACGCTCCAAACTTGTGATATCCGGGTGATGTTCGTAAACCAAACCTGCCACATAATGCACAAAGTTTTTAGTGATTTCGTAATCGTATTTCCCCAAAGGAATTACGATATGAATACCCTTAGAGCCCGAAGTTTTCACAAAAGAAGTAATGTTCATTTCATCTAACACTGATTTAGCAGTTAATGCTACTTCAACCACACGATCAAATGAAATTCCATGAGGGTCTAAATCCAAGACTGCAAACAGGGGTTGATCTGGTTTCAAATAGGTACTCATCCAAGGATTAATTTCTATACAGCCCAAATTTACCATCCAAAGCAAGGTTGCTTCATCATTACAGATCAGGTAATCTATCTTTTTATGAAGATGCTCGGATGGGAGCGTTGCGTATTTAATCCAGCTAGGAATTTGCGCGACATTCAAATCCTTCTGAAAAAAACCTGGTTGTGCTATCCCATTGGGATGCCTGTTGAGGGAAAGTGGCCTGTTTTTAAGATGGGGCAAGATATAGGCCGCCATTTCGCAATAATAATTGACCACTTGTCCTTTGGTTATTTTCTCATTGGGCCAATACAACTTATGCTGATTGGTAAATTTTACGGCTTTCCTACCAAATTTAAGAGAAAACTCCTCCTCAGTGTCAACTTTTTTAGCGGCTACGGTTTTTTCCTTAACGATTTCAGAAACTGCCTTATCTTCTCTAATTCCTTTAAAAACAGGATGGCGCAAACGCTGATTTTCCGTCCATTCTAAAAAAGTTACCTCACAAACTACTTTGGGCCTTAGCCAAGTCACCTTTTTTTGCTGCGCCACTTTTTCGTCAATCGGCTTTTCTGTGGTTATAAACGGCTTTAAAATTTCAGTAATTTCTTTTAAAGACTGCTCAGTAAAACCAGTGCCGCAATTACCGATATAACTTAGTTTTCCATTTGTGCCGCTTACGGCCAAAACTAATGCTCCAAAGTAATTTCTTTCTCCCGAGGGTCTGGTAAAACCCACTACTATTGCTTCCTGCGACTGTTGTATTTTGATTTTTTGCCAATAACTGCTCCTCACCCCACTTAGGTAAGTACTTTCTGCGTCTTTAGCCATCACACCTTCCCATCCATTTTTCCTTGCATCCTCTAAAAATTCATTGCCCTTTAATTTAAACGAAGGCACCATTTCTATTGCTTTCTGCTTGTTATTGGCCAAAAGCATTTCCAAGAGTTTTTTGCGCTGTCGTAAAGCCATCATACTTACATCAGCACCATTGATTTGGAGCACGTCAAAAACGGCATAACGTAGATCTACTTTCTTGTCAGAAGGGTCGTAGTGCTGTAAAGCTTGAAAATTGCTCTTATTTTTTTCCCTTACCACAATTTCGCCATCCAAAATGGCATCGATATTCAATTTTTCCAAGGAATTAATGAGGGTTGGATAAGCTTTGCCTAAATCTTTTCCATTTCTGGAAATCAAGGATACCCTATCCTGCTCCACTTTCGCGATTCCCCTATATCCGTCTAGTTTTTCTTCGAAAACCCAATCCTCATCATCCACTACTTGTTTAACTAACTTTGCCAACATGGGTTGCGGAACTTTTTCTTTGGATTTAGGTTTTACGGTAGAAATTACTTTCTCCTTCTTAAAGTCCTTTCCCAGTTTTTTAATCTTTGCCGATACCTCATTTTCTACATCATATTTTTTATCTACGGCATATTTATCTTTATGCTTAATCAACAGCCAAGCATTGTGCTCACTGTCTTTCATTTTCACCAAGGCAAATTCTCCCTTGAGTTTTTTTCCATGCAGTACAAACTTTAAATTACCCTCATCTAAACCTCTATCCAAGCTACTTTTCTTGTGATCTATGGCCTCATAGGTACCTTCATCAAAAATATTCACTACGCCTGCCCCATAGCTTCCTTTCGGTATGGTTCCTTCAAAAGATTTATAGTCATAGGGATGATCTTCTACCATCATGGCCAAACGCTTATCTTTGGGATTAAGGGACGGCCCTTTAGGCACTGCCCAACTCTTTAGCACCCCATTGAGTTCCAACCTAAAATCGTAATGTAAATGGGAGGCATGGTGCCTTTGTACCACAAACGAAAGTTTTCTACCGTCCGTTTTTCCCCCTGTAGGCTCTGTAGTTTGTTTAAAATCCCTCTTTTTAATGTACTTGCTTAAAGACATTTTAAGCTCCTTTCTTGCTCAAACTTTGCATTAATTGTTGGTAAAGATCATCGCTAACACTTTTTTGCGGCAGCATTTTTTTAACCACTACTTTTTTGCCTTTTGCCTTGGCCCTTATCACTTTCATCAGTTCTTTCGTATACTCGTCCTTAAAGGCTCCAATATCAAAATCGCTACTATATTGCTTAATGAGTGCCATTCCCACGGCCAGTTCTTTTGGCTTAATGGTTTGTACCTCAGTTTCTAAATCCTTGAAAGCCCTTATCTCCTCTTCAAAACGAATACGCGTAATTACCAACATATTGCCTAAGGGATGCATGATGCATAGATGTTCATTATTGCGCAGTACAAACCGGGCCAAACCTGCTTTTTTTGATTTTTGTAATGCTTTTAATAACAGTGAATAGGCTTTTTTCCCTTGTGGCTCTGGCTGTGTGTAATACGAAGTTTCGTAATAAATCGGATTGATGTCGGCTATATCTACAAAATTCTCCAATTCTATCAGTTTAGTTTTTTCAGGCATCGCCTGTGCAAAGTCTTCATCTTCCAGTACCACATAGTTATCTTTTAACAAATAGCCTTTTACAATACGCTCATAAGGCACCTCTTTTCCACTTTTCTCGCTAATACGTTGGTATTTGATTTTTGAGAGGTCTTTACCATCAAGCATGTCTAAATCCAAATGGCTACTTTGTACCGCTGAATACAATTTCACTGGAATATTTACAAGTCCAAATCCAATTGCTCCTTTCCAAATCGACTTCATTACTTTCTTTTTAACAAGCGCAGCATCCCATATACTTGCTTGATAAAAAACAGCCGAATCAGCAAATAGTTTGTGAATAAATCACTTACTGAATTACCCCATGCATTACGCCATACCTTATTAACGAGGTCGATTTTTTTTCCAGTCTTATCTAACTGGTTCTCGAAAACCCCACCGCGCAGCGTGGGGCAAGCAAAGTAGGGCTCTGCCCAACTTCCGCTTGCTCCTTTTCCCGAAGAAGGAAAAGGACTTTTCTGCAATGTGCCTACCACTCATGATTCGCTGTTATTGTCCAACAAGGTAACACGGCTGGCAAGGTTCGGATGGTACGACGGTTCGTATTCGATAAGGCCGTTTGCGATCAGCTCGCCCATGCATTTGTGATAGGTCGCATAGGAACGGATGGCCGAATGTTTCATCAGTTCCCGCCTTGAAACCCGAAACTGGTTTTGGCAGGAAGCCCTGTTGTGGTACATGAGTATGGCTGAATATAGGCTGAGGTGCGATTGACGGAAACGCCTGTTCCCGCTGGCAAGCTTCAGAAAGCTCGCCAGTTGTTCTGCCGTTCCCACTACGAATTTCCGATTTCGCCCAACAACTGTTCTATGTCGGCATGTGCATAATAGAATATGCCGCCGATCTTTTCATAGGGAAGTATTCCCTTTATGCGAAGGTTCTGCAAGGTGCCAGATGAAATCTTCAATAGCTTCCTTACCTCCGAACTTCGAAGGAATTGTTTGTTGGTTACCGTTTCATCGGTTCTGATGGTCTGTTTGATCTCCGCTATAAGTTCGGACTTGAACCTTTGAAGCTCTTCGCTCGTTAAGATCTCGATCTGCATAATGCCTCCGTTTTTAAGTTTACGGAAGCAAATTTGTAGCGGGAAATGGTCGAAACAATGACCAGCGAGTTGGGCTGGTCATATACAGTGGATGAATTGCCTGCTATTTTTTGGCAGGTTCTATTGGTATAACTTTGAAAAGCTGATGCTCTGGCTGTATTGATGTACCTTTGATAGTAACATCCCCTTTTTTGTCAACAAAGTAGTTTCGAGCGGTTTCGATGGGAATATCCTTACCGCCGTGTGAGAAATGTTTGGCAATCATCTTAGCATACGGGATTTTGTGGTCGCTTTTTATAAATTTCCTGCCCGAAGGAAGTTGCAGTTCTCGCAATTGTTGAATAACATCGATGAAAGTTGGCAGATGTCCATCATCAATCAGGATCTTCAGTGAAACTTCATATTGATTCAACTCCGCCAATTCAGCATTTAGTTTTTCGATTTCTTGTTTCTGGTTCCAAATAACGTCATCCTTTTCGGCGATAACAATGTTAGACGGTCTGGCATTCCATTGGTCTAAGTTCTTCAAGTATTTTTGGAACTGTTGGAGTTTTGCGAGGTTCTGCCTGTGCATGCCGTGGTTATTTGAAAAAGGATCTTGCATTTCGAAATGTTTAATCCTTGACTGAACGATCTGCCAGACATGGCGGAAAAAATCTTCTTTACTAATTAAGTTGTTGCCTGTAGCATAGTTTAAATGATAATCATAATAATTAGAGAACTCCTTTTCATCAATTCTATAGATTTTTAGCAGAAAATGGTTGTCATCATGGTTGTGCCATAGACCCATGAAGGTTCCAAGATCATAGGGGTGGGAAGAAAACGAAAAAGATGCGCGTGGTTTAAAAAAGCTTTTCATTGGCATATACTTTCAAAAGTTAATTAACATAATTATAGAGCTTAATTTCCTTAATTAAAACGGATAGGATCTGAACTTTAATATAATAACAATCCATGAATATCACTAAGCAAAGCTACTCTCTTAATCCTTTCGTGATATCTTCGATAGGATCTAGGCGTTCATTGGCATTCTTTAAATGTAGATTATAGTTAAGTTCGCCAAGATATTCAGGACTACCGATATTAGGGTAACATGAATTCCATAAGTTCAAAGATAATTCTATTGATATCTTTGAAAAATCCTCAGCTTTCTGCACCCAATCTTTATTCTTTAGCCAAATATTTGTCTTTATAGGCGAATAGTGTACAGCCGCATTTCGTAATTCTTCGTAATCGCTGAAGAAGGACTTAGCACATTCTGGCATTTGGATTTCGTCAGAGAGAATTAGTACCGCTCTTTTATCTGTTCTGATAATTTTTTGGAATAATTCCATTTTTGATCGAAGCATCAAATATCTTCCTTTTTTCTTTCCTAAAAGAACTTCCTTTTGGTCTTCGGAAAGTGTAGATTCATTTCTCTTTAGATAACTGAAGCCTATACTATTTACAAAGGCTTCTACAAATGCGTAAAAGCTGACAATGGTAAGTCTTGAGTAGCTTGAAACTTCATACTTCTGATCAGTTAGTTTCGTATAGGTTTTCGGGTCAAATTCCTTTTCACCTATTTTGCTTAGCTTTTCAGTCTGCTGCTGGCCATACATCTGCATAATTTTGTAGTTCCGCGCGGACTTTGCGAGCATATTAAAAGCATCTTTTAATAATCCTTCTTCTTCTATGGCGAAATGTCTTTTATGAACACCTATTCCCAGTCTAAATTGAAATGGTACATAATTATAAAGTCGAAAATTTCGGAGATCAAAAATTCCCTCTAACCAACCGTAATTAATACCATAACTGTAAATCTCTCCACCATCGTTGAGGAGGAGGCTCCAGTTGGCAGCTATTTCGGAAATTGGAAGAAGTGGAGGATAGATTTTGCTAAATTCATATACATACCTATCCAGTTGATCGTTTATTTCCTTTAACCGGTTTGAAATTTCATTATCTGTAGAAGTCTTAAAAAACTTATAGATATCATCGGTCATATCAAGAAAAGACATATAATCTGCTTCGGGGGCAAATGCAGATATCAGTCTCACAAACATAGCCTTATCCCAAGATTTATTGACACTTATTTCAAGAGGATCCATTTGATGTTTAATTTGTTGGTTGTTGTTTTAAGTTCTGCCAGACGAACTTTAGCCATAGCACACCAATATCTTGAACTGTTTAATTGCTCTGCTTAAAAATTATGACTGGCTAATAAAAAATGACCATTATTGATGTTAGCAATTATAGATATATCTAATTTGATTTTTGGATATATTTGTTCTGCAAGATATTGATTATAAATTACCTCTCATTCTAATTTACAGTCATTATTGGAGCAAATTAAAGTAGCTTAAAATTAACCTCGATGGAATCCAAATTTATTGTTGATCAAGAAATTAAACTTGACGAAAACACAGACTTTTTAAACACACGCGTTTATGCGGAATCGCTAAGGATGATGATAGACCGCGTTCCCTCAAATAAATCATTCACTATTGGTTTGTTCGGGGAATGGGGGAGCGGAAAATCAAGTGTCATTAAAACCATTCGTGAAAAGTTAGAACATAATACTTCTTCGCCAACGAAATTCGCGATATTCGACGCTTGGAAATACAATGGGGATGCATTTCGACGAAGCTTCATTCTTTCGTTGGGAGAGCAGCTTACTGTTGAATTGAATAAATATGAGCATAATCTTTATGAGAATGTAACTGAAAAGGTTCAAAAATTAAAGTTCAAAATCCCAACCATTTTTTATATAACGGCATCTATTCTCTTAATCCTTTTCGGGTTGTCTTATATTTTTTTTCCAGGATTTAAGGACTTCCTTATTAAATTTGTTGCTTTTTCATCACTTATCGTTGGCAATTCTATTGTAGCGCTTGTCTTGGTTAAAATCTATAAAGATGACGCACTTAAAGAAGTTTTGAGCATACTTGGTGATTTTTTATATAGCAAGTATGATGTTGAAAAACCATTGTTATTTTCTCCGGAACAGTTTTCAAAATCATTCGGAGAACTTTTATCCAAAGCCTCACCAAATAATGAGCGGATAATAATTGTGGTAGATAATATAGACCGTTGTGAAAAGGATTATGCGTGTGAGCTATTAAGTACGATCAAAGGATTTTTAGAACATAAAGAAAATGTGCTGTTCATCCTTCCTGTTGATGATGGAGCCCTAAAAAAGCATGTCAGAGATTCTTTTAAGGCCTCAGATAGAGATGCTGACGAGTTTTTAAGGAAATTCTTCAATGTTAATCTTCGGATCAAACCTTATACGCCAGTAGAGATTTTCAATTTTGCAAAAAAAATTAATGACAAATATCAGCTGCAGTTTAAGGATGAAACAATAGATTTGGTATCAAAGGAGTTTGCTACAAATCCACGAAGGATTGTACAGATGTTTAACAACCTTTCCTCAGAGCTTCTCTGTTTTGATGCCAACTTTTCTAAGGAGTTTGAAACGCAAATAGCAAAACTGCTAATCATTAGAGAAGAGTTCCCTGGTTATTACATGAAGGTCGCAAAAAATCCGTTTATTCTAAATGATAATGGTGAGGAATCCGAATTGAACAAGGAGTCTGTTAACGTGATCAATTTTGTAAATAAAACCCGAGTATTAACCGAAGGTACTGCAATTGGAACTTTCAATAAGATTTTATCTAATTCGGATATTTTCAACGAACTACCGCAGGAAATAGAAAATTATATCGAAGGAGTCAATCTTGAGAAGATAACCGATTTTATCGGTGACGATGCTGGTAAAAAGGAGACAGTAGTAAACTATTTAATCAAAAGTTTACATGATTATGCCGACCGAAAGCTATTCGGAACAACGTACATAAACAGTTTAGATTTGCTAGTTGGAATTGATGAGACCAGTCCGCTTTCAATAGCCATCAACACAAGAATTGAGGAAATTGTAAGACCAAACCTAGCGGAAATGTTAGGCAATAAAAAAAATTACCTTAACTTAATTTCATATAGCAAACGCCTTTTTGAACTGTCAAGGCCTTATCTGAAAACCTTCATGATTACGCATATACAAGAGGGATTGAATAAAGAAGATAAAGATCTTCAATTCCATATCGATGCGTTCAAAAAATTTATTGATGTCTATGATGGGGACGAATCCATCTCCGAATTAAGTAGTGTGTATGAAAAAATGTATCCACTGGAAAACAACATTGTAGATATCAGAGAACTGACCTCGTTCCAAGCTTCTCATCTTGTGAGTGTTGCACACAAACTAAGTATCATAAAAATAATCCGATCAATATCAGTTACTGATTCTGCGTTGCAGGAAATCGCATTTCTTCTAGAACATACACTTAATACGGAAGAAATAGAGAACGAAATACTTAAACAATTTAATATTTTAATCGGTGATTTTAGAGGATCATCAAGGGAAGATGTTCTAGCTGTACTGAAGGCAGTAAATCTTGTTCTATCCAAAATGAAATTTCAAAATGGTGAAGAGCTAACTAATTTATTTAAAGTTCTAACTGGCGTAAGGAAGATACCACATCCAAGTTATGCTTCAAACACTTCATATGATAGTGACGAGAATAATGCGGATGATTTGATGAAGGATAGCGAGGGTATGACCGCTTTGAACCAGCTTTTGCTCCAAGTATTTCGGATTGAAAGTACAGTAAACGACACACTATCGATTTTTCAAAAACTACTTTTAGCAGATGGCGGAAGAAAGCTGGTAAATGAAACCTTGGGGATGCTTGTCGCATTAAAAATGGATTTGTCTCCTTTAAAACAGATAATTTTATCTGATAATAGCTTTGATCAGATCCATCTTAATCTGTTGACTTACCTGATTGAATATAAAAACAAGGACGGGTATACTTTGTCATCAGAGGATAGTAAAATAGGGTTAACCTATGTTTTGGAACATTATTTCAACAACACGGAATCTAGGATTATTATAGCGCCATTTCTAGAGTATATTCTCGAAAACCCCGATATGAAAAACATTCTGACCTCGGATATTTCAAATAGAGCAGTTAATGAGGTGATGACACTACCCACAGTATTGAAAAAAACATTTCTCGACTCGGCTCTGTCAGGTGATAAGATTTTTGGCCACCAAAATAACCAACCATTTTTGGAATTTATCGCCAGTGAGGGTGAAAAGACCCATATCCTACAGCTAGTAAAGTTAATAATGAGTTTATTACAAGCCGATAGCACTGTTGATCAGGCAACTACATTGATTCTTAAGACAAACAGTTTTAATAATCGTGATGCAAGCAGATTGAAAAATGAGCTTTTAGGTAAAGATATAGCTACTTTCGATGAAAATAAACTTAAGGCGGCAATAGCTCACTTGAATGGATTTATATCGTAATGGTTAAATAAATTCAGCCCTTGGCAGTCATGCTTTTGATGTATTGATTTGATTTTGAGAAGCAGAATAGTAAGGGTGATGATTAAAGAATGGCGTCGGTCGACCAATTTTTACTGCTTTTATTATGGCATCCTAAATAAATGATTTGTTGGATTTGGAGTTTTTAGCGGTTGAACACACTATAAATTCATAAACCCTGCTTACGTGGCAGGCAAACGAAATAATATGGGAAGTATCGAATACAATGAACGATTCAGTGAATTTGAAAGGTTGAGAAAATCTAGTGGCTACCACAAAAGGGATATTATTATTGAAAATGCCACTTTTGAAATCTTAGATAAGTGGATTAAAAGTCCCGAACTTTTTGATTTTTTCACATCATGTGATGTATCAGGCGGCTATATGATGGACAGGGACGGGAATAAGATGGTGGATAAGGTTTTTTCACAGTTAATGCTTATCGAGCGCCTGGTCGATGGCGGTTTGGCTACCAACAGTTTGTCTTCGTTGGGCGCTTCAGTAAAGAAAGCGGCAGAGAAGTATAAGCCACTATTATATTGGAACGAATCGGGGATGGTTATAGCCTATCTCGACAAGATGGGCATCAAGAATTGGGCTAGATTTATAGAGGATGTTGAAATGGAATGGAACAGTTTCAATGCTTTACAAAAAGCATTTTCGGTTCTCGAAGTTAATTTTGAAGATGTTCTGAATTATTTACGAAAGTTACATTCTGCCACTGGACTTGCTGGAGCTGTTCACCAGGCTTCGCGGACATTGATTGAAAAGCTTTCCATCCAACCTGCTCTTGCAGATAAATTCGATACGGAACTGGAGGTTCTGATTGGTGAAAAATATACAGAGGATTTTATGACCGCTATCATTATCGGATTGGTCTATAAAAAGACCGAAAATTTTGACCTGTTGTTGGACCGTTTAAAGGATCAATTTGGAAATGAAAAACTGTACCTTTTGCTCTGGGCGTTCGGCAGATGTTGCCCTGATGAGAGACGAACGAATTTTAAAGGTTTGATAGAAGCTAAGTTCGATGCTGGAAAGCTTAATAAGGGACAATACCTGAGGCTTTGTGGGATGTGCAAATTTGTGGGAGACGAACTTTGTGCCCTTGCAAAAGAACCCATGAAAAGTGGGGATTTTGAAGGCGTATTTGACTATGTTTATGACCTAATTGCCCTCGAACATAATCAAGAGTGGTTTAGGCTTGCGGCAATCCAACTTTTTACGGTTGATGAACCCAGTTTTCTTGGACAACTAAACCTCTTTTTATATTCACTTTGCGAACACAACCTAGACCTGGTCTATGAACTTTTGACCAAGCGTTTCGAGTCAATGGGCGAACACCAACTCTTGGATAGCAATCTTGACCATATCATCGATTTGGACCATGATCGTTTCCATGTCAACCTCACAAAATGGTTCAATTCTGAAAATCGAAATGTTCACAAGGCTATGTTGAGAATCTGCTCCGGGAGAAATTCCTCAGCGGTTTTTAAGGTTTCCAAGATCTACTTTGGGACGCTTTCGGCTGAGGAAAAGGTGTATATCTGTATAAAGATCGCCGGATTTGTCTATTCGATGGAACAGCTTCAAAGCCTGCTATTTTCGGTTCTAGATGCTGCCTTGCCCGACGACGAGGCACTGCTGACCAATCTCCAAGGAATATTTGTTGATTACCTGGTCTATAATTATAGGTCTACTTTGGATATGATAAAAGACCGATTGAAAGACACCAAGTGCCCTATTCATCAAAGGGATTTTTTGCAGCCAATTGATGATGATTATGAAAACTACTTTAAAAATCTTAATAAGGTAAGGGTATTTAAGGAGCTTCAGTCAGATTCAAAGCTGGAAGAATTCACGCGGTTCTATAAAAACCAGCTCTTTGCTGCATCGATGAAGGAATCTAACACCAAGGGATTTCTATCGATGATGAAATCGGTTAATCTTTATGCGAAGAAATGGGCGATAAGAAGAAAAGAAGAGAAGGTGCACGAGGTTGCTGAACTGGCGTTGATACAGCACTCCTTTGAATTTCCATCGGGTGAGAAGCTTGATCCAACAAGGCAGGAAACGCTACGACGTAACTATCAAAGAATTCAAAAACATGAAATTAATTTTAGCTGAGTACATCAATTCCCTGAAAGAAGATGGGGAATTGGATAAGGTGATCCAGGATATCCTGAGGGCAAATGGAGTGGAGATATTTTCGAGACCAGAAAGAGGCCGTCAGTATGGCGTTGACATTTATGCGGTTGGAAAAGACTTTACCGATGATGGGAAGAAGAAGGTTTTTTTAATCACCGTAAAGCAGGGCGATCTTGACAGGCAGAACTGGAATGGAGAAATCAATAGCGTGAGGCAGTCGCTTGATGATATCAGAGAGGTATTCATACCTAACAACCTCGCTCCACAACATAAAAAACTTCCAATAAAAATCGTCGTCGCTTATAATGGACTAATCAAGCAGAGCATGCAGCAGAATTGGAAAGGCTATACCAGTCAGTATACCAATCTGGATTTTGCACTATGGGAAGGCGATTTTTTAGTGGAACAGTTCCAGCATAACCTTCTGAACGAAAGTGGATTTTCCAATAAATTAAGATCGGCTGTTCGAAAAACCATCATCCATCTTGAAAATAGGGATTATCAATTCGGCGATTTTGTCCAGGTTCTTGATATGTTGGAGGAGGAGTTCAAGACGACTAAATTTAAGAAGACAAAGCTTCGAGTATTGAAGGAAATGAGGCTACTGGTTGCTGTAGTTATCAAATACTGTGATGAAGCCGATAACCTTTTGCACGCTGTGAAATGTTCAGAGAAGTATGTGCTTCGTCTTTGGTCGATGTTCATTTCTGGCAAACCGGAAAAAGAATTTAGTAAAGAGGTCGTGGAAGGTTTTTATCTGCATAGGGATACCTTAGAGAAGTACAACGCCAAATTCTCGTTTATCGTTGACATCAAAGACGGACTGGGCAGATCGGTAGGTGACGCACTATCGTATGTGACTGTGGTGTATGAACAGTTAGGGATTTGGTGTGAAACAGGATTGTTCTATCTGCAGATGTACGAGTTTTTGACAACTGGCGAAGCAGAAAATGCACAGCAAGCGGCAATGATATATAGAGAACGCGCAACCATTCTGGCCTATGAAGCGATCAGGTTGGTCAATAACAACCAAATTTTTTATACGCCAAGGTATGATGACCATTTAATAGAGATACATATGCTATTGATGCTTTTGTACAAGCTTGGTCTGAAACAACAGGCTATTGATATCCTGTTTGGTCTCCATAAACATATTGCCGAGGCATATTCCTTTTCAAGGATTTTTCCGGTTCACAGAGATCTGCGAACTGTTGCCGAACTAGAGGCTAATACCGACGTTCGGATAGGTTACGATTACAATTCGAGCTATCTCTTTACGGTACTTGTTGAATGGTCAATAGTGGTGAACTCCCCTAGGCTATATTCATCGCTATTGGGTGTTAAAGACAAGCTGTTAAAAGAGATTACCTTATTGCTTTGGTTCCCAGATAAAGAAACCGAAATCAAGATCTATACGGAAAACGCCAATAATGATTCTGGATACGCGCTTTCGGGTATCGAGCTTTGCAAATCGATGCCAGAATATAAGGAGCTGGTCGAAGAGGAGTATGACTATAACTGTTTTGAAAAAGAGTTTTCCTTTATCAAAGAAAGTTATTGGGCGATTGGACTTATCGCCTCTAGGCATTTCAGGACGCATGTATTTCCCCATTACTGGAGAAAATTTTTAAAGGATGAGGTACAAAATATTTAACCTTAGTGTTAGAAGAATATGCAGCCTATTGATGATACTATAACCATCAACCTTATTTCTAAACACTTTCTCAAATAACACTACCGCTTCACTATCTTTTTAAGTTAGACTTGTTGAAGCTTGACGATAACAAAGAAAAATTTAAACATTGGTAATTTTTGGGGTCTCGTAAACCGAAGGATATTATTTTAAGTTGACTTAATTTATTGGTTTTAAGAATAAAATCAATAAATTTACCCTATAGCAATTGCAACTAAAAAATACAGACAAAAAGGTGAGTGATTCGGTGAGTCGCTTTTAAAAACCCTTCCAGATAGCCATTAAACGCTGAAAGTTGAACGAAGTTCACATCCCAGCGGAATCACACCAAAGACTATCAAAATGTATAAAGAGGCTGTTCATGAAAAAGGGTAGCCTCTTTGTGTTTTAATATTTAGTGGAATTTTGGACTAAATATCGCATTTGAGAGGTGCCTCAAAATTACTTTAAGAATTGAGCGGTATTTGGCATAATTTAAAAATTAACCGGATTGAGGTTATAAAACAACCTAACAGTAGATTTTGTATGAGATAGGAATAATGGCTATCTTTACATAAAGAATTTGCGTCTTTAAAAATAAAGGTGAGTTTTTGGTGCCTTGAAGCCCAACTAAATATTTAATCAATTGATACACAAACAATTACATCTAAAGGTTCTACTCCCTTCAGCTCCACCAAAATCAGTAACAAAAAACACCAAAAAACATTAAAAACCTGCAAATCAATAACTTGCAGGCTTTTGTTTTTTAGTATTTAGTGGCTTTTTTGACCAAATAACGCATATGCGAGGTGCCTCAAAAGGTGCCTCAGGTTTCTCGGAACACCGAGGCACCTCTTTTGGTATTAAAAAACTGATTATCAACCAGTTTACCTCGTGCACATCTTGACTTTTTTTGACTGCAATCTTAACTTTATTTCACCTTTAAGATTAGTTTTATGAAAAGAAATTTCAGTCTTATCTTCTTTTTTAAGAAAAGAGACACAGACCAAGAGGGCTGTTCATCTGTTTACTTGCGCATTACAATAAACAAAAAACGCGCAGAAGCTGCTACAGGTAAACATTGCATTGATGAAGAATGGGAAAATGGGAAATTCACTGGCCGTACGGCAATGGCAAAAACATTAAACATGTATTTACGCCAGTTGGAATCGAAAGTACACGATGCTCATCGACAACTTCTAATGAGAGGCGAGGAAGTGACAGCGAAAAATTTAATGGACGAATTTCTTGGTAAAGACCAAAAAGCCCACCAACTCACTCAGGTATTCGAAGAACACAATAGACAAATGGCTGGACTAGTTGGTACTGAATTCGCACTGATGACCCTTTTGCGGTACCAAACAGCACTAAGACATTTAAAGCAATTTCTACGAGAAAAATATAAAATTCAGGACATCGATATCAGGAATATTGATCACATGTTTATAGCAGACTATGAATTCTTCCTTCGGACAACTCGGAAATGTAATAATAACTCCGCTGTAAAATACATTAAAAACCTAAAGAAAATAATTAAACGCTGTCTCGCCAATGGATGGCTCACGCGAGATCCTTTCGCCAATTTCAAAGCCAAAATCAAACTTATCGAAAGACCCTGTTTGACAGATGAACAAGTATCATCCTTAGAAATTAGGGAATTTGAGAATGAGAGGTTAGAAAGGGTTAAAGACATATTTCTTTTCAGCTGTTATACGGGACTTGCTTATATCGATATCTATCAATTGAAAAGGTCTCAAATCATAGATAAAAATGGAGATGAAAAGTGGATTATTATCAATAGACAAAAAACAGGTACTCCAACCCGGTTACCATTATTGCCAAAAGCCGTGGCGTTGCTCAGTAAGTATGAAAATCATCCTGTATGCTTTGATCAAGATAAGGCCTTTCCGGTTAGCTCCAACCAAAAAATGAATGCATATCTGAAAGAGATTGCAGATATATGCAACATAAAAATACCTCTCTCCTATCACATTGCGCGCCATACTTTTGCCACAACAATTACTCTTCAAAACGGAGTACCGATAGAAACAGTCAGTAAAATGCTTGGTCACAAAGATATCAGAACAACCCAGCACTACGCCAAAACCCTGGATGTAAAAGTAAGTAGAGATATGGCAATATTGAAAGACAAACTATCGTCTGACAAACCAAAGCCTAAAAACACTATTTATAGTTATACAATCACTAAGTAGAAAAATGAGCGAAATTGCGAAAAAAGTCAAGTGCCTTGAAGATATACCTTAAATAGGCAATACAGAGCAGAAAACACATTCTGCTCTGTAACTTTAAAATGAATATTAACAACACAATCAGTTGATAGAAATATAATTACTACTTTTGTTGCTCCTATATGATTAAGATACTTGCCTGCTATGAATGTAATACTATGATTATTATTGAGCTCTCTATATCTGAAGAGCAAAGTAATCACTGGTTGCACTATGATAGTTTAACTGAAGAATTTACTCGGTTATAGCTTCGTCATAACGATTTCACAAACGAAGTTTCAGAATATTACTTTGAACAAGGTTTTCTCAAATTACGAGACAATACTGCTGTTTATATAAAAAAATTTAATTTCCAGCAACATACTCTAAATAAGGTTCCTATTGGAAAAAAGACCTTAGGGCTAGTTGAAATCTATACAGGAAAAGAAATTCAAAATATTTAGAGATTATTAAAATCCTTTTTTGTCACCCAGGAAACTTTACTACCTAATTTTGGGTGATACGAAGGTTTATAGATGATATAGCCTAAATTAACTAAGCTCTTTATACTCTTATGGTAAGTACTGATTGATGATATTTTACTAATTTTCATCAACTTACTTCGAGAAACTAAAAAGAAAGTTTCAGATTCAGATTGGAGATAGAAAATAAGCAAAGCATAAATAAGTGCAATATCTGTACAGGTTATTCGATTATCCAAAATAATTGCATCTGTTATCCCGTTCAACTTTTTGTTATTTATTATTTTTTCATTTATTAAACTCCTTTCCTTTTTCGTAATATTCAGTTTGTCCGTTTAATAGACTATCCACAATCTTAAAATCATAATAATACACATTCCCGATTTTTGAATATGGAAGTGTACCATTTATCCTTAAATTCTGAAGGGTTCCTTGCGATATTGCCAATATTTGTCGCACTTCTTTTCCTTTTAGATACCTCTTTTTTACAGGTTCCTCAATTTTTACAAACCGCTTAATTTCTTCCAACAATTCGTTTCCGAAAATCACTAGATCTTCCTTAGTTAATATTTCAATACCCATAACTTAAAAATTAAAGCATAACAATACAGGGGACCGAAGTCCCCTATAACCACACATCAATATGTGCTTTAAAACTATCTCGTACGTGACTTTTTTTCTGCTGATGCCATTGCCGGCTCGTTCACCGGCTCTGGCTCTCTAGTCTGATCTTTTTTTTCGATTGTATCGTATCTATCCATAGCTTTGCTATAAACCTGAACCAAATCACGATCAAAAAAATCTAATGTTTTGAACTGTGGATTAGCCGACACAAAGCCGCTCGTTTCCTTTCCGTTTTTCATAAAGGAAACTTCGTGCAGGTTCCCTCTTTCCAAACTCTTTAGCAATTGATCTTTAACCCCTAATTTGTCTAAATCAAGAATTTTAAATTTGTCGACCGTTTCTTTTAAACTAAAACCATACTGTTCACCGTAACTATTCAAAGCATAACCCTTTTCAGGAGTATGATCTTTAAAATCAAGCTTTAGCCAGAGATTTGCCTTTTCTCCACTTTTTAGCACTACATCTTTATTTACGGCTCGACCAGACAGCAAATTATAACTTTCTTTTGCTGTTACGCCTTTCCCTTTATTAATGTAAAAGGTTTGTGAAACTAGATCCGATGCACCAGCTTTTTTAAGCGTAGCCTCCCTCGCTGGTGCGAGTTTGTAACTCGTACCTAAATCATATCTATCTCCAACAAACCCTTTTCCCTCGCTGGTGCGAGTTTTTAACTCGTACCTATATCAAATCCATCTCCAACAACTCTTTTTCTCCAAAAAAAATTGTACGCTACTATATTTTCAATGATAATCTTCTATCACAAAACCTACCTCAAATGGATTAAGATAATATATATCACTTCTTAAAGTAAAATATACCCTTGCTAGGCTTTATATAATCTGGTACGAGTTAAAAACTCGCACCAGCTCAAATTATCTATTAAATTACGCTCGGACTAGCTGAGAGATTTATTAATTGCGATTCTCGCTAAATTATCTTTACTTAATGACTTTTGGCCTAATGGAGTATCTTTAAATTTGTTCCAAAAATATGGTGCATCTCGCGGCCAACCTAAGCTGTTATAACTTGTCGGATTAGTCGCACCAGACATATCAACCAAATTATCAGCATGAAAAAGATTAAGAGTAGGATCGCTTTTATATGCAAATTTGTATCCATTTTTATATGGCTCTAAGCCATCTAAATCGATAGCCTCAATAGGCATATTTCCAGCAAAAGAATATGGTGTATAATAGGCATAGTCCTTAACCAACGGATCCACAGACAAGAACCTTCCAATCCTCGGATCATAGATCCTCATCCCATAGTCCTGCTGGTTCCCCGCGCCCTTAACCTCATTATCATTTTCCTTACCATTAAAACCATAACGGTAGGCGGTCGCTCCACTAGCGGTAAAACTACGTTCGCTCATCGCCATACCAAAGGCATAGTAATCACTAGCGGTTAACACGTCGGCCTTATAGCCTCCGCTCACTTGCAAGCGGTTATCGCTAATGGTTGCCATTGTATTGCCCAAATGGTTGCTCAACTCATAAGCTATCTTCCCGGTCTGGTCCCATACAGAACCTCCGTTCTGCGAAGCTAAGTTAATGTTTGGTTTCCAAATTCCCAAACGGCTACTGCCATATAAGGTCTGCTCGCGCCAGTTGTTGGTACCTGCCGCATTGTCGTACAAGGCCAATGCATTGCCTTGCGCATCGCGTACATACCAGGTGGTTAAGCCGTTGGCTGTTTTACTAATGCGGTTACCGCTTGCGTCGTAGCTATAGCTAATGTTGCCACTGTTTTTAGTGATTTGTTTTATCTTTCTGTATACACTCCATTGGATATCGCTAATCCCTTCGGCTGCATCCCCCTCGCTGGTGCGAGTTTTTAACTCGTACCTAAATCAAATCTATCTCCAACAAACCCTTTTCTCCTAAAAAATCTATAGCACTACTATACTTCCAATGATAATCTTCTGTCACAAAACCCGCCTCAACTGGATTGTTATGAATATAATCTATTTTCTGATCTATTACTGCGTTAGACCATAGCTCTATCGGCTTATTATGCTGCTGCCAAAACTAGCCATTTCTTACATTACTATTTTTTTCTCCAGCTCGGTTAAACATCCAAAGCATACACTCTCTACGGCTTTCTTGCATGTTTTCGGCAATCTCTTTTTGCATTTTTTTAGAAGTATGTACTTTAAAATCTCGTAAAATATCGCCAGGGTTATTGTTTTTTGCTCTAAATATTAAATGCACATGGCTTGGCATTATACACCAACAATAAATTTCCATACCTTTATTTTTTCTGCAAAAATCTAAACTTTCGATCAAAATGTTAACATATTGCTCTCTAACAAAAACATCAATCCAGTAAACAGTTTCAAAACTTACAAAATATAAACCTTCTTTATTATAGAATTTGTATTTACGGCTCATTTAGCTTCTTTACTGAATACAATAAAAAACTAAAATAGTAAAAAAGCATAACTGCTAGGCTTTGTACTTTTAGACATTAGGCTATCTATTTTCGTACGAGTTAAAAACTCGCACCAGCAGAAATTATCTATTTTTTACGGGGGCTAGCGAGGGAAAATCGCCAGGCCAAGATTATTTTAATGCACAAGTCAGCCAACCCGCAAGCACCATGCACTAAGACTTGCGCTAGTGAAAGCGGGAGCTGGAGATGACACCTAATCTCATTTCTATTCCATTAACATCAATATTATTTACCAATTTTCCGTTTTCAACAAGTGAAATTTTTGATTTAATTTTCAAAGTATATTCATAATCTTTAGAATCAAAAAAAACATACTCATATTCATCATCATAAATATTAAAACCCTCATTACAATATTTGTAAGCGGCAAATAAGTCTTCAAAAGTTAAGCCTAGATCCTTCCCACCAAAACCAACTGTCTCCAATCTACCTTCATTTAGAAAAAGCCAAAACACTTTAAAAATTGGATGTTTAGGCGTTAGAAAGAAAGTTCCAAACCCATTATTAGTAAATACATTACCAAATTCAGCTATAACATTCCCAATATTAGTTTGGTTCTTTAAAAGATAGAGAGCAATAACTTCAATCCTCTCAACGCTTAACTTATCTAATTTAATCATACGTCTAATTCTTTTTTACTCCAGTCTTAAACAATTGAGTTTCCCCTCCCTTTGTTGAGATTACTTGTCCAGGTTTTGACCAAGTATCTAGGATATCACTTGTTGTGCTTTTTAAAAACTTCGTGTCTTCACCCAGTACAATATTAACCTTAACCCTTCCTTCTAGAGAAATACCGAGTTTAGTAGGATCTGCACCTGGTAGTGTATAATAATCACCAGGTATAGTAGCTCCTGTTGTTTTGTCAACCTGAAGCCATTGTTCTAATACTGTACCTTTTTTATATGTAGTTGTTTGAACAGGCTTCGAAAAATCTATCCCACTCATATGATTAGCAGCTCTGCCTTCAGGATAACCTTCTGCTAAATAAAAAGATTTAGCTAAATTAATTCTTCTTCCTGTCAAATTTGCTAATTCGCCAACACCCCAAAAAATCTTACCTAAAGCAACACCAGTTCCATAGGCAAAAACAGCTTGACTTATTGCATTTCGTGAATCCTTTTCTTGCTGAATACGCCCTTCTACAGTCTTAGCTTTATTATCATTAAATCCACTAAAAAATTGTGCTCCAAGAAAAAACTGAGATACTTTACCTCCAGTAAAATATAAATCTGCTGCAACCGCTGACGCAGTAGTAACTGCAATCAGACCTTTTTTATGACCTTCTCTTAATCCTTTATTAAAGTTATCGCGTTCACTGGCCGGAACTCCTTGTAGGGCGCCAGCCCATGAACCTTCTAATCCATCTAAATCAATAGCTTGAATAGGGCTATTGCTTGCGAACTGATATGGAGTCAGCATGGGATAATTTGCAGTTATCGGATCCACACTCAGAAACTTCCCGATCCTCGGGTCATAGATCCGCATCCCGTAATCCTGCTGCTTACCTGGTCCTTTTACCTCGTTATCGTTTTCCTTGCCGTTAAAGCCATAACGGTAAGCACTAGCTGTCGAGTTAATAAAACTACGCTCGCTCATCGCCATACCAAAAGCATAGTAATCACCCGCGGTTAATACATCGGATTTATAGCCTCCACTTACTTGTACACGGTTATCGCTAATGGTTGCCATTGTATTGCCCAAATGGTTGCTCAACTCATAGGCTATCTTCCCGGTCTGGTTCCATACAGAACCTCCGTTCTGCGAAGCTAAGTTAATGTTTGGTTTCCAAATTCCCAAACGACTACTGCCATACAGTGTTTGCTCGCGCCAGTTGTTGGCACGCCTCGCTGGTGCGAGTTTTTAACCCGTACCTAAATCAAATCTATCTCCAACAAACCCTTTTCTCCTGAAAAATCTATAGCACTACTTTACTTCCAATGATAATCTTCTGTCACAAAACCCGCCTCAACTGGATTGTTATGAATATAATCCATTTTCTGATCTATTACTGCGTTAGACCATAGCTCTATCGGCTTATTATGTTGCTGCCAAAACTGGCCATTTCTTACATTACTATTTTTTTCTCCAGCTCGTTTAAACATCCAAAGCATCCACTCTCTACGGCTTTCTTGCATGTTTTCGGCAATCTCTTTTTGCATTTTTTTAGAAGCATGTACTTTAAAATCTCGTAATATATCGCCAGGGTTATTGTTTTTTGCTATAAATATTAAATGCACATGGCTTGGCATTATACACCAACAATAAATTTCCATGCCTTTATTTTTTCTGCAAAAATCTAAACTTTCGATCAAAATATTAACATATTGCTCTCTAACAAAAACATCAATCCAGTAAACAGTTGCAAAACTTACAAAATATAAACCTTCTTTATTATAGAATTTGTATTTACGGCTCATTTAGCTTCTTTATTGAGTTCAATAAAAAACTAAAATAGTAAAAAAGCCTAACACTGCTAAGCTTTGTACTTTTAGACATTAGGCTATCTATTTTGGTACGAGTTAAAAACTCGCACCAGTCAAAATTATCTGTTTTTTACTGGGACTAGCTAGGGGTATACAAGAACTTTATCTATTTTGATTATTACTATCAATAAAAGGGTTTATTAAAACTTTGTTGACTGAAGTAGTTGATGGCAGCTTTGAAACCTGTCTAAATAACTGATTTTCAACATCCCAATACAACTCTAAATCATACAAACTATAATTATATATATTTTCTTCTCCCCCTAAAAATAACGAAGTTTTTAAGCCCAAACATTTGTTAAATGAGATTTCTTCGATGGTCAAATGATTGAGTATCTCTTGAAAATATTCCGTGATAAAAAACTCATTTTTATTATCAACTATAAAAGTATCATTAAATTCAATTAAGTTCATATCCATATGACCATCTTCTTGAGTCGCGGGGTCTAATACCAAAATATATTCACCAATTCCAATAGGAACACAAAATTGTCGACCCAACCAGTCATGACCAAAAGAAATAAAATCGAATTCAAGTTTTGGAAAATACCCTTTCAAAAGTTCTGTCCATTTCATAGAATTTTCAAATGTATGTATCGTATAAATTCCATTTTCATAGGTTTTGCCTCCGCAAGCAAGTAGCAACTCGGTATACTTGAAGGGGACATTAGTCATTTTGATTACCTGATTCTCTATGTCAGAACTAATTTTAAATTTATTTTGAAAATTTTTAAACATTTTAGTTATCTCTTTATAAACGGATTAATTAAAACTCTGTTTACTCTTGTATTATCTGGAAGGTTTTTAATTTGTTTGTTTATTTGACTCCCAAAACTCATATTAACACTTCCATTTAGTCCTTTTAAATTAGTTTTACCATCAGCCCCCGCTGGTGCGAGTTTTTAACTCGTACCTATATCAAATCCATCTCCAACAACTCTTTTTCTCCAAAAAAATTGTACGCTACTCTATTTTCAATGATAATCTTCTATCACAAAACCTACCTCAAATGGATTAAGATAATATATATCCCTTCTTAAAGTAAAATATACCCTTGCTAGGCTTTATATAATCTGGTACGAGTTAAAAACTCGCACCAGCTCTAATTATCTATTAAATTACGCTCGGACTAGCTGAGGTTTCGCTATCTCATCACTTCTTCAGTGGTTCATTTGCATTCATCCCTATTATTCATACCTGACTAGTCTTGCCAGCCTTTTCCTCTTTCTGTTCAATACCACAGAATTACTCCTTTAGCACCTTACGGTGGTTTACAACCTTCCCTTGTAAAACGATTGTGGTGAACCTACCACCATCTTTTGTCCAACATTGAATAATAAATAAACATATTATTCATTCACGGCACACCTAGCATTATCGGGGGTAAGAATCAAAATAATGCTTTATAAATCAATATACAACCTAAAATAATTAATGCTATCGAAGCAAAATAAAGAGTTAGGTCACTACCTAAAAAAAACACATGTCCTTCTTTTTTTTTAGTAATAACATCTCTAAAAAGATAAATACCAAGAATAAAAAAGCTTATCCCTGCAAAAAAATTAATTAGAAAATCCTGATTCATAATTATTATTTCTTCTTTTCTTTAGATGTATCATATGCAAAACCAGCTACATCTTTCCATGCTTCATTAAAAAAACCTAAAATAGCAGCATCAGTTTTCACTATTTTACCTGCTCCTTTAGCTCCTTCAATTACATTATCAAATTTACCGAATAATGCTTCTTTACCAGCTGTAAATACAGCATCTTTATAATTACCATCAACAACATTTAACCCAAACTTTATTGCTGTACCAGTTAAACCAATCCCATTACCTACAGGAACTAAAGCCAATGAAGCCCCTTCGGTAAACGGAGCAGCAAAATACCCTGTTGCAGTTACAACATTACCAGTAGCTTCCAAAGCATCACCAGTTTTCTCAGCAAGAATTTTAGAAGCCGGTACCATTGCCTTTCCAACGTTTTTTACATCTTCAACTTTTGAACCCAACTCTACAATTTTCTCATCTCTAGCACTTCTATTAACAGGAGTAGACTGTTCTTGATTTGTATTTTGTTCAGGCTTATATCCCAGTAGACTAAATATTGCATCTCTTGCTTTTATCATCCATTCTGGAGGATCACCCGGCCCTTCTGGCATCATCCCTCGCTGGTGCGAGTTTTTAACTCGTACCTAAATCAAATCTATCTCCAACAAACCCTTTTCTCCAGAAAAATCCATAGCACTACTATACTTCCAATGATAATCTTCTGTCACAAACCCGCCTCAAATGGATTTACAAAAAAAGCAAGATGGAATTACGCCATCTTGCTCTTGATTTCTTATTTTAAAAATTTGATTGATACTTTTCAGAATCTTAGCACTTCCTAAAATAGCTGATTCAAGTTAATTCAATATTTCGCGTGTGCCTGCTTTGTAATAAAGTTCGGCCAATGTTTTTTGATAGCCTGCAGCCATGCTTGCCTGTTTAATTTTCATATCAATTAATTTCGATTCGCGGCTGTTTATTAAAAACAGTGTACTTTCACCCAATGAAAATTTTTGATTTTCACCATTCACTAAAACTTGCTGGTTTTCGATACTTTTAATTTGCAAAACAAGTTGAGCTGAATAGGCCGAAAGATCGTTATAGCTTGCCACAACATTATTTTTAACCTCTCTACCAAACTGCATGATATCGTAGTTCAACTCTTGTTGCTTAATTTTAACTTCACGCAGTTTCCCACGCTCTGCACGCAAGAAAAGTGGAAATGCAAATTCTACCCCTACCTTATAATTACTCCAGTTAAAATCATAATATCCAGGCACATTGCTATCAAAACCTGTACGACTCGATATCAGGTTTCCGATGACATTTAACTTCGGCTTTAGCAACTCTTGTCGGTAACTTTTTTCTACCGCTAGTTGCTCATTCTTACTTTTCAATTTTAAAAGTTCGGGATGTTGGTTGGCCGCTAAACCCAACAGGGTATCTAACAGTAACGGATTGGGACGTGCCATTTTTTGATTAATACTTTGTGGTGTTGCATCCTTCGGAAGCTCCAAGGGATTTCCTTCCTCGTTCCATAAGTGATTCGAAAGAACCAACCTGGCATTTTGCAATTCAATAGCCGTTTTTTCGTTCTGAATCATCCTTTCCTGAACGGTAATATAAGCCTCTACCGAATCAATAACCGGTTTATCACCCAGAACTGTTTGCGCACTTAAGGCTTTAAATCTTAGTTCGGCCAAGTCCAAGCCTTCCTTCACCAGTTTATGCTGATGATACGTATAGTACCAATTCCAATAATCTTTTACAATGCCATACCAGATACTGTTAATCTGCTTTAACTGATCGGCTTCCGCATATTCAACCATCATTTTCGATTGTCTTAACGTGCTTCTACGTGCATCGATTATTAATCCTTGTCCCAGAGGGATGCTTAAGCCAATGGCCGATAAGCCTTGTTGACCGGTAGTATTCTCAGGATTGACATACTTACCTACATTCCGATCGTAACCTATCTTTAAATCGGCACCCGCCAACCAAAGTGGTATTTTAAGCTCGTTGTTCCATTTATTGTAATACTCTGTATCGCCAAACAATTTTCGGTCGAATCCAGACTTAATCGTAGGATCGAAATAACCTAAAGATTGCAATACCTTAGCCCTGGCCGATTCGTTTAACAAGGCCGCCTGTTTAATAATGGGATGATATCTAAACACCATCATTTGCAGGTCTTCCAATGTAAATACCTTTCCCGTATCTATTTGAAACGACATATTGCTAACACCTGCAAAACTCCATTGAACCGACAGCGTTAATAGGAACAGAAAAAGTATCTTTTTAAACCTAATTTTCATTGTATACCTCCTCATCGATTACTTTTCTTTGGTACTTGCGGCTGGTTCTTTTTCCAAACTTGGTGGAAAGCCATTCAACTGACGCCATATTTCGTACCACAGCGGAACCGAGCGCAAGATAATTCTTCCGTACACACCTGAACCTTGTCTTAATTGGATAGGCCAAGGTTCATCATCCGTTGGAGCAGGACTTGTTTGATTAATCAATAAACGATATTTTCCGCCTGTACTACTGGTTCTGTCGATCGAATAAACTTTCCCGGCAAAAGTACCCACGGCCACCGATGGCCAACCCGAAAACTGAACAGATGGCCAACCTTCAAACTGAAGACGCACATCACTTCTATCCACAATTAAGGGAACATCCATGGCACTTACATACAGTTCGGCGGCTACCATAGGCGATTTTGGTTGTAACGTAGCAACTGATTCACCTTCTTTAATGTTCTCGCCAATACCTGCTTTTAACGTTTTAACAATAAAACCACTTTGTGGTGCCCGCACTACATACAAACCACGACGAATGCTCAGGTTTGAAATATCATTGCGCAATTTGGCAATGTCGCCTTGTGCACTAGCCTTTCCGGAAATGGCAGAACTCATATCCGATTGTGCTTTCGACATTGACTCTTGATATTTTGCCCGAATGTTATCCAATTCAATCTTTGCGTTGAATAAATTCTGCACAGAATTATTTAGTTTATTTCGCTGACTAATTACTTTGGCATTATCCTCTTGCAATTTTAGGCGACGCGTTTCGATATCTGTCAGCGAAAACAATCCGTTTTTATAACCTGTTTCGTATCGTTCTAAACGTACTTTGGTGGTTTCGTAAAATTTCTGAACGGCTAATAACTCGGCACTGTCAATACTCACATAGTTCTCCGCCTGATGAACCTTATTTTCAGCCGCTTGCATTTGATAATGTAAACCACTAGTTAAGGCCGATATTTGCGCTTTAGTAGCATCTATTTTCTGTCCAGCAGCTACTTCACTTCCTCGCTTTGCTGCTAATTGTTCATTTAAACGCAGGGGAAGTTCAGGGTCAAAATACGATTGACTGGTCTCTGAAATAAGCAAAATGGTATCTCCCTTTTTTACTTCTTGCCCTTCACTTACGGCCCAATGCTCAATACGGCCTCCAATTTGATTTTGTATGGTTTGTGGTCGGTCTTCTGGACGAAGTGCTGTAACGGTTCCACGTCCGGGAATGGTTTGTCGGTACGGAAGAAACAGCAACAATACAAAGAAAGCCATGATAAACAGCAAAATTCTGCCCAATCTTTTTGAGCCTTTAGCATCGATGATTTTACTATTTGCATGTACCGAAAGCGATTCCCAGTTAGGAACTTGAGGCTGATTATGATTGATCTTACCCATGATTTGTTTCTCCTTCCTCTAATGCCAAATCGGTTACGACAGCCAACTTCTCACCTCCTGTTATCATGTCAAATACCGTATTTAAATTGGTCATCAATTTTTCAATCGCATAGCTGATTTGTACGATAATTACTTCTGCTGCCACAAATTGACCAAATGTCATTTCGCGTTCGATTACAAAATAAGAACCCAACAATAACAAGGCTCCCATAAGAATGGTACGCATGGCTACGGCACTCATGAAAAATTTCTTCAATACGCTGAAATGGTCGTTACGTGCCTGAATGTAATTGGCCGTAATTTTATCGGTACGTTCGATAATTTCTTTTCTTTTGCTTGCGCTTGTGCGGTACGTATCTAAATCGGATGCTACTTCCTCTAAATAAGCCACTACATCGTATTTGTAACCCGATTCTTCGATACTGGTTTCTATCGCTCTGCGGTAATATAACACCAGAATTAGTGCAATTGCCACGATTAAAAATGTACCAAAAACCATGAACACAGGATGGTAGAAAGAAAGCAATATGACACTGAAAAAGATTAGCACGGCAGCGGCTATAATTTCGACCAACAATTTTGCCAAGCCTTTTTGTATGGTTAGTACATCGAAAAAGCGGTTAATCAACTCGGTAGGATTTTCTCCTTCTAAGGCCTGCTTTTTAATTCGCGGTAAGCGATAAGCGAATTCCAAAGCAGTTTTTGCAAAAATTTTCTGCTCTAAAAACTCAACCAATGTAAGCTGACCAATGAGCAATACGCCACCAATTACGATACCAGCCAAAACTACGGCAATAAGGATATATGTGGAGCTATACATGGCACCATTGGAAAGCAAATTAAATACTGCGGTGGTTCCGAGAGGAAGTGATAAGCCGATTAAGCCGATTAACACAGCGTAAACGTAAATATAATTGATGGTTTTGCGTTCGAGATGAAGCATAAACACCAATCTTTGCCAAGGCGAACGCCGCCCGGCCATAGAGTGATTTTTCATGTAATAATTTTATTTGTACAACATTATTCTGACCAAAAAGAATAACGTGTTGGGATATAAACAACTTGCGTGCACAGCATATCCATTCATCAGAATCGATCTGTTACGTATGGTTTGGGTAGGTTATGCGTGTAAATCGGGGGGTGGTGTGGGCACATTCTTGGCCGGAAAACTGCGCAAATTCGCGCGATACATGTACTCCAACGCCTGTGTTGCATCAACCAACGAGGCATTCAAACTTACAAGCATGGAACACTCGTAAAGGAAAAATTTTTTCTTTAATTTATCAAACGACTCTTCTTCTTTGGCTTTACTTTCTTCTGCGCTTTTTTCGATAGCAAAGGCATCCTCTGAAGACAAAAACATGCTCACTGACGAAGTTAGGAATTTTGTAGCCAACAGGGTTAGCACAAATAATCCAAACAGCATTTTCCATATCTTCTTCCTCAGGTGATTCATCATGTGTTTAGCAAAAATATAATAAACAGCAAAAATTAGTCTACCGAAAACGCTATTTTGAATATTTTTATAAAAGATTGACATAAATCCTATACTAACATTAGAATAGGATTAGAAAAATTTCATCTTTAGCTTCAGCTATTTTTTCCTGTATAATAGTTGGTTCATAAAATGCAAAAAGCCCCATCACGGGGCCTTTTGCTTACTAACAAACCAAAATAAAAACACGGTTTAACGCTTTGGGGAAAAGCCGTTCCTCCAGTGTTTCTATTGGAGCTATTTGTCTTTTAATCCTTCCGCTACTCCTACATAAGCGGGTTTTCGGGTAAAGCTTTCCGTCCATAATCCAATTGGTTCTCCTGCTCTCCAGCTCGAATTTGCAGGGCTATCGGTTGGGCTCCAGATGGTTATTCCGTAGCGTTGTTTGGCAGGTACCAGCTCAAAATACTTATCAAAAACATACTTGTACATCTCTTTTTGCTGTTTGTATTGTTCCTCCGTTGCTGCTGCCGTTTTCACACCACCTAAACCAATATCCAACTCCGAAACTTTAATAAGTTTACCTGTTGCTGCCAAGAGTGTAAACATTTGGGCAATTTTATCTTTATCAGCGGTTATAGAAATATGCATTTGCGTGCCAATACCATCCACTTTTGCTCCTTTTCCTTCGACGTACTTCACATATTCAATTAAGCCTTTGCATTTGTCAATGCTGTACTCCAAATTGTAATCATTAATAAACAATTTATCATCGGCATTTCCATTTTGGCGAGCCAGATTAAATGCCGTAACAGCATAATCTTTCCCCATGTAATCTTGCCAGAAAAACTCATCGGCAGCAATGGTTGTTCTACCGGCGGCTGTTTTTAATTCGTAAGGCTTAGCATCGTCCATAGGCTCATTCACCACATCCCATGCTTTCACATAGCCTTTACAGGTTTCAAGCATTCCTTTAATAAAAGTCGTTAAAGCATTGGTTATAAGCGTGTTTTTTTCAGCGGCTGTTTTTTGAATGATTTGATCTTGTGCACCGCCGTAGCCTTCTCCTAACGCCGTTAAGCCTCTTGTTGAGCTGTTACCCCACCCCGTCCAGGCTCCTGCTCCGCTTTCGAAATCGGATGTTGGGATAACATTATCGCTGCTTCCGGTTACCATAAGTTTTACGTTATCCATGTACACGGTTCCTTTAAAATCGCCAAAACTAATTACCAATCTATTCCTATCAGCTTTTGTCATGGTGGTTTTTAGTTCGTATTCTTTCCATCCTAAGCCCAAACTAAATGTTCCGAATGAGTTGGCTGAATAATCAGATGTTGATTGTGCTTCGGCGCGAATGATACCTTCTGCTGAAGCCTTCGCTACAAACTTTAAGGTGTATTCTTTTCCGTTTTGAAGTGCAGCAATATCGTGCGCTACTTGAGCGGTCCAATAATTGGTTACACTTGGATTGGTAAAGAAATAGGCATACCCACCGTTTCCACTTCCTTTTGCATTGTATTTTTTAAGCGTCATGTTATCTAAATACACGCTTGTGGCAAACTTACCAAGGTTAAAGGCAATGGCTCCACAATTTGCCATCGATTCGGTAACGGTAATGGTTTTGGTAAATTTTGTCCAAGTAGGTGTTGCCGTTACGCTGCCAAAAAAATCGTAAAATTTATACGTATAGGGTACTGTATGGGCTTGCGTTGGAATAGTTGCGCTTGCATCTGCCTTTACATCCATTGACAATTCATATTGTTCGCCAATTTGCACTGCTGGACTAAATTTTATAAAAAATTGCGCATCCCATTCATTGGTACGAACGGCGCTGTTGGTTATTTTTAATGCCCGGCCTGTTCCACCTGCCCCTTGACCCGCAGCTGTAAACGACAATACGGCATTCGTATTTGCTTCGTAATTCGTAGCGCTTTCCGTTTCAAAATTATTGCTGGTCACAATATCCCAACTCGGTTGTGCGGTACCCGGAATAATTATGGGTGCAATTAATTTATTTAAATACACCGCATTTTGATTGGAATGCCAACACAAGGTATGGCCATAAACTTCCATCCCTGCACTTTTAGCGGTTTCAAGCAAGGTTTTAACGTTGTCTAATTTCAGCTTTCCATCTGCTTGTACTACGGCGCCGTGTTTCATTTCGTAACCCAACACAATTTCATCGAAATTGGTGTTTGCCAAGCGGTATTTTACGCCTTTACTAACGTATTCAGACAAACCCAAAGCCACCCCAAATTTAAAATTAGGATGCGCTTCCTTTCTCAAGTAGCTCTTAAGTGGCATATAGGCATCTATCGCTTCCTGATTTGCAAAACTTATGGGCTTATCAACTTCATATTCTAAGGTTTCATGTTTGGTACAGGATGCTATGAGTGCAGCCATGCTTAGGCATAATACTATTTTATGTACTTTTCTCATCACAGTTTAGTTTAGGTTCATCCATTATTTAGTTACCGGTGTAAACGTTTCCATTTTAACCCCTCTGTCGCGCATCACCAATGTATCGGTGGTACTCACGTGCATAATACTTAAATCTGTTTCGTAATTTAAATACAATGCGTCACGATCTTGTGCGCCCCAGCTGTTTTTATCGCCTCTTTTTACAAACTTTCCGGTGCCGGTAGCGGTAAACGTATTATCTGCATTTTTTACAGTACAATTTCCATTGGCATCAAACGTGAGTAATAATTTACAATTGATGTTTACATTGTTTTGATCTTTAAACACCACCGGATATTCTGCTACCGTAAGCGAAGCTGTTTTGATAACAGAGACTTCATCTTGTTCTACCGTTGCTTTATGTCTGGTAATGGTTTTGGTTAAAGCGGTGTTTCCATTTTTTCCGACGATGACATCTTTTCCTCGACGCAGATAATTTCCTTGCCAGGTATTGATGTATTTAATCGCATAAAAAATATAATCTTTGTTCTCTAGGGTTGAATATCCTGAAGAAACATTGGTCATTTTTAAGGGAATCACATACGTGTTTTTTAGGGATAAAGGATCCGCAAAAAACGCATCCGTTAGTTGAACTTGTACCCCACCAACAATACTTCCTTTCGGGATTGTAATCTTATCAGATGACAATGTGTAATAATTTGCTGGCATCGCCACCAAGTCTCCACCAGAGCTAAAAGCCATATTGGTAGCCATGGCATTATTTACTTGGAAACCGATGGTGATATCGTTCTTATTTTCGTAAACGCCACCCAACGTTGCCATAATTTCACACTTCTTGGCATTGTCTAGAGAAGTATCAAAAATATCCTCACCCATGGTGATGGTTCTCACTGGACCTTGATACGCAAAGTATACCTTTTGATACGCATAATCATCAAACTCCCAATCGCTGTTCTTACATGAGCTCAAAAATGCCGAAGCTAAAAGCATCATGAATATTATTTTTTTCATAATCTATATTTATCTGAATAATGGTTAATTAATGCTTACCAACCTTGATTTTGAAGTAAATTGTTATACTTTAATGTTTCGCTATATGGAATTGGTCCGTACATCATAAAGCTTTGATACAAGCGATTTTCTACATCAATTGGCGTATAGGTATTGGATGCGATACTAACTCCTCTGGCAGTTTGATTTAAATCGATGTTCCATCTGCGTAAATCCCAAAATCTAAATCCTTCAAAACAAAGTTCTAAACGGCGTTCGTTGCGTATTAAGGTGCGCATCGCTGCCTGATCATTTTTAATCGATTCTAAATACGGATCGCCATTGGAAACCCCTACACCTGCTCGTCTGCGGATAGCTTTTATTACGTCGTAGGCAGAAAAAGTAAAACCTCCGGTAGCCATTGGCCCCCATGCTTCGTTGGCAGCTTCTGCATAGGCCAAATACATCTCGGTATAGCGTATATGCGGAATTATATGTTTCTGCGTAGTGGTAGATGTTGCACTTAGATTTACATCTTGTCTTAACAGCTTTTTCAGGTAATACCCCGTACGTGTAGAAGTTTCTATTTTGTTTAAACCATCATTTGTAGTGCTGTTTGCGGATGTATTGATGGCAGTATTGTTTACCCCGGCCGTCGCTCCATTTACTAAAATATACAATTTTAATCTTGGGTCGCGGTTATCGTATGGTGCAGCTGCATTAAAAGTACTGTTTGCCGCATCGGTAATTGGATATCCGTTTACCATTGGAAATGCATTTACCAAATTTTGCGAAGGATTTAATCGGCCAGTGCCATTTAAAGAAGGTGCAAAATGCGCGCGTTCTAAATCATTGTTGGTCGCTACGTTGCCTCTCCAAAGTATTTCTACCGGATTTGCACCTGCCGCCAAGCCATCAATTCCGCCCACGGTATTGTTGTACCATTCTAAATCTTTGTTGCTCATATTCGAAAGTCCCCCTTTTAAATTGATTACTTCCGCAGCTTTTTTCGCTGCAAGATCCCATTTAGCAGCGGTGTTACTGGTATTAAATGCCGGACTTGCAGCCAACAAAGTCGCACGCACACGAATGCCTTTCGCAATTCTTCCGGTCATTCTACCAATAAAGCTTGCACCAAATACACGATGATAATCATCGGCATTTACGCCGGTATATTTGGGCGGCACAGGCGATGAATCTGAATAATCTAGTGGAAGCAATTCTTCTGCTTTATCCAAATCAGCATACAGTTGTGCCATACAGGCATCGAATGTCGCACGTGGCTGATTAAAATCAGAGTTAACGGTTTCCGGAGCAAGTAAAATAGGTACTCCTAATAATTCGCCGTTGGTACTTTTACCCCCGTGACATTGCAGTAAATAATACATAAACAAGGCTCTCAAACCGTAGGCTTCGCCTTTCATACGGTCATTAAACATCATGCTAATGGTTGGACTAATGGCCCAGTTTACGCGATCACTTACTTCAAAAAATTGATTAATGTATTGAATAGCCGAACGGCTGTTACGCCACTGATCTACCGGGTTATTCATGGCCGTCCATTGTCCGGTGGCCATTTTCAATAAACCACTGTTTCGATCGTTGGTTACAGCATCGTCGGTTGCCACATCGTTAAATGAATAGGAATTTGTTGGAATTCGGGTATATCCATTGAGCAATAAACCTTGTGCATACGTTGCGTTTGAATAGGCATCTTCTAGTTCCAGGTTATTTTCTAGCTCTGGTTCGAACATTTCTTTACAGCTACTCAGTAATAGTGTTGCAACTAAACAGGTAAATACTATTTTTTTCATGTTTTACTTTTTAATATTTATTGAACCATCCCTTAAAACAGGGCTTTAACTCCCAAATTATAAAACCTGGTTTGAGGTGCCGAACCGATGTTCATTTCCATTAAATCTCTCTCTTTTGCTACCGTTAGCAGATTAAATCCGGTTACATATGTTCCCAATTCTTTAATAAAACTTTTACCAAACAGTTTAGAAGGAAGCTGATACGAAATTTGAACTTTTGCCAAATCGAATCGATTGGCATCGTATAACCAGAAATCGGAATTACGATAATTGTTATCGGCCGTTCCGGTGGTTAAACGAGGGAAAGTGGCAGTTTCCTTGGTGCCTTCCGTCCATCTATCCCTAACCATTGCAGAATATTTATCTTGTCCGTCAACCCAAAAATACGAGCTGTTTTTCATGCCTTTAGCACCATAACGTCCGGTTCCTAGTGCAAAGAATGTAAAGTCTTTCCATTTTAGGATCAAGTTTAATCCAAGCGTTAAAGGTGCTCCAAACCATCCTCCACGACCTAAATACACTTCGTCGCGGGTATCCACTATGCCGTCATTATTTTGATCGATGTATTTAATATCACCTGGTTTTACCCCTCCCGATGCTAAAGTTGATTGACTTGGCGAAGCATTGATATCTGCCTGACTCATAAAAAATCCAGCGCTTTGCAAGCCAAAAATAGCATCAATGGGTTTACCCGATCTCCTTTGATATTCGTACTCGTATGCATTGTCAGAAGCACGCGTTCCGGCCTCGGTTTGGTAGTAGGTAGCATTTAAGCCTACTGTCCATAAAAGCTGTCCTGATTTTTTATTAAAATTCAAACTCAGATCGAAACCATTTCTGTAATCGCTATCGTAGTTTACGAAAGGTAAATCAGAGTATACCGGCCAACCAGTAGAAAAATAAATTGGATATAGAGAGGCTGGCTGAACCACGTTTCCTTTTATTTCGCTAAAGAAAACATTTCCACTAAAGTTGATTAAATTATTAAAAAACGAACCCTCTAATCCGAAGTTGATCTCCTTTCTTTGGGGGTAGGTCATATCAAAATTATTACCTCTTCTTCTATCAAATGAGTGTACTAACTGACCATCTTTCCAACTGTACCAGGCTGCATCGTTATAGGTATAATAGCCTTGATACAAGAAATAATTGTTTATATCCAAATCGGTATTGAGAATCCCTGCGGATGCCGTTAATTTCAAATTATTGATATCGCTGGCATTCTTTAAAAAATCTTCCTTGTTTAAGCGCCAAGCCAAGCTCACTGTTGGCGAAAAGGCACCTCTGTTTCCTTCGGGTAATTTAGTTGAATACACATAGGCACTGCTAAAATCGACATAGTACTTACGATCGTAATTATAGCCAGCTTGTAATCCTAAATTGGTGCTGTTGGTTTTGTGATAAATTTCTGATTCACCAATTTGGAAACCATATCCTAACAATGTACCCGTAAACTGATGTTTTTGTTTAAAGGTTCTATCGTAATTAAATTGACCAGAAAAAGCCATGTTCTGACGATAGTAACTGTTGCTGATATTTTCTGCTCCGGAAGTTGCATCGTTTCCATACTTAGTCAAGCTGCTTATTTGGTCGTATCCGGCGTAATTGTTCCAAGAAGCCTGATAGGTTGCATAATTATTATTAAACGACTGCGTATAAGATGTTAAATAATCAATCGCTAACATGGTATTGAACGATAAACCTTGTGTTATTCCTTTCAAATCGAAATCTACTCCGGTATTGAATTGAAATTGACGACTGATATTTTTATTGGTTCCTCCGGCATAAATATTTCCGAAAACAGTGGTTTGATTCAGCTGCGTTCCGCCCAACAGATAATTTCCATCGATGATGTGATTACTGTTGTTCACGTATACCATGGATGCTTCATCACCCGGTTCAATCATGTTAATGGGGATTAGTGGCGCATACCGATTTGGCAAAACGGTTGCAGCGCTACCCCAATAATCGGCATTCACACCTTTTGAGGTATAAAAACTGGCACTTGCATCTACATTTACTTTGATAATTTTAGTCAGTTTCATGTCGATGTTTCCACGCAGATTAAATCGGTCAGCACCATTGCCTACGCCTTCACCAAAATTTAACAAGGATCCGTTAGACCAATATCCCAAATTGGTATAATATTGGGCTTTCTCATTTCCTCCCGAAATTTCGGTGGTAACATCGAACCGATTGTACGATTTACGCAGGTATTCTGACGAGTAGAAATCGATGTTCGGATACCGATACACGTTGTTACCTGTAGAATAATTATAAATATCCGCATCGCTGTACAAATTGGTTAAACCATCGTTTCTTCTGGCTTCGTTGTATAAAGACATGTATTCAGCTGAGCCCAGATACGAGGGATATGCTTTGGGGACATTTACGCCAAAATCGGCACGAACATTCACTTTTTGCGGATAAACACCTCCCCTTTTTGTGGTAATATACACCACTCCTTTTGCGGCTCTGCTACCATAAAGTGCTACTACCGAAATTCCTTTTAGTACGGTAATCTGCTCTATTTCAGTAGGCATGACATTGTTGGCATCGCGGGGTACTCCATCTACTAACAATAAATAACCACTGTTACCCCAAATGTTACCATGAAAACCTGCAGTTAAAGCATCTAAATTCTCTAAACTATAGGTAGCATAGTTCTTCTCCATTAAATTAGCATAATTAAGTACCGATACCCCTCCTAATAAATCTTGTTGGTTTACCTTTCTAAAGGCTACCTGAACCAATGAATCGGTAGGTTTCTTTTTCTTTAGCGAGTCTTCGGGAACCTGAACTTGCATAAAAGACTTATATGTATTATTGTTGATAGCGGCCTTTGCTGAAAACATACCGGACATACCCGTTGCGACAGTGAGGCATAGCGCTATTCCTATTTTTAGTTGCTTCATTTTCGTCTCGTTTAGATTTTTACGTTCCATTACCATCCGGGATTTTGAGGAAATTCTACATACATGTTTACATCCACATTTTTGAGCGGTAACCAATAATGTTTTTCAGAAAATTTTCTTTCCAGGATGACAACTTCACGTAAATTGACTACTTTATTTTGGGTCGCATCGGTGGTATTTAACGTTCCTGAACGATCAAATTCTACCGATTTCTTTAATGTATACGGCGATTCCGTTAACAACAACCATCTTCTTAAGTCGTTAAAGCGATGCCCTTCAAAAGAAAGTTCTACCGCACGATCGCGTCTTAGTTCGCCTAAAAATGCATCGGCTGAGCCTAAAAATTTTGAATTTACTGGGTCTACTCCAGCACGTTCTCTAATTCTATTCACGGCATCAGCGGCTGTTCTTCCATAAGATGGATCTTTTCCTTGCGGACTGTTATAGCCCATAAGCGCAGATTCTGCATACATTAAATAGACATCTGCCAAACGCATATAGGGTACATAAATGTTTAAGCTATTGCCATAACTGTAACCGTTATCGTATTTATTGGCAGTTATTGGAATAAATTTGCGCAATACGTAACCTGTCCGACTTCCTGTACTTAAATTTCTATAACTTCCTCCTGTATACAGATTTGCATAGCGATTGGGTTGTTCATCCACATTTGGAATGGCTCCTTGAACAAACTTTAATCCATCGTACACAATGTCGTTATAGAAACGAGGGTCGCGGTTTTTCCAAGGAAATTGCGGATCATAACCCGATGTTGCATCTGCTTTCGTCGCATCCGGAATAGGTAATCCATTTTTCATTCCGTAGTTATCTACATAATTTGCGGTAGGCATGAATTTTAAATCGCCTTCTGAAATTACAACGGGTGTATATTGCTTACTTGTTCCGTAGTTTGAATCGTTACCATTTGCATACGGTCCTCTAAAAATTGCTTCGGTACTTCCTGGTAAAGCCCATCCTTCGCCTGTTGTGTAGAATATTTTGTAATAGTTAGCCATGCTCGCCAATGCATATTCGGTGGCCCCGCTTTCCACGTAATTAAGCAATTCTGCGAACGCCGCAGCTGCTTTTTTACAATATTCTACATTATAGGTTTTGCTTCCGCCTGAGCTATAATTCATTAACGGACTTCCCGCCCATAAATAGTTTTTACCTAAGTAGCCTAAGGCCATTATTTTATTTATTCTCAGCTGATTTTTACCCAGGGTTCTTTTACCTGGAGCGGTATCATCCCACTTAAGAGGAAGTAAATCAGCAGCAGCTCTAAAATCAGCCGCAGCTTTATCGGCACATTCATTGTATTTCAAACGGGGTAAATTGATTGCTCCAGCACTTGGCAATACATAATCGATGTAGGGTAGCCCGCCAAAATATTCCATTAAACGGTGGTGAAACCATGCTCTGAAAAACAAAAGTTGTCCTTTTATCAGGTTTTTTTCTTCCTCGCTTGCATCGGTCATCAAACTCATGTTTGCCAAACCAATATTCGCTTTGCGGATTCCGTACCAAGCAGCATTCCATAAATCTTTGTTGAACCGTCCGGGTGCGGTGGTAAAATCCGACTGATTCATCCATCCTGAACCCCAACCGTCGAACTCCGATTGCCATCCCCAAAAATTCCCATCATCAATTTTATGAATGAAGTGATAATTTCCGGCGGTAGAGCTTATTTCATCCTCGCCCCAATTGAATGAATTGGTCCAATAATTATTACTAAAGTTTACGATACAGTTGTATAGTTCTTCGGTAAAACCTTGAAAATTGGTGAAATTTTTAAATGCCTCTTTTTCTGAAATATTCGTTTGTTCATCCTTTTCAAGATATTTTTCGCAGGATGAAAGTCCAATACATGTCCAAACAAGAAAGCATGCGATGATGGTTTTTATATACTGTTTCATAAATTTCTTTTTTAAAAGATGATGTTTGTTCCCAAATTAAAACGCTTCACGGTTGGATAAGCTCCTTGCGATGCCCATCCGGTTCCAGCAAAATTCGACTCCCGGTCATCCGGCATCTTGGTCCAAACAGCGAGGTTATTTCCATTTACATAAATGCGCATACTTGAAAGGCCAATTTTCCCGATGAAACTGTTTTCTTTTCTGAAAGTATAGGCTACCTCCGCATTTTTCAAACGGATATACGAACCGTCGTACATGTATCTGCTCCCTGCATTGTAACTACTTGGGGTCGACAACCATCTTGGCAATGGAACATCGGCATTGGTGTTGTCTTTAGACCAATAGCTACCTTCATCATAAACTAAATGATTTTGGCTGGCTAAACTGTTAAACACTACCTGACGGGTTACATTGTTAACGCCGTACACTTGTATAAAGGCACTGAAACCTTTCCAATCGAAACCAATGGTTGCATTAAACGTATGTTGTGGATTTCCAGAAAAGCCGTACGGAATGTTATCTTTCGAATCTATTACCCCATCGGCGTTATAATCCAGTAAATAATAATTGCCTGGTAGTTTTTGGTTATCACCGTTATCGGTTATTGTACTGGCGTATAATTGATCCCAGGTATTGTAATATCCTGCGCTTACATAAGAATAAGCCTGACCGATAGCTTTATCCTGTCGTTTTTGATACTCAGGCAATAAAGCGGCATCATCGGCATCTAACACTTTGTTTTTAGCACTTGTGAAATTGATATTTCCCCAAAGGCGCCAATTTGGACTTAGTTGTTTATTGATGTTCATTTCTAACTCGTACCCTTTATTCTCTACTTTACCGATGTTCGCTGTTGGCGCATCTACACCGTAATACGACGGGATGGCTCTGCGATCGCCAGTTAACAAAATATCAGACCTTACATCTTTAAAGAAATCGATTTTACCAGAAATCAATCCTTTGAAAAAACTAAAGTCTACACCCACGTTTGCTTTCTTTACACTTTCCCATTGAATATCAGGGTTTCCTAAACTTCTTTCAACGTACCAGGTATAGGGGCTTACTTCCGGACTCACACCAGTTGTTCCCATACTGGTATTGCCTCCGTATCCCCATTGCGTTAAATAAAGCCATCTTGCACCTCCGCTATCATCTCCAATTTGGCCATACGAACCTCTTATTTTTAAGTTATCGATGAAGGTTAGCTTCTTCATGAAGCTCTCGTTCGAAAGAATCCATCCTAAACCGCCTGACGAAAAAAATGCAAATCGATTTTCAGGTCCAAATTTTGCCGATCCATTGTAGGAACCATTGTACTCTGCTACATATTTGTTGGCATAGTTATACGTGGTTCTAAACACCCAATCTTCACGATTAAAAGGAATTTCACTTCCATTTGCATACTGATTACGGTTCATTAAAGCCATGGCTGTAATGTTGTGTTTGGTTGCAATAGTTGTTGCGTAATTGAATTGCGCTTGATAGAATAACCGACGGTAGGTTGACCAATCTTGTACAGCTCCGGCGCTGGTAGACCAATTGGTGCTGTTTTGAAAATCGAAACGGTTGGTTGCATCGTAGGCAATTGAATAGGTTGTTAATCCGGTATTTGGATCAATCCATTTTTGTTGTACATCATTGTACAAATCGTTAATACCACGATCTCCTTCCACGAAAGTATTATCGAGCGAAATAGTTCCTCTAAAATTCAAGCCTTTAACGAGTTTCCCTAAATCTTGCTCCAGAATAAAATCGGTTGTTATTCTATTTGTTGTGGTATATTCTACACCACTGGTAGCTAGAATTCGTGCAGAGTTTAGTCCTCTCTGAACATTTGGCGCATAATATCCCCAGGTTCCGTCCGAGTAACGTGGCATATACACATCAGGTGCAGTAGAATATGCTGAAATCCAATAGTTATAATCGCTATTTGTAGATCCCCAAGGCATTTGCTTTACCCCTCTTGACCCATAAATATTCGCTTTTAGCACCGTGGTGTTCGATAATTTAAAATCGAGGTTACTCCGCACGTTTAGACGGTTAAATCCATATCCTGCTTGGTAGCCTCTGTTATTTTCAAAAGTTCTAAAAAGATCGGCCTCGTATAAATAATCGGCACTGGCAAAATACTTTACGCGCTCGGTACCGCCCGAGATATTTAAATTAAAATTATGCGAAGTGGCGTAATCTTTAAATAGGACATCATCCCAATCCACATTTGGATATCTTTCAGACTCCGCTAAATTTGCTGGATATCGATATTTATCAATAACCGATTGTGGCAGATAATCGGCCCAGCTTTCTGGTCTTAACGCTAATTCGTATTCAATTACCTGATTTTTTACGCGTAAACCATCGTATGAATCTAGTTTTCCTGGCAATTGTGAGGGCGATTTCACCACATTATTAACTGTTGCTCTAATTTGTGCGGCTCCTTCTTTACCTCTTTTTGTGGTAATTAAGATAACGCCATTGGCCCCGCGCACACCGAATACTGCTGTTGCCGATGCATCTTTTAAAACTGAAATTGTTTCAATGGAACCAATGTCGAGGTTGTTCATGGTCCGTTCTACTCCATCGACTAAAATGAGTGGATTGGTGTTATTCCAAGTACTTTGTCCACGGAGCAAAATTTGCGGATCCTCTTCACCTGGCATACCGGTACTGGAAGTGGTAATCACCCCCGGCAAATTACCAGTTAAAGCTGCTCCAACGCTTGACACGCCCCCCGCTCTTTCCAATACCATGCCCGAGGTTTGTGATATCGCAGCTACTACACTTTCTTTCTTTTGTGTTCCGTAACCCACTACCACAACATCTTTCAGTTGCGCATTGTCATCTTTTAGGGTTATGTTAAGCTCGGTTCTTTTACCCACATTAATTTCTTGTTGCACCATTCCGGTGTAGGTAAAAACCAATACTAGGTTATCGTTTGGCACTTGAATACTGTATTTTCCGTCTTCATTTGTTTGCACGGCAATTCGGGTTCCTTTTACGCGAACGCTTACGCCAATGAGTGTGTTTTTTTTCTCGTCGGATACCGTTCCTTTAACTACATGTGATTGTTGTGCACGTACTGCATTTGAACACAGGAGAACCAGGATGAGGGCTAAATAACGCTTGAACACCGACCAGCGTAAACACAAGTACGAAGGCGAATGTTTATTAAAAATTCTGGTGTATAGTTTCATTATGATCTGATCATTTTTGATAAAATAGATTATACATTTAAGGTTAAAAAATGCTCACCTAAGCTTAGATCCGAACGTAATAATTGAAACTGCGAAAGTTGGTTTTCATAATTGTTTAGGTTTATAGTTTGGTTAAAAAATAGTTTTGGGAATTAAGATTTGCAGGACCTGCATTTCTTGTTCTTTCACAAAGTGAGATAAAACCTTGCTTCTTGCGCGTTCGATAGTAGAAAACAGCGCTAAGAAAAAAATTGTAGAATTTTTGTTCATTGGCTCATAGTTTGGTTAAAAAAATCCTACCGGTTAGAACAGTAGGCTTTTGGTTAGATAATTTTCAAAAGCTAATCTATCATGACCGAACTTTTTTGCATGTCACAATTGTTCAAATTGATGCCGCTTTTGTTCAAATCACACTAAACACCTCAAAAACAAATAATTAACCAAAAAAAACACACGTGATTTCTGTGGATTTTTTTCGACAAACAACGGTATCATTCGTCAAACAATGGAATTAAAAGCGTTTTGCATAAACTTGACAATCGTCAATTTTATACTATTTTTCTATCCGTTTAAGTTGAATGTACTCCGATGGCAACATATTGAATCTAGCTTTGAATGCGCGTGCAAAATAATTTGGTGTAGCAAAGCCAACCGAATAGCAAACTTGTGCTACATTCAAATCACTTTTTTCTAATAAAGCTGCTGCTTTATCCAATTTCACGGACCGAATAAATTCGACAGGGGTTTCTCCGGTAATTTGCAAAATCTTTGAATACAGTGAGCCTCTGCTCATGCCAACATGGCGACTCAATTCTTCCACGGAAAGTTTAGAGTTGTTTAAATTAGCTTCAATGAAACCCAACGTTTTAGCGAGCAATTTCTCGTTCTCCGATTCTACCGCAATATTGGGAGCTTGCACCTTTAATTGTTTTGAGTAAGTATCCTTCAGTTGTTCGTTTAACTTCAGCAGGTTTCGGATTTTAACGTGCAAAATTTCAAAATTAAAGGGCTTGGTCATGTAATCACTGGCACCTATTTCCAAGCCTTGCAGTTGATTTTCTTCACCTGTAAGGGCCGTCAATAAGATTACCGGAATATGATTGGTTCTTTTATCAGACCTTATTTTCTTACACAATTCTATCCCACTTACTTGTGGCATACTAATATCAGAAACCACCAACTGCGGGTGACTTGCCAGTACTTTTTGCCAACCATCTTTTCCGTTACTCGCCTCCGTTACACGATAAAAGGTCTTTAAATTATCTTTCAGATAGAATCTAAAATCTTCGTTGTCCTCTACCAGCAAAATTACAGGTAAAGTCGAATCGCCCGAAGAAAGACCCGTTTCCATCAATTCAGGTTCTTCTATTTCCTCCAAAACTTCTTCTTCTTGTAATGAAACGTCGAGAATACTTTGGAAAGGAAAATTGATGGTAAAAACGGAGCCTTTGTTGGCAATGCTTTCTACTTCAATGGTGCCTCCATGAAGTCGAACAAATTCTTTGGCTATAGACAAGCCTATTCCGCTGCCTTGATTTAACACTGTTGGATGAGAACTCGCTTGATAAAAGCGATCAAAAATTTTATCGATTTCCTGTTCCGACATCCCTATTCCAGTATCAGAAATTTCTACTACAAGCCCTTGTTTATTCGTATTGCTCGCAGCAATGCTAAAACGTATTTCTCCGCCTTCAGGTGTAAATTTAAAGGCATTCGACAAGAGGTTAAAAAATATCCGTTCTATTTTATCCTGATCAAAAGAGGTAAAATAATGTGCCAAGGAACTACTAAAACTAAACGTGATTCCTTTGCGCTCGGCTAAATCTTTAAATGAATCTGCTACGTCTTTAGAAAAGGCTACAAAATCAGCTTCGCTGCATTGTAATTTTTGTTCTTGTTCTTTAATGTTTCTAAAATCGAGTAGTTGATTTACCAAATTAAGCAGTCGACGGGCATTTCGACGAACCATGTTTAATTGTTGATTTTTAGCAGCGCTCGTTTCCTGCTGCAACAATTGTTCAACCGGTCCCATGATAAGCGAAATAGGTGTTCTAAATTCGTGACTCACATTGGTTAAAAATTTAATCCTCATTTGATTAAATTCTTGCGCTCTTTCTGCTTCTCTACGCTCCTGTTCGATCAGCTGTTGTACATCTCTACGCTCTTGTTGCAAAAGAAAATCTGCTTTTAATTTTTGGATTCCCCGTCGTCTGATGAACAATAAAATTCCGATAATGAACAATGCATATAAACAATACGCCGCATAGGTACGCCAAAAAGGAGGATGCACAATAATTTTGATTGAGCGCTCGTCACTGGTCCATTCTCCGGCATCGCTCATGGCTTTTACCTTAAAAACATAAGTTCCGGGATCTAAGTTGGTATATCCTGCTGAGGTACTTTCGCCTACGCTGTTCCAATCTTTATCAAAATTTTCCAGTTTATAGTAATAGCGTGTTTCTTCAGGCGATGCGTAATTTAAGGCCATGAAACTGATCGAAAAGCTTTGCTTGTAATCGATATTGATTTCTTGAGCTATGGAAATTTCTTCTTGAATTGGTGCATCTTCCGCTGGTTTTACCGTTTGATAAGACACTTTTAGCTCGGTTAGAACCACTTTTGGCTGCCCTTTGTTGCTATTTAACAGTTGTGGATTAAAAAAATTAAAACCATCGGTTCCGCCAAAAAACACGTTACCATTCGCCAATTTTATACCCGAACCAGAGACAAAAGGGCTTTCTTGAATGCCGTTGTTGTGACCATAATTTTTTATCTTTTTGCTGGCTTGATCGTAACTGCTTAAACCTTTGTTGGTACTCAGCCACAATTTTTGATTTCCATCTTCAATAATTTTCTCGATCATTCCATTCGCAAGTCCATCTTTTTCAGAAATAGTGGTCATTTTATTCGTTTCCGTATCAAAAATAACCATACCTCCTCCTGCAGTCCCAATGGCCATGTTTCCATTTTTTAAGAGCGAGAGGGTCATGATATTATCGATTGGCAAATCACTATTCGCTTTACTAATCCATTTAAAAGTTTTGGTTAAAGGATTGTAAATAGTTAAACCAGCACCATTACAACCAATCCAAATATTGCCTTCCTGATCTTCTTCAAAAGCACGTATAAAACCATTAATGGGAAGTTTAAAAGGCCCCGTTTTTTGTGTGCTGTAATTCACGAAACTATTGCTTTCTGGATGATAGCAATCAACACCTTGCCCGTTGGTACCAATCCAAACATTGCCTCTTGAATCCACTTTCAAACAAAAAATATTGTTGCTACTTAAGCCCGAGGAGGTGTTATACGTTCTACAGGCACCATTTTCGGTGTTTAGCACATAAATACCGCTTAAATACGTACCAATCCAAAGCTCACGTTCTCTTCTACACAGCGCCAGAATCGAAAGTTTAGAAGAATTTGGTGCACAAGAAATCGCCGTATGGCTAAAACGATCGCTGTTGGGATTGAACAAATTTAGTCCTCCACCGTCGGTGCCTATGAAAACATTTCCATCATTTGCCGGGGCAAAAGAAGTTACCATGGCTGCGCTTAATCCAAACGGATCAAATCGATTACTTTCCCGTAAGTTAAAAAATGGCAGATTTTTATCATACTTATTCACGCCCCCTCTAAACGTTGACACCCATGAACTACCGTTTGCGTCAATATAAATGTACTTGACCGATTTTCCGACCAAGCTATATCGATTCCTACTTTTCTGTTCAATCCGGGTTATTTTGCCTTTTAATGGCTCCAGAATATTCAATCCATCCTCCGTTCCAATCCATAGTTTTCCTTCGGTATCGGCCGCAATGGTATACACAATATTGCTGCTTAGCGAATTAGGATCATCTGTTTTATGAAAACTGTTGATGAAGCCCGTTTCATTGGGCATTAACATACTTAAACCTTTGTCTGTTCCAATCCAAATATTGCCCTGTTTATCATCTGCAATCGTTTCTACATCGTTTGATGGTAAGGACGTTGGATTTTTTGGATCATGCCCAAATTGTTTCAACGTTTTATTTTGATGTTGATAAAGAAATAAACCAAATGGAGTGCCTAACCAAATTCGATTTTTGCTATCAACAAACAGATCGGTCACCGTTTTTTGCACCACCTGCAAATCTTTTTTCAAAGGCAGTTGCAATTGGCTAACTTTCTGGGTACGCCTATTTAATAGTACTATGCCGCCGTAATGTGAAGCCCATATATGATGATCTTGATCTTCACAAATAGCGGTAATATTCATATATTGTGTTTCTTTATACTGTTTGAAAGAATCCCTTTTGCGATCATAAAAAACAAGACCGGCACCCGTTGCCAGCCACAAATCGCCTGTTTTATCCTCGAAAATATCTAAAACTTCGCTAGATGGAATACTTTTTTCGTCGTCAGATTTATGTCGGTAAACAATAAATTTCTGTCCGTCGTATCGGTTTAAGCCATCATTTGTTCCAAACCACATAAAACCCAAATGATCTTTCACAATGGTATTTACAACATTTGATGATAAGCCCTCTTTTGTACTTAAATTAATAAAATTTAAATCGCGGCCTTGCGCAAATACCACACAAGGGATAAAAATTATACATAACTGAAATAGATATTTCAGAAAGAATCTGCTCATAGAATGAAGAATATTTGGGGAGATTGCGTTTTAAAAAAGTTAAGATAATCCTATTTTGTTAAATTTCGTTTAGTTTTTGAAATTAACCACCTCCCAAAAAGCCTTCTTTGGTTGTAATTTAGCATCAAACAATAGCGGATAATTTTTTCTTCCGGGAACGGGATAAAAATCTAGCCAACTGTAACCATCGGATAGATTCCAAAAGGTAACGCCACTTACATTTTTCTTATTCGCTCTCAGCACATCAAAAACCATTTTATATTTATCAGCCTGTTTTTGTTCTAGCGCTGGTATAAATGCATCTGACTCGCCTTCCTTACGCGCTCTTCTTTCCTTTTCCCAGGCATAAATGGAAATATCTAATTCGGTAATTTGCACCTCTAGTTCTAAAGCAGAAAACTGCTCAATGGCTTTTTTTAAATCTGCTTCTGAAGGCTCAAAAATTGACCAATGACCTTGCATACCAACACCGTTAATCGGGATTTTAGCATCCAGCAATTTTTTCAATAATTTAGCAACCCTTTCGCGCTTTTCGGGCCGAACCACATTGTAGTCGTTGTAAAACAATTTTGCCTGCGGATCTGCTTCGTGTGCATATTCAAATGCTTTAAAAATAAAATCCTCGCCACAAATCTGAAACCATTTAGAGTTCCTTAAAAACTTCGTGCTATCATCATCAATGGCTTCATTTACCACATCCCAGGCATAAATTTTTCCTTTGTATCTTTTTACGACAGTAAAAATGTGGTCTTTTAGTCGAGACAATAATTCTGTTTTGGTCACATCTTGATTTAAAGAATCTTTAAATAACCAATCAGGTGTTTGTTCGTGCCAGCATAAAGCATGTCCGCGCACTTTAAGTCCATTTTTTACAGCAAATGCCACAATAGAATCGGCGTCTTTAAAGTTGTATTTATTTTTAAGAGGATGAATGGGGCCCATTTTCATGGCATTTTCGGGCGTAACACTTTCATAATTCTTTACTATAAAATCGGCCTTCTCTCCTCTTATATCACTCGCATTTACTGCAACCCCCATCGGAAAACAACTACTGTAGTAATCTTTTAATCCTTTATCTGAAGTTTTATTTTGCTTGTTTTGTGTCGCGCAGGCATATATCAGCGTACCGGCAATTGCCAACACAAAAAATTTAAGAGCAGTTTTATTCGGCTTGGTATGCATAAGAATGTAAGGTTATTTGGTTAGTGCTAAACTTATACAGGTCTAGCGTTTTACTAAAGTATAGAAGTAGTCTTTCTTGCAACATCTTAATTGTCGATATTTAGTAGTACAAATGTTCAAAAAATGAGGATATCGTTAAAAAACGTCCTCAAAAACTAATTTTTCGCTCAGGTGATGAACAAATGTTCTATGATTATTGTAATTAAAGTGATTCTAAGAACCGCGTTGAAAATATTTTTGTAAAAAACATTTTCATGATACCAACAACCATATTTTCGCACAGAACATTTCAGGCATCTTTCAAAGTATTCTTTATGTGTGCTTTTCTTCAGTTAAGTGAAGTTCATGCGCAAGAGGGATTAAAAGACTACTACAAAAAATACTTCCCCATAGGTGTAGCGGTTCGTCCGAGTGATTTATCCGGCGCCGAGGCGACGTTTATCAAAACACAATTCAACAGCCTAACAGCAGAAAATGCCATGAAAATGGTGAGTATCCAACCAAGGCAAGATAAGTTCTTTTGGCATTATGCCGATTCCATTGTGAATTTCGGCATCCGCAATAAAATGAAAGTACGCGGACATACACTTTGTTGGCATACGCAAGCTCCGGAGTGGATGTTTGTGAATAGCGATGGTAAAAATGTAAGCAAAGACACCTTGCTAAAACGCTTAGAAAAGCACATAACTACCGTAGTGAGTCGTTACAAGGGCAAAGTTTATGCTTGGGACGTTGTGAACGAGGTTATTGCGGATGACGCTACTTTTTATAGAAAAACCAAATGGTATGAAATTGCTGGTGATGAATTCATCGAAAAAGCTTTTGAATACGCGCATAAAGCAGATCCCAAAGCCTTGCTATTTTACAATGATTATAACACGGAGATTCCAGCCAAAAGGGAAAAAATAGCTCAAATGCTTAAAAATCTTTTGGCAAAAGGAGTTCCCATTCATGGCATTGGGTTACAAGGACACTGGTCGATAAATAATCCGAGTGCGGAAGAACTTGATAAATCTATTCAGCTATTTTCATCGCTTGGCTTACAAATTCAGATTACGGAATTAGATGTATCGGTTTATGCCGGCAGACAAGGTGGACAAATTTCAAAAGATAAAAATGCGGAAGAGAAAGCAACATTCACAACTGAAATGGAAGATTTACAACGTGCCAAATACAAGATGATCTTTGAGGTGTTCCGAAAAAATAAAAAGAAAATTACAGGGGTAACATTTTGGAATGTTTCGGATAAATACTCTTGGTTAGATAATCGAGGAAAGAAAAATTTTCCTTTGCTTTTTGATGAGAATTTAGCTCCCAAAAAGGCGTATTGGGAGGTAGTGAAGTTTTAATAGTATAGTCGGGAAAGTCGGCGGTCCCAAAGTCGGAAAGTCAGATAGTAGAAAGACTAAATTGCTCTTCAGAGCTACAAAAAGTTACTTCGGAAGTAAAAAATTTACTTTTTTGAGCAACATGCTAGTAAAACAAACGTTCAAAATTGCAGTCAGAAACCGAAGAACGCCCGTCGATCCCGAATGCTCGGGATACACCCCAAGCAGCGGGAGAAAACAAAAACAGTAGCAGAAACGTTCAAATGTGCAGCACCGAGCATTGTTCTATTTAGTTTTGTGGTTACAATTAATATGGATTAAAAAACCAATCCCCACAAAACCAGCGAGTGTGTTTTTGTTTTGTGTAATGGCCTTGCGGGCAAAGCTGCCTAGCCGGATCGACAAAGGCTTTTGGTTACTTTTGACCCAAAAAAGTAAATGCCCTGCCGGCAAGAGGCAAGCAAGGGAAACTCGGAAGTCAGAAAGTCGGAGGTTCGAAAACCTGGGGATAAGCAGCGCGAAAGAATACAATGTTTTTACCACAAAGCGCGCAGAATTTTTGCTAACGCAGCAAAAAAATGCAAGCAGCGAAGCAATCTATTTCCCAAAGTAAGATTGCTTCGTGCCTCGCAAGAGCGATATTCCTGTTAAAAACCTATTTAATTTCAATATTATTACCAGAGGTGGCATATAACCCTAGCAATGTCCCGGTAAACCCACCAGCAACATCGGTGGATAAAATATCGCCTGATACTTCAGTTCCTAAAACAGTCCATTGGCCATTTGGCTCGGCGTAGCTAAAAGTATATTGATCGCCACTTGCCTTTACCTGTAATTTCAAGCTTCCCTTCAACACTATTTTCTTACTGGCTAACAAACTACGCTTCTCTTTTTCTGTCCGTTGAAGAACGAGGTAAGAATCTTTCCCATCCGAAGTTAATCCAAAAACATAGTTAAATCGTTCATTTTGAACGCAGGTAATCCCTGCCAATTCCTTATTAGAAGATGGTGCATAAGTTAAGCTTGTGCTAAACACAAAACGGTTGTGTTGCTGACGATAAAACAGCGTGGAAGTGGGCTTTAAATCATTCATATTGGCTTCAAACGGTTTCAACGTTAAACCTTTTTTTAGCTGATGAATAAACGCTTCGCGTGGTCCACGTAAACCAATCCAACGGTAATCCAATTGCGAATTGTTAAAAGATTCGACAAATTCAAAATTTCCATTGGGAAAATAGCCTGCTTCCGCCGTTTTATTGATTACACCATTTGGTGTTTTGAGTTTAGGTTCAATTGGAATTAAACCATTTTCAAAAATCGGAAATGTTCCAGACCAATCTACCGGCAAAATAAAGGTTTCTCTGCCGGTATTAACCCTGCCTGTTTCATTTGGGCGCACCCCTAAAAAAACGCCATAATATTTATTATCAGGACCTAAAACTAAATCCGCATGTCCGGCCCAATCTACCCGATTTTTTCTTTTCAGATTCAAATATCTTTGCGAAAGAATTGGATTGTTTCCTGCTGGGATAAAAGGTCCTTTCGGATTATCACTCATGAAAATCACTTCACTATGCCAATCACCGGTTCCCCCTTCGGCGCACATTAAATAATATTTTCCGCCTTTTTTGTACAAGTGTGGTGCTTCAATCCATATCGGTCGCTTAGATAAATCAACCCCACCATTTACAATTATTTGATCCGAACCCGGAATAATTTTATCGTTGGCAACATCGTATTCCCAAACTTTAATTACGCGGTGTCCATTATACAATTCCTTATCTTTATCAGGAGCATCGTTGTGCACGACATAAGCTTTACCGTTATCGTCAAAAAAGATACAAGGATCAATACCGGCAAAGTTCAATTTTATGGGTTCACTCCAGCCTTTAAATGGATCTTTCGTTTTCACGATAAAATTGCCCAATCCACCGGCGAAAGCAGTGGTAATCATGTAAAACGTATCATTATTCGGATTGTAGGTAATTCCAGGTGCATACACACCTGCACTAATTCCGGTATCGTGCACATCCAATTGCGAAGTACGGTCTAAAACATGGCCAATTTGTTTCCAATTCACCAAATCTTTTGAATGAAATATAGGCACACCCGGAAACATGGCAAAAGAGGAACATACCATGTAAAAATCATCGCCTTTGCGTGTGATTGCTGGATCGGGATAACACCCTTGTAAAATTGGATTGTAAAACTCATTTTCCTTTAATGGAATATTTTTGTAAACCTCATCCTCTCCTTTATAAATAGCTTCGTTAAATACTGGATAATTTTGCTTCTTCGTTTGACCATAAAGATTTGACATCCCCAAGAGAGTCATACTTAAGGTATATAGCCATATTTTTTTCATTGATTGTTGATTTTTTAAGGTTGTTTACTTTTCTATTCAAAACCTTCTTTCTATTCGTATTTTTAGATTTTGGTTAGCTAACAAAAATGCATTGTGCTAATGAATTAGGCGTGTCTTCATGTTAAATTATATGCGATAAATGTTTAGTACTTGTTTAAAATGAGCAAAAGTTTAGTTAAATTTTAGGCGCTTACGCTGTCGTAAAAACATAAAAAAGCCTTTAATTCACCCTAAACCAATCAAAACTGACCGTCCCTCCCAGTTGTTTTGTTGCATAATTGAACAAGCCAAATTTATTTCCTGTAAAAACACTTAAACTAAATTGCATTTTTAATTCGTTACCGAGCGGACTAAACTTTTCGCCATCGTAACTATAGTAGAAACTGGCATTTTTTGTTTTATTAGATGCAATGGTTTTAAGATAAAGTGTTTTTTTCGGTTCCATTTTAACGGAATCAACGATTAATCCATTGTTAACCATTAAAATATATGCATCTTTTCCTTGTTGTGTAACACCAATAAAAGCATATGGATCTTGGAAAACAGTCAATCCAGCAACATCGCCATCTTTCATATCGTCTAAAACAATTTTTGTTATCGCTACACTCGGATTATCCAAATCGTGTTTAACAAAAGGCCGTTGTGTGAGGGTGTTTCTTGCTTCCTTTAAATTTTGGGCGATCGAAGCAGTACTTAATTTTAAAAAACCTTTTTTGGATGTTAAAGACCATTTAGATGCATCAGGATTGTGATTCCAGCCCCATTGCATGCCCAATTTCCCTGTATTGAATTCATCGGAACTTGGCAGTACTTTGATAGGATAATTCGCACCAACATTCGGTTTTTTATAGGTGCTAACCGCCTTTCCGTTAACACCTACCATTGGCCAGCCATCTTGCCAGGTAACGGGTTGAAGGGAAGGTAAACGCCCAAAAGGACCTCTATCCACAAATAAAATAGTCCACCATTCTGCTTTTTGTGTTTCAATTAATGCTCCCTGATGAATCCCAAAATGAATCCCCGGTGTTTCATCGTGAATAACCACTTTTTGTTCGTACGGGCCATAAATATGCTTTGATCTCAAAGCAACCTGAATACCATTTAAGCCACCATAGGTACAGTATAAATAATAGTATCCATTTATTTTATACACGTGCGTACCTTCCAAGCCTCCTTTAATATCCCCTGTAAAAACCAAACTATCAGCAGATTTCGGCGAAAAATCTTCATTTAATTCAGTCATTAATATTTTCCCATAACCATGTGCCACATAGATACGCCCATCCTCGTCAAAAAAAAGTCCAGGATCATAGAATCCTTTTGGCAGGCGGGTGATTTTCCAAGGCCCTTCGGCTTTATCTGCGCTGCAAATAAAGCCACCTTCGTTCAGTGTGATAAACAGGAGATAAAATTTTCCTTTGTGGTATTTCATGCTGGTTGCCCATTGCCCCTTTCCATACCGATGACCGCCTTCTAAATTATAGGCCTTATCGTATGGAAAATTCTGAACCGCGTGGCTACAATATTCCCAGTTTACCAAATCTTTGGATTTTAAGAGGGTTACACCCGGAAAAACAAACATGCTGGTACTGATCATGTAATAGGTATCTCCAACCCGGACGACATCAGGGTCTGGAAAATCGGCCGCAATAACCGGATTTGTATACGTGCCGTTACCATTATCACTTTGAACAACTTGTGCTTGTACTTGTAAATAACAGGTTGACACCACTAAAAGAAAAGTCGCAAATATCTTTGTTGTATATATTTTCATCAAAAAAAAATTATCGTTTTATCTAAGTCCGAATAAATCATTGTTTAACAGTCTATTTTTATCCCGCCAATGCGGTATTATGGATAGGTATACTTCGAAAAGGTACTGCTATCAATGGGTTTAAACAACAACTGCGAAAACATGTACAGGCCATTTTTCCATACTTTAAAGTCGTGCACACCTGGCTCAATGTAGTAGATATGCGGAACGTTATGCTCCATAAGATACGTGTGCATGCGTGTACTGAAGGTAATCAACCGATCGTTGTCTCCGCACGAAATCCATAAAAGTTTTAGCTCTTTTTTTGCTTTGTCAGGATCTGGAATTAAAACTTCAGGAGCTTTGGTATTTGGGGCTGAAGAAAAGCCTCCCACCCAAGCAAATTTATCTAAGTTTCCTAAGCCAAAATTTAACGATTGACCGCCTCCCATCGAAAGCCCTGCGAGTGCGCGATTTTCACGGCTGGTCTTAACCGGATATTTTTTTTCAATAAAAGGGATGAGATCTGTTAATAAATCCTGTTCAAAAGTGGCAAATGCCTGCACTTTATCCGGCGCCATTATATTTCCGGTAGCGCTGTCATCTTTCATGGCGCGTCCATTTGGCATCACCACAATCATCGGAACTAATTTCTTTTCGGCGTATAAATTATCGAGAATTACCTGTGGTTTTCCACCATTGAGCCATTCCTTTTCATCGCCGCCAATACCGTGTAAAAGATATAAAACCGGGTACTTTTTGTTTTTAGAATAGCCAGGAGGTGTATAAATGGTGGCTTGTCTATTGGTCCCTATGGTGCTTGAGGGATACGAAATGCTATCAATTTTTCCATGAGCGATGGAAGTTTGTGCTACATCAAAACCTTCTTTTGCATGGGTAATAATTTCTTGAGCTTGGGTAACAAAAATCTGTAAAAAGAATGCCAGCGTTAAACCTGTACATTTTTTAAAAACATTCTTATTCATATTAGGGGATTATCTGGTTAGTTTTCTTTGTGCTGCTTCACAAATTAAAATTAAAGGTAGAAATGGAATTCAATTTTAAAGGGGACAGATGAATAATTTCCTGCTAAATATGTTCAGCATTACACCTCGATAGCTGAATAAGCAATGGATATAGGACACGGAAAAAAGATCATAAAAAAGAGGAGAAAGGTTAGTTTCGACCATGAAGGCCAAGTAAACTTTCTCCTCTTTTAATCCTAACACTTGCCTGAGATTAAGCAAGCAGGTTTATAGCATTTTATTAAAGTTTTATCTTCACGAAATAAATGCGGTTTTTATCAACTGCTTTTGTTAATGGTAATATTTTCGTATTAAAACCACTCGCTCCGTTATCCACTACACCGAAATCATCATCATTAGAAATTGCCAAAATATTGCCGCCTATTAAAGCCAATCCTTCTGCTTTATCGTGTGGATATACCGTTGGCAAATCTTTCAAGAGATCCAATACTTGCGTTTTGGTTACAGGTGTAATGCCTGCTGCTGTTAGTCCCGCCAAATTATTAAGTTCTTCGACGGTTTTGCCACTATACAGTTTTCCTGTTGCTCCGTTAGCGGCATCCGAAATATCGGTAGCGGCACTAATATCAATTTTGAAAACTTTTTTAAATGTTGCCGGATTGGTCGTATCTCCTCCGAAAAGCCCGTCTCTTTCGATGGTTAAAAAGGTTGTAGCATTTACGGCTACAATATCGCTTACCCCTGTCAAAGTGGTATTATCCATTAAATAGGCATATTGTTTGGTGGCTCCCGTTGCGATATCAAACGTTAAAATTCGCAGAACAACAGAATTTGCTACTGCAGTTTTTGATGGATTATACATGGGCGATTGCATCATCCCTACCAAGGTTTTCCCATCGGGTGTAATGGCTAAGCCTTCCATTCCACGATTTGCACGTCTGTTGGCAAAAACAGCCGGAATTTTCCTGCCTCCGGTACCGGTTCCAAAAGGATTAATGCGCTCAATTGTCTTTCCTGAAGCATCAAAATGTGCAATATGTGGTCCGTATTCGTCGCTAATCCAAAAACTACCGTCACTTGCTCTTACTAAACCTTCTGAATCAATTCCATCTGCGCTTGGTGTAATTGTTTGTCCGGTTAAATCGTAGGCTGTTTCACCAGAAGCGCCCATTCCTATAGGATTCGGCACGCCGTTTAATTTTCCACCATTTGCGTTTTTCAATTCGATGGTTTGTTCTAACACTAATTTTCCATCTTTCAATCTAAATTTTCCGATTTGAGGTGTAAAATCTGGTTTTCCGATAATAATTGAATTGGCAATTTGACCAGCTACATTTGACCCTCTATCGGTCAATAAATAAAAAACTGCAGGATCGCTCGGGTCTGTAGCAATCGCCGATCCAAAACCACCGTTGTAAACATTTACATTGTTTGCCGTTGTAAATAAAATTTTGGGGTCTACCGCTTCAGCCATATCCGGATAAGTAATTTCTGTGGTGTTGGTATCATCACCTTTTTTACAACCAAGCATGCCAAGTGTTAAAGCAAAACTGAGTACTAGTAATTCTTTTTTCATGTTTTTAGTTAAGAGAAAGTTAAAAACACAAATCACGTTTACCCATGTAAAGTATACGTTAATGATAGAACAATTCCTGCTACATCTTGTAAAAATTCGTATTCACATTTTCATCCTAACCCAAAACCCACTTTAATTAAAATAGATTAGAACGATGATTATTCATCAAAATACCGTCTTGCCCATTGAATAAAATACGGCCAATTTGGGCCATTGGTATGCCCTCCCGCATGTTGCCTAAACGCTATCTCACCGCTTAGCAATCCTGTTTCCTGTGGGGGCATTTCCATTGTTCCGTATCCTTTTTTACCCAGTAATTCGTATACAGGTGCAGCATACGCACCACCTAAAAACATACCTTTCGCATCCACCCACTGTCCTTCTACCTGCGGCGAACCTGAGCCAATAAATACAGGTCGAGGAGCGCAAAGCGCTACCAATTCATGCGCATCTACTGGCAAATCATTCGCGCCTAATGGTCCAGCATATTTAATAAAATTTCCTGCAAACCAATGGTAGCCGCCCGATGAAGCTAAATTTTCGATTTGTTCGCCAAATTGGCGACGCATTATTTTTGTACCACCATTGCCCGATGAACCAATAAAGCCCATTGAGAAGCGGGGTTCATACGCCATAGCTACCAACGCTGCCTTTCCGTAGCGCGATAAGCCTTCAATACACAGTTTCTTTGCATCCACCTCTTTATCTGTTTCATAATAATCGATGGCTCTACTGGCACCCCAAGCCCATGCCCGTAATGCTCCCCAATCGTCGGATTTCCGAAAAGCTCCTTTATTGCACAAGCCTATTATTCCTTGCGATAAACCTGCTCCATTATCGGCTTGGTAACTTGTTGGAACTAGAACGGCAAATCCCCAACCTTGCTCCAATAACTGCTCTTGCCAAGCTTTCCCTTTCGGTTGCATATTTTCAGGTACTTTAAATCCCTTCGGAAAAACAAAGCCAAACTCTGTTATAACCGGAACCAATTTTTCATGTACCTTCGGTAGTGTTAGTGTAAGTTGGATGTTTACCTCGATATCAGGATAGATGGAATTATCGACATGCCCGAGCAACGATTTTTCGACCGCTTTGATGGTTCCATAGCTGGTATCTTTAATGCTAATAATTTCCCAACGTACTTTTGGCGTCATTTTGGGTACTCTCCCATAAACTTCTTTGTCGTAATACTCCACAATTTCAGGTCTTCGCCGCTTCCACCATGTTTTAGCATCCGCTACTTTCTTGCCATTCGTAAGCCTGAGTGGATCGGGCAGTTTCATTTCTGAATCTACTTTCGTTTCATCGGTATTGGCAGCATTGGCATCGTTTGGATTTCCTGAAGGACCAGGACGTATGGAAGCAATGCCAAGCTGCTGAAGCATGTTCTTGTAATCCGTCTGGGTTATCCGCCAAATACTGTCTTGCTTTGCTTTTGAAAGCCCAAATTGAGCCTTTGCTGTTTGAACGTAGGTGAGAAAGGGGATCAGAAAAGCATATAGGCTCCATTTCTTTATTTTATTCCGCGTTATGATCGTTAAGCGTATCATTTCAATGCATTTAAGTAAAATCTCATTCAGAATTAAAATTAAATGAATCATCGCTTTTCAGTTAGAATAAATCGGCAATATTGTGTATCGAATGTTTAAAAGAAAAAACTAGAAGGTTTTAAAAGGGTTACAGGTCTAATTTTTCTATTTTTTTGCTGAGGAGGATTATCCATTTGCTAGCTTTTCCCATCATGCTTTATCGCTCTGATGTTAAAAAAAATACAGAATCTTTAAAATCCATCTTTTTATGCGCATGGGAGGTTAAAATATGAGTATCACTTGCCAATAAACATTCAAAATTATGTCAATCTTTGCCCTATCTTGGACACATTGAAATAGCGTAAACCGTTAAAAGATTTGAAGGAGTTGACGAAAACGAATTGAAATCGCATTAAAATACCCAACCAAAATGAAGGAAAAAATAAACAAATGGTGGATAAGTTGCAGCGCGTTACTGGCCTTCGGCCTTTCTGCTTCCGCTCAACAGCAAGACTACCCTATTCAGCCCGTGGCATTTACGAAGGTTCATGTACACGATAATTTTTGGCAACCAAAAATGGAGGTAAATGCAACTGTTACCATCCCGTATGTAATTGCACAATGCAAGGCAAACGGAAGAATGGACAACTTTTTAAGGGCTGGAAAAAAATTAAGTGGAGATAAAATGAGCGAATTTCCGTTCGATGATACGGATGTCTATAAAGCAATTGAAGGAGCTTCTTATTCGATACAAAACAAAAAAAATCCAAAACTCGAAGCCTATATTGATACCCTCATTACTATTATAGGCGCTGCACAGGAACCTGATGGTTATCTGTATACCTTTAGAACCGTTAATGCCAAAAAACCACACGAATGGATTGGCGCTAAACGCTGGGAAAAGGTACAAATCTTAAGTCATGAACTCTATAATTCAGGGCATCTGTATGAATCTGCAGTTGCTCATTATCAGGCTACCGGAAAAAAAACATTTTTGAACATTGCTATTAAAAATGCTGATCTATTGGTAAAAACTTTTGGTCCTGGTAAAATAGAAGCCTATCCGGGACATCAAATCGTTGAAATTGGCCTTTCTAAACTATATCGCATCACCGGAAATAAGAAATATCTAGCGCTCGCTAAATTTTTTCTTGATGTGAGAGGGCCCAATGGTGATCCCTACAATCAAGCGCACAAACATGTGGTTGATCAGCATGAAGCAGTGGGACACGCCGTTAGAGCTGCCTATATGTATACCGGCATGGCCGACATTGCTGCGCTTACCGGAGATACAAAATACCTTGCTGCCATTGATGAAATCTGGGGAGATGTGGTAAACAAAAAATTATACATTACGGGCGGTATTGGCGCAACGGGTGCTGGTGAGGCTTTTGGTGAAGCGTATCAGCTTCCCAATATGTCGGCCTATGCCGAAACCTGTGCGGCCATCGGTAATGTGTATTGGAATGAAAGAATGTTTCTTTTGCACGGAGATTCTAAATACATTGATGTATTGGAACGTACCTTATACAATGGTCTCCTATCAGGGGTTTCGTTAAGCGGCGATCGCTTTTTTTATCCCAATCCATTGGCTTCTATGTTTCAACACCAACGTAGTGCATGGATAAGCTGCGCTTGTTGTATCAGTAACATGGCCCGTTTCTTACCTTCTCTACCGGGATACGTGTATGCTCAAAATAAAAACGACTTGTATATAAACCTATTTATGGGAAATACCAGTAAAGTTGTGTTAGATGCTACTCCTGTAGAAATTACCCAAACAACGGATTATCCTTGGAATGGGGCGGTTGATATTGCTGTAAATCCAGAAAAAACAGCCAATTTTACCTTAAAAATTAGAATACCCGGATGGGCCAATGATGAAGCCTCTCCTGGTAGCCTCTATTCTTTTATCGACAAGAAACAGGAACCAATTTCTATCGCTATTAATGGCAAGAAAATTTCGTATACAACTGATAAGGGCTATGCGGTTTTATCACAGAAATGGAAAAAAGGCGATCATATAAACCTGATTCTTCCCATGGAAACGGAAAAGGTAATTGCCAATAGCCAGGTAAAAGATGATGCTTCTCGATTTGTATTGGAGCGTGGACCAATTGTATATTGTTTGGAAGGACCTGATAACAAAGATAGTTTGGTTCAAAATATCATGGTGGATAAAAATGCTGTAGCCAGCGCTAGTTATGATAAAAATCTTTTAAACGGCGTAGGTGTTATTAATATCGAAGGGAAAAGCACCAAAAGACAATTAAACAGCGACCAGCTTTTAGTCGTAGAACAAAATGTAAAAGCCATTCCGTATTATGCTTGGGCAAATCGTGGCCCAAGTGAAATGACCGTTTGGATACCGTATGAAGAATCTGCTGCAAAACCTAAACCTGCTCCAACTATTGCTAGCACAAGTACGGTTTCTGCATCGCTAAGAAACAAAAGAATGTTTTCGGCTATAAAAGATCAATATGAACCGGCCGACTCTAAAGATACGAACTTCCCATATTTACATTGGTGGCCAGCTAAAAACACCAAGGAATTTATTCAATATGATTTCACTTTGGCACAAACAATCAGCGAATCGAAAGTTTACTGGTACGATGATGGACCTTGGGGTGGTTGCCGCATTCCTGCTTCTTATAAATTATTGTATAAAAAGGGCGAAGAATGGCTTCCTGTAGAAACGCTTACACCTTATGAAATAAGCAAAGATAAATTTAACGTTGTTACCTTTAAACCTATAAACACCTCTGCTATCCGAATGGAAATTCAACTACCTGCAGAACATGCAACAGGTGTACATGAATGGTCAATAAAATAAACGTAAAAATCCATCTACCCCATCCCTATTTCATTCTGTTGAGATAGGGATTTTTTTTTCTTCAAAACCTTGAAGCTTAAATCTTCTAACCAAATCCCAAACAGCAGTCGCTTCACTATTTAGCATTTTAAATGCAAATCTGTTCTATAATTCTTTGCAAAAATTTGCTTCGAATTAAAAAATGAATGATAAAATTTTGCTAAAACATTTTACTGGTTAAAAAACGATTTGAATTAGGTAAAATCATCTGTATAATCAAAATTTTACAATAGTAAATTTATAAAAGCTAATACAACAATAAAAACTAATCAATAAACCAATGACTACTAACCTTACCAAAAGGCGAAGTAAAGAACTGATTATCATTATGTTACTAATGATACCATTTCTTACCTTTGCGCAAACCCGTGTTACAGGGAAAGTAACCGATGGGAAAAACCAGCCCATACCAGGAGCCTCGGTTAAACAAAAAGGAACCACAAACGGAACCTCTACAAATGAACAGGGAGTTTTCACATTAACATTAAGAGAAGGGTCATCAATGCTAAGCATTAGCATTGTAGGCTATAAGAGTAAAGAAGTTTCTGCGAGTGGAAAAACAACTATTTCAGTTCAATTAGATGAAGATGCCAGTGCCTTGGATGAAGTTGTAGCCATTGGTTACCAGAACATTCAACGGAAAAAAACCGCTGGAGCTATCGCATCTGTAAAAGGGAAAGATTTTGAAAACACCCCCTACTCCACTTTCGATGCGATGTTGCAAGGTAGGGTGGCAGGTTTAACCGTTTTAAGTACTTCTGGCGAGCCTGGCGGAAACAGTATTGTAAACATTCGTGGAGCAAGTAACGTAAACTTGGGTCAATCGACTTCACCTTTATACGTAATTGATGGCGTAATTTATGACGTTAATGATATCGGCTCTGCTTACGGAAGTAGCCCTTTACAAGCCATTAACCCAAATGATATTGAATCGGTTGATGTATTAAAAGATGCTTCTGCTTCTGCCGCATACGGTGCTCGCGCCGCAAATGGGGTAATTATTGTTAAAACTAAACGTGCGCAAGTAGGTGCTCCGCCACAAATTAGAATTTCGAGCTATTTCGGTATTGCTAACAAACCGGCTTTAAAACCAATTCAAACAGGTACCGCAGAAAGAAGATTGAAAATGGACCTTCTTTACGGAGGCAATGCGCTTTACAACAGCTTAGGAAATCTAGACATGATGTTAACCGATAGTTTGAATACAGCCTTTAACAACAATACAGATTGGCAAGGTTTATTCCTTCAAACAGGTAATATCAATAACATAGATGCGAGTGTTGCGGCTGCTACGGAAAAATTTTCATACCGTTTTTCATTCAACAGATACTACGAAGAAGGCGTAATGAAAGGGTACGACATTAGCCGTATAACGCCAAGCTTATTTGTACAGGTGTCTCCAACAAAAAATTTATTGGTCCAAACCAATTTATTTGTAGGTTTAACTAAAGCCAAACACGGGCAGGGTGACCAAAACAAATATCCTTTTACAACCTGGGGCTTCCCGTCTTCGTTTTGGAAAATAGGTCCTGATGAAGAGGCCTTATACACGGGCCGATACGATGAACTCCGCGATGACGACAGAACCACAAGTTTGAACGGAAACACCATGGCCCAGTACACTATTATTCCGGGTTTAAATTTCAAAAGTACAATCTCTTACAACATTTACAACAATACCAGAAGTTATTTCAAACCTAATTTATTAAGTGGAAGTGGACAAAATGAAGCCTATGGATGGGTTAATCAAACCAACCGTTGGGAGCTTGAAAACACCCTTAACTATGCAAAAAGTCTAAAAAGCGGTCATAACTTCAACTTTGTATTGTTACAAGGTATGGAGAAAAATGTGTCAAATAACACATATTCGAGTAGTATTGGAAACGCGGATGCTGTTAAAACCGTTGCAGGTATGGCATCAGGACCGAACTTATATGCTTCTAATACCATTCAAGAGCGTTCACGATTGTCGTGGATGGGTAGTTTTGTATACGATTATAAAGGTAAATACTTACTTCAAGCCGTTTACCGTGCCGATGCATCCTCAAGATACAGTGCCGATAAACGTTGGGGCTCATTCCCTTCTATTTCTGCCGGATGGAATGTTTCGGAAGAGAATTTTTTCAGTTCGCTAAAAAACACCCTTAATTATTTAAAATTCAGAGCAAGTTATGGTGTTACCGGTAACGATCCGGGTGCGTATTATGCACAATATCAATCCTTAATTGCCAATGCGAATTATCCGACTTCGGTTCTTGGAAATGGCCAAGGCGGAGCACAAACAACGTATAACGGGACTCAAATTTTATATCCTGATTACTACAGTCCAGCATCTTCAACTTCTATTAGCTGGGAAAGAAGTCCTCAGTTTAACGCAGGGGTAGATTTAGGTTTATTTAAAGACAGAATCTCTATAACCGCCGATTATTACATTCGCGATTCTAAAAGCAAAGTATTTGATGTAACTGTACCTCTCACAACCGGTTATTCGTTAACCTCTAACAATTATGTAGATGTACGCAACACGGGTATTGAGTTTAATTTAACTACCCGAAACTTAGGACCAAACTCTAAGCTTCAATGGACCACTAATTTTAACTTTGCGTATAACGATAACTACATCACTAAACTTCCGAACGGCGGAAGAGATTTCACCTTTGGACCACCGTGGTTACAACAAACTTTAAGTGTAGGCGAACCTTTATTTACTTTTAAAGTATGGGAAGTAAACGGCATTTATTCAACCGATGCAGATGTTCCGGTAGATCCGAAAACAGGTAGAAGAATTACCCAATTTGGAGGCAACCAGTTCAGTGCCGGTGACCCAGCCAGAGTGGATCAAAACGGTGATTATAACATCGATTACAACGATTACATTTCCTATGGAAACCCTAACCCAGATATTACCGGTGGTATGAACAACTCATTTTCATACAAAGGATTTTCGCTAGATGTGTTGGTTACCTTTATCAATGGTCGTAGTTTACGCAATGGATATCTTTCAGATAAACTTCAGGATGCAGGAACAAACAATCCCTATTTATTATGGGGTCCACGTTCCGGACCAGCTTCCAATTTCAACGTTGCTGATTTTTGGTCGCAACCCGGAGATATTGCCAAATACCCAGGATTGATAACCAATAACGTGGATAAATGGCATATTGGACAAAGTATGTACATTGAGGATGCCAGCTTTATCAGAATTAAAAATGTCCGATTGGGATATATGCTTCCTGAAAGATTGACCAAAAAAATCGGCATGCGAATGATTCGCTTTTATGGAGTATTAGACAATGTTAAAGTATGGTCTAACTCTACCGTTCCTGATCCAGAAGCCGTGGGTATTGATGGATATTCTGGAGGAAACGACTATCCAATTCCAAAAAAATACACCTTTGGCTTTGATTTAACCTTTTAATCCTACGAACATGAAAAAACTTACACTTTATATATGCTGCGCAATTGGGATTGGTTTGGTGAGCTCTTGTAAAAAGTTTTTAGACCAGCAACCCATTAGCGTATCAACCGATATTACTTTCTGGAAAAATGAAAGTGACGCAGATAAAGCAGTAGCCGCAGGTTATGCTTTAATTAGAAAAACACTTAATAAATCTAACGGACTGGCTTTTTATGCCTACGGCGATTTACCAACCGATGAGTTTGCTTCGGCAAATTCTTATAGATTTGACAACATTGCCCGAATAGAATGGGCCATTTCGGTTCCGGCTGCAGAAACGGGTGATCTAATGATGCAAATGAGAAGATACGATACTTTTTACAGCGCTATTGATCAAGCGAATCGTTGCATTAAATTCATCCCAACGATTCCAGACGACAAATTCGCATCTACAACGGTGAAAAACAACTATTTGGGTGAAGCGTACTTCTTAAGAGCCTTCAACTATTTTTACATGACCAGAATTTGGGGAGATGTTCCATTGGTTACAGAAACTGGAAACATTACACAAGCGGTTGATATTCCTAGAAGCAAAGCCGATGAAGTAATAGCCCAATGTATAAGCGATTTAAATACAGCCATTGGCCTTCTTACCTGGCAATACTCCAATTCAGGAAATAGAGCGGTAAGAGCAAACAAAGGTGCTGCTTATGCACTTTTAGCACACGTATATGCTTGGAAAGGCGACTACCAAAATTGCAATCTTACAATCGACAATATTATTTCGCAAAATTTTTATCAATACGTCAATAGAGATAATTATCTTTCTATTTATAAAGGAAAATCAACCGAAGGTATTTTTGAAATTGCACAAAGTGATGAGAACGAAGGCAGTACGGGTGGAATTGCAAATTACACCTTAAAAAATCCATATTTAACAACCAATACTGGAAATGCTATTTTTGGATTAAACACCAATACCCTCACTACCCTATTTAGCAATACTGCCGACAAGCGTTATACAACTGCATTTGCATTAACCAATTCAACAGATCCAATCTGTATCAAATATTCAAACATAACCTATGTTACCGGGCAAAATGTAATCACGCCTGTGGCTAAAAATAACATCATCATTTTTAGATTGGCCGATATAAAATTACTAAAAGCCGAGGCACTGGCGGCATTGAATCAATTTGATCAAGCTAAAACCGCATTAAATGAAGTTCGTGCATTGGCCGGATTAGGCACCTACACCGGAACCAATGATGCCTTGTTTGAAAGTATCATTGATGAAAGAGGGAGAGAACTTTTTCTGGAAGGTCATCGCTTTTATGATTTAGTACGATTAGGCAAAAAAACAGGTATCCTAAAATTCGGGGTTGAAAAAATGAACGCCTCTGATTTTGCTGCTGGAAAATATTACTGGCCTTTAGATCCTGCATTAATGAATATTAACAAAAAATTAACTCAAACTCCTTTCTGGAGCTCTAGGCTGTAAAGACATGAAAAATAAACTTTTGTATTTAATTATATGTAGCCTAGGGCTTGCGTATTATTCAAGTTGCAAAAAAAGTAATTACTTAACGGATGGAGGCCTGAGTGAAGCAAAAAGTCCATTAACTACATACGAATACTTAAAACAGCATAAATATCACCTGTTTGATACACTCATCATGGTTATTGATCATTATAACATGAAAGATGAAGTAAACGGTGCCGCTACCTTTTTTGCTCCCACAAATTATTCAATTAATAGATATATCCGATTGAAAAGAGATTCAGTACGATTAATTAATGAGAATAATACTTACACGTTAAATGATATGTATAACGACATAAAAGCCGATTCACTACGTATTTATTTATCAAAGGTACGTGTGGAAGTAAGCTCTGCGCCACTTGATCCTACTTTAGCAGCCAATGCAGCTAATACCCAAACGGCGTATCAAAAAGTATTGCAACCAAAACCTGGAGAATCCTGGTCTTCCAGCCCTATTTATTATCTCTACTACATTAAAGTTAGAGGCGGCTTAGATCCACCAAATTCAACAGCAGTTCCAAATGATCCAAACGTGGATATAAGAGCTCAATGTCAAACAACTGGAATTGAGCCTTCATCCGGAGGAATGCTACATGTTTTAAGTAATACCCATACATTCATCAGGTTCTAAAAAGAATCGTAACAGAAACAATCATGAAAAAAATATTCGTCCTTTCATCCCTATCTGTTCTTGCATTCGTGGGCATTTTAGTTGGTTGCAAAAAAATAGATAAGGGCTTTATAAGCGATTACATGTATTACAGTCCGAATCCGCTTATAGCTACACAAGGTAACGTGGTAAACTCAAAAGCCATTGAACTTGATGGCACCACCGGCCCTGTTAAAGTAAAGTTACTAGCCGTTAGAAATATGGATACCGGCCAGCCGGCCCCCGATATGTTAAAAGAGTTTACCATTAAACAATTTTTGGGTCAAATAACCAGCGCCGATTCTACGGTAGAACTTGTCAATAAAAAAATTGTACTTAAACCAGCACTTCCCTTAGAGGTGAGCGAAATTGGTGGTAGAATATCGTTATCGCAAGCAACGGCAAACGTAGCAACTGGGAATTATGTAATTGATGTACAAGTAACCAACATTAAAGGTAGCCGAGAAATTCTAAATGCCTGTAAAATACAATTATTACCCAAAGCGCATTATGCACTCGATGCTGGACCATTTTTTACAACATCTGATGCAACCGCAGAAACCGGTTTTAGTGCGCAAAGTCCCCTCCCTGTAACCATTACCTATGAGAACAACGGAGTAAACAAAATTAGATTTGTGTTTTTAGACAAGAACGGAACGGCCTTTAACCCTCTGGACGGACAAATTGTTACCAGAGGCGATAGAGGTAATTTTGCTCAAATGAATCCCTATTTTCCGTTGGTTAGAACCAGCACTGCTATGGAATGGGAATTTATAGACCTCCCGAATGGCTTCCCGATTAAAGATGGAGCAAACGGAACCGGAAATTACTATAGAATTCCCGCGAGATTTACGGTAGAAAATAGAAATGTTAACCCCGTTTTCTTTGGATTCAAAGCCCTTTCAGCGGGCACCTATACCGTTACCATTAAAATACCTAACATTACTAAAAAACCTTAATTCGGTTAATTCTCTAGAACCCAGATCGTCCTAAAAACGATTCTGGGTTTTCTTATATTTCAATCTACCCCGTCTTAAACACCCTACTTCTCCTGTATGAAATTCGTTGCCGAACCAAAAAAATTGCACTCACATGTTTACCAAAGGAGGCTAAGCGTGGCTTTTCTCTTACTACTATCCTGGTGTAATTACGCCCACAGTCAAGATACAACCCTCCCAAAAAAAGAACTCTATCTTCCTCCCAAAGTTTGGATGGTACCCGACGGAAATGATTACAACAACAACGAGAGTGAATACAGTTATAAAAGAATGATTCAATCCGATAATATCGCCATTTTTTGGTCTAAGGCGTTTGGAGATGACATTACTAAAAACCCCGATCCTGCCGTTAGACTTGACTTCGCTGAGGTTATAAAGGAATGTGATCGTTTTTACAATTTTTATGTGGATACCTTACATTTTGTGAAGAAAGGAAATTCGGTAACGGATAAATACAAATTGCTAATTTATGTTTACCAAGGAAAGGATAACACAGCTTATGGCGGTGGCGACGAGAAAAAAATCGGAATCGCCTGGACGCCTATTGCCCGCATAAAAAATGCTCCTTTTGGTGCTTTGGCGCATGAAATTGGCCATTCTTTTCAATATTTGGTCAATGCTGACGGAGCCTGGGGATTTACTTCAGCCGCAAAGGGCAGCAGAGGACAGTCTATTTTTGAAATGACCTCTCAATTTATGCTATGGCACGTTTATCCGGATTGGATGACCTTTGAAAATTATCATCTTAAAGATTACCTCAAAAAAACACATTATGCTTTCTTACATGAAACCAATCAATATCACTCTCCTTACGTTTTAGAATATTGGACAAATAAACATGGGATTACATTTGTGGGAAAACTATGGCAAAATGCAAAACAAGGTGAAGATCCGGTAATGGCTTATAAGCGAATAACCCATACCAATCAGGAAAAATTCAATGATGAAATGCATCAGGCTGCGACTAAATTTATAACATGGGATTTGGATCAGGCTCGCAAAGCAACAAAATCATACGCAAACCAACATCATACAGATTTGGATTCGTTAACAGATGGTTGGCTGCAGATAAAACCTAGCAATTGCCCTCAAAATTATGGTTACAATGGCATCCAACTAAAGGTACCTAATGCAGGAAACCACGTTAAACTACAGTTTAAAGGGATTGCGGGTGCCACGGGTTTTAGAAAGATTAATACGGAATTTGCCGGCTGGCGATACAGTTTTTTAGCCGTTAAAAAAGATGGTGAACGTGTATATGGCAAAATAAATGCTGCCAATGAAAGCAGTGTTAAATTTACCATTCCAAAAGATACAGACTACCTTTGGTTGATTGTTAGTGGTGCGCCTAGCACCCACTGGGAACATCTTACCGATGGAAAAGACGACAACGATGAACAATGGCCTTATCAAATAAAATTAACAGGCACTTCATTAGCCAAATAAACGTGTAGGTATTCTCTTTTTTAAAGAGGATACCTACATTTACTAATTTATATCGCTTTACATTTTTCGGAAAGCCATAAAGCTTCCTCTGCAGTTAAATGAGGTTTTAATTGTTCGTATACCATTTCATTATAGGAGTTTAGCCATTCTATTTGCGTTGGCAATAACAATTCCTTCAGAACAAGCGTGGTATCAATGTAAGCCAGAGTTATTGTTTCAAACTGTAAAAACGTTCCAAATTCAGTGCTAACCGAAGGCACTGTAAGCACCAAATTCTCGATTCTCACCCCATGCTTTCCGGGCCTGTATATCCCCGGTTCAACAGAAGTAATCATTCCTGGTTCAACGGCAACGGCTGCATTTGAAGGACCAATATTTTGCGGACCTTCATGTACATTGAGGTAATACCCTACGCCATGCCCGGTTCCATGGCCATAGTTAATTCCTTGTTGCCACAATTGCTGGCGAACAATTCCATCAATCTGATAACCGCGTGTTCCCTGTGGAAATTTTGCATTTGAACCAAATATCATAGCTGATAAAACTAGGGTGTAATCGCGTCTCTCCTCTTCTGTAGTTGGCCCCAAAGGAACGGTTCGGGTAATATCGGTTGTGCCGTAAAAATAATGACCGCCGGAATCTAATAGAAAAAGTCCTTTTGCTTGTAGTTCTATATCGCTTTGTTCATTTGGGCAATAGTGCGGTAAAGCGGCGTGTGGCCCATAACCTGCAATGGATGCGAAACTTAAACCGGCAAAATTTTCACCCATCTCACGGTATGCCTTAATTTTTTCAGAAGCTGATATTTCGGTTATTTTTATTTTACCGATATGTTCTTCAAGCCATTTAAAAAAGCGTGTTAATGCAAGTCCGTCTTGAACCATCGAGCGCTTTGTATTTTTAATCTCCGTGCTATTCTTAATAGATTTTAAGTGCACAGAAGGATTGCTCAGGGAAACACATGCAACCGCTGAAGGTAACTGTTTAAAAAAGGCATAACAGGTTCGTTTTCCATCCAGCAATACGGTACATTTTTTTAAGCCTGCAATAGCTGCATGGATAGCATCATATGCTTTAATGGTTATCCCGCGTTCGGATACTATTTTAAAATCGGTGCTTGATAATTTAGATTCGTCCATATACAAAGTGGTGTCTGTATGGCTGATCAGGGCGTAACAAAGTACCACCGGGTTATAACTTACATCCATCCCTCTGATGTTAAAAAGCCAAGCCAAATCATCTAAACTGGACAGAACATGAACATCGGCTTTTTCTTGAAGCAATGCTGCTCTTACGTCTGCTAATTTCTGCGCAAAAGATTGTCCGCAATCTGCCTCAGGAAGCAATAAAACGGGTTCTTTTGGTAATTCAGGTCTATTTTCCCAAATGCTATCTAGTAAATCTAAATCTCTACATAAAATTTGTTTTGAAGCCAACCCGCTTTCAATTTCCTGTCCTAACAGCATAGACATTAGCTGATAATCAAATCCTATTTGAGAGCCTGTAGGAAGTTTTGCATCAAGCCATTCTATATACTCCGGCGTGTGTTGAACCTTCAATTTCACCAGTTCATATCCAGTACCGTTCAACTGTTCAGTAGCCTGTTCAAAGTAGCGGAAATCGGCCCAGAGGCCAGCAAAATCGGCTGTAATAACCAATGTTCCAGCAGAACCGGTAAAACCGGATGCAAACTCAATACATTTGTAGCGCTGAGGTACATATTCACTCATGTGTGGATCTGAAGAAGGAATAATGTATGCGACAATACCTTCTTCGACCATCTTTGCCCGAATGGCATTCAATTTATCCTGATAAGTCATTGTAAATTTAATAAGCGTTGTTTCTAATTTCTTCCACATCGGCAATATCAATCGCTAATGGCTTCCCTAATAATTGATAACCATTAGGGGTGATGACATAATTATTTTCGAGCCTTATGCCAGTAAAATCTTTAAATTTTTCTACTGCTGAATAATTGATAAAGGATTCAAAACGTTTCTCCGCCTTCCATAAATCAATCAATTCTGGAATCATATAAATTCCCGGCTCAACGGTCAGTACATAACCAGGCTCAAGCGCCTTTCCCAATCTTAGCGACTTTAACCCAAATAGCGACTTTTCCTTTTGCAAATGATCATCATAGCCTACATATTGCTCGCCTAAATCTTCCATATCGTGTACATCGAGCCCCATCATATGTCCGGTACCACATTGAAAGAAAAGTGCATGTGCACCGGCAGCAACCGCTTCGTCCACGTCTCCTTTCATTAGCCCCATTTCTTTCATTCCTACGGCAAGTGCCTTACAGGCTGTAAAATGAACATCTATGAATCGGCTTCCGGGTTTAAGTACCGCTTCTCCTTTCTTTAACGCTTCATGTACAATGCTATAAACTTCACGTTGACGGTTATCGAATTTTTTACCAACTGGAAAAGTTCTGGTTAAATCGCCGCAATATCCCAAGGCCGTTTCCATTCCAGAATCGTTTAATACCATTTGACCTTCGTGCATTACATTTCCATGAAAATGATTGTGTAAAATCTCGCCATGAATAGTCAAAATAATGGGATAGGCAATGTTTCCTCCAGTTCTAAGGGCTTCGCCATGAATTAACGCGGCAATTTCTTCTTCTTTCATTCCAGGCTTCGTTTTTTGCATGGCTAGCAAATGCATGTCGATGGAATGATTAACCGCTTTTTCTATTTCATCAATTTCTACTGTCGATTTTATCGCCCTTTGTGAAACAACTGCTTTTATAAACGCCACCGAAGCCAATTGGCTTAAGCTGTTGATATCAACATTCAGCAACTGGGCTAATTTAATTTTATTCGCAAAGCGATAAGGAGGTAAAAAATGAATGGTTTTATGTTGCGATTGAGCGGTGGAAAGGACATTACTGAGTTGATTTTTAGGATTTACTTTTTGAATGCCCACCAAACTTGCTTTATCCAAAAGCGTCTGCTGTCTGCCCATCCAAACAATGTCGTCAATACTCATTTCATCACCAAAAATAACCGCGCGATTTTCATCAATATCAATTAGAGCAGCTAAACCGGGATGCGAAATCCCAAAATAATATAAAAAAGTACTGTCTTGTCTAAAGTGATATGTGTTATCGGCATAATTCATCGGACTTTCTTCATTTCCAAAAAAAAGAAGTACACCTTTTTTCAATTTTCGAGCGAGTGCAGCTCTTCTTTCAACATAGACTTGCGTATTGAACATCCTTTATTTTATTTTAAATGAATAATAGATCCATCAAAAATAACATTTACCATAAATATGCGGTAGTTTTAAGCACGATAATTGGCAACTGGATAAGATATAGTAGCATAGAGTGAAAATAAGTAAAGAATGATCAAAGGATTTACCTCAACTTTATAAGATGCAGAAAACAGACGTTAAAATAAATGAATATCCTAAAAGTATTGGTTATATAATTGCCAACGAAGGAGCTGAGAGATTCAGCTTTTATGGAATGAGGTCGATTTTGGCCACATTTTTGGTTTTTCACTTCTTTAATCCTGGGTTAAATCCTGCATTACAAGCGACTGCCGAGGCCAAAGCAAATGAAACCACCCACTTTTTTGTATCGCTAGCGTATGCCTTACCTTTTATTGGAGGATTAATGGCTGATTGGTTCTTTGGAAAATATAAAGTGATTCTCTATGTATCTCTTGTGTATTGCTTTGGCCATTTATGTTTAGCCTTATTTGAGAACGACTTACAAAAATTCACCTACGGCTTAATTTTAATTGCCATTGGTGCCGGAGGGATAAAATCATGTGTTTCAGCAAATTTAGGTGATCAGTTCAGCGCGCATAATAAACACCTTATGTCGAAAGTATATGGCTGGTTTTATTTTAGCATTAATGCAGGTTCTGTTTTATCCACTATTTTGATCCCGCTTATTTACGATCGATTTGGACCAAAATGGGCATTTGGAATTCCAGGAATACTGATGGCTATTGCCACCATTGTGTTTTTTATGGGTAGAAAAACCTATGTAAACGTTCCGCCTTCTGGTGTAAACAAGAATAATTTTGTGTTTATTTCAGTGTATGCGCTCTTAAATTTCAAAGCCAAAAAGAAAAACGAATCCTTGTTGGATGTGGCTAAAGATAAGTTCGATCCTCAAAAAGTAGAAGATGTAAAGTCGGTTTACAATGTGTTGGCTGTATTTGCATTTATTCCAATTTTTTGGGCCTTGTGGGATCAAAATTTATCGGAATGGGTGTTGCAAGCGACCAAAATGGATAGGCATATTTTAGGTATAAATCTCCTTCCCGAACAAATTCAAACCGTTAATCCATTTTTTTTATTGGTTTTTATCCCCATTTTCAACTATTGGCTTTATCCTTTTTTAGATGCCAGAGGATTAAAAACAACTCCTTTAAGAAGAATTGGTGCTGGTTTAATTTTACTGGCGCTGTCTTTTGTAATTATTGCAGTTATTCAAACGCAAATTGATTTGGGTAAGCAGCCAAGTATTTGGTGGCAAATTCTGGCCTATGCAATTTTAGCCGCAGCAGAAGTGTTGGTATCCATTACCGGCTTGGAGTATGCCTATACACAAGCAAGTAAATCCATGAAAAGTACCATGATTGCCATTTGGTTACTAACCACCGCTCTTGGGAACTTATTTACTGCATTGGTAAATCGAAGTATAGCGAACGGTGGTTTCTTTGCTCAATTTAAAGGTGCCGATTACTATTGGTTCTTTATTGGGCTTTTATGTTTCTTTATTGTGGTATATCTTTTTGTTTCGCCACGAATTAAAGTACGTGAGATGGTGTTAGGCGCTCAAAACTAAAAAAAGTATCTTTTCAAGCATTCCATATTCAAATGATCAAAAACAATTTTCAGCTTTATTCTTCAGCAATGGCATTTGCTGCAAGCTTGGCTACAAGCAGCCTTTGTGCACAAGAAAAACCGACACCAAAAGCCTTGGTTTCTACCTTTGAGCAGTACATGATTACTACTCCACCCGACTCGTTGCATTACCCTAAATTTTATGAAAAATACACCGATGCTTTTGGCATTCCGGTCGTTTCATCGGCAAAAGTATCGAATACCGCTTTATTGGTTGCACGCGATGTAATCAATTATATGTTACTTAAACGCCCGGATATTCGCAGAACGATGATTGGCATGAAAGCGCGTTTGTCTATTATGGCTTGGACAGAAATGCAAACCGATTTACCGGAATACAGCGACTGGAAGAAACCTACTATCACTGATAAAAGACTCACACCAGCAGAAAGAGAAAACTACAACAAACCCGGAGGAATAGCCAGTATGACGGACAAAGGCTATTGGAATCAACGTGCCAGAGGAATGGGCGGTATTCAAACATCGTGTGCAGAAGAAAACATCTTAGGCATTCCGGGCACTAAATATTACGGTGAAAACATTTTGGTTCACGAATGGAGTCACAATGTGATGTCTGCTTTACGCCATGCCGACCCAGCGCTTTACAATCAAATTCAGGTAGCCTATGATGCCGCCAAAGAAAAAGGGCTTTATAAAGATCAATATGCGATTAACACCGTTGCAGAATATTGGGCAGAAGGAAGTCAGTGGTGGTTTTGGTCAAACTTTGAATTTATGGATGGAAGCACCCGCTTACAAAGCCCCGATGATTTAAAAGCCTACGACCCTGCTTTATACAACATTCTTGCTCAAGTGTATCCGGGGCACCACATTCCCGGAGATGTTTATTACGGAAAGAACATTCCCTACGGAAAGCGTTAAATACTAAAACTGGTTTAATGAGTAATTAAATCACTCATTAAACCAGTTCTTTGAAACTAAACTTACTGAAAACTAGCGTTTTTGAATCAGTTTAAAATTGCTAAAAGTACCATAACCAGCTGCATCGCCATAGGTAGCGTGATAGACACCAACCTGCAAACTATCCTTTTCCAAATCATCTCTTTGTATTGGGCTACCAGGAAGATTTTTCCAATCTCTACCATCCTTACTTCCTCTTAAAAAAAATGTATTCCCGATTTTCTGAATTTGTAAATACCTGTAAAAGTTCCAACCAGACATGTTGTTCGATTGTCTTCGACCGCGATTGTTTAAATTGGTCACAATGTTGCCCACCCCCCATCCTGGCATAATACCGTTTTGAACCAGCTTCGCATTTTGCTGGGCAGACTTTACCAAAATCCCCACTTCATTTGCACCATAGGCTTTTCTCTGTTTCAAGCCTATCATATCTTCTACCATTACTTCTGCTACGAAATCTCCTTTTACATTAAAATATGCAAAAGGTCCTGTAGTTGGCGAACCATCCCACAGCGTGTTGTGGGAAATCATTTTTAACACACCAGCCTGTTGCGATACGGTGTCTGCAGTCCCTGTAAAACCATCCCAGCACGTTCCTTGTAAAGCATCTTTAGTAACATGGGTAGATTGAGCCTGCCCCGATTGTTTTTTGATGACAAACAATGTGGTATCGGTACGCAGCTTAAAGGGTTCCGAAATTTCGGAAACATTCCCAAAATTATCCCTAACTTTTACGTTGTATGTATATTCGTTCTGTGGTAATACAGAAAAATCAATAAAATTAGCAGACCGACTCCAATTTGCAGCAAAACCTTCTTTGCTTCTACTAAATAAATATTCATACTGAGAACCCGGCAAGCTAGGCTTATTTGCCTCCATATACACCATGCTTGGTGAAATGGCCGTAGGAGTTAACGAAAAGGACGCAGGTGCGGTTTGTGTATTCAAGGTTTCTTTCCAAAAATTAAATTCCTCCAAAACGGCAGCACTGTCAAAACTCGAATTATAGACATAAATGGAAGATATGGCCGTATAGCTCCCCCCTTTTTTAATGTGTGCTATAAGCGTATTAGGCTCTATTTGTTTAGTATGCAAAACGGCTTTTTCGAGCTGTTTACCATTCACAAATACAGTCAACTTTCCTTCATTGTTCGAACAAATTACCTGCTGCCATTTTCCATCTCCCATAATTTCAATGGTTGGGTTGTTTGGTCCAAAAGATACTTTGGTTTTTGAACCTGCGGTTGATAGTAGGGAGAAGATGGCTGTAAACGATTTCGAAAATTGCTGGCTCTTCATTAGTTCATTGTCTAATAGAATTTCCCCGTCTTCATTTAGCAAAACGGCTATTTTACCTTGAACATCTTGTAGTTGTGCATTTCCTTTAGCAATTAATGTCTCCAAAGCGGTTCCTTCATTTCTCCAGCTTTCAACTTTGCCATCCTTCAGATTTTTAGCATCCGCATATAGCACCGTGTTTGTATTAATTCCTTTTAGATAACTTGTTTTAATCTCTTCTTCAGTAAGTGGAATATCGTATATTTTTAAGGAAGCCAAAGCGCCTGAGAAACCGCCAGTCCCATCTTCATTTCCACCGAGCAGAAAATTCTTTAGGTTATTCACGAAAAGCATTCTTCTTTCAGCTCTGTCTAATGTTCCATCTACATAAATACGTTCCATGGTTCCATCAAAAACGAAGGTGATAAGATGCCATTCATTGGCTTTTGGTAGGTTCTTATACCCCAAATCTGCCCAGCCTAAATGAGTGGTTGCTCCAGCAGCCTTTCCAGAACCATAACCAATGGCTACATTGCTTAAATTAACACCTCCCCTTTCTGTCCAGGATACAATTGTTTCTTCCTTATCAATATCAGGATTTAGCACCCACATACTAACACTGTAGCTACTGTTTCCCATTAAAGATTTCGGGCTTTCTTTAGACGATGTAAAACGTTCAGCCCCCGATAAAATCAAGGCTTTTTTACCTTCAATCATCGAAACCACGGGTTTATTTCCTCCATCTGCACTAAACACGCCACCTAATTTCCCGGTATTGGCAATGTTCGATACTACTGAACCAATCCTTAAACTATCTAATTTTAAGTCGACCAACAAACCTATGGATTCGAATGATTCTAATGATTCCCATTTTTTTACAACTGTGTTCGTCAAGGGTTTATAGGCATCATTATCAAATACTTTAATGTTCCAGATTGCTTTGTTTAAACCCGGATATTCGGTACGTAAAATGGTGGTCTTCAGGTAACGTGCTTTCACATTTCCATAATCAACCATCGGACTTCCGTGTTGGGTATTTTTGCTTTTATCGGCATACAGTTGCCAATTTTTACCATCCACTGAATATTCTATTTGATACTGATAATACCATGTAGCGTATTCAAATTGGGTATGTACACTTTTAATGGTTTGCTCTTTACCTAAGTCGAGGGTAATCCAAGCAGATCCGACATTATTTTTTGCTTTCCATAAAGTACCATTATTATCGTCAACGGCATATTCGGCTTTAAAATCTTGGTCGTACTCGGAAGAGGCAAGTACCTTCTTTCCAAGTGCTAAATTTACATGAGGATTTACATTTTTGGCTAAAAAGCCTACTCCGGTATGCGTGGGCACTAGCTTTAAAATAGCTCCATTCTCATCAAAGATTATTTTATCGGCAGCAACTTGTCTATGATATCCGCCATCGTTGTGCGGATTATTATGTCGATGATAAATTAGATAAAAATCATCTCCTTGTTGCAAAACGGATTGATGACCCGGGCCGTGAACAGTACCATCTACATTGGTTGCCAAAATAGGATTCTCCTTTGCATATTTAAAAGGCCCCATAGGGTTTGTAGCGGTTGCGTATTGCACGCGATACGTTCCGTCTTCGCAATAGCCAGATGAATACGTCAGGTAATAAATTCCCTTTCTTTTAAAAACAAAAGGCGCTTCAAAAAAATCCTTTGCATCCGTATTGGGGATCTGTGCCAATTTTGAAAACGATTTCATATCTGGGTTTAGCAAACCCACGCCACAACCGTGGTTTGGATAAATGCCCCAGGTACCGCAATACATATAATATTTACCGTCGTCATCCTTAAACGTTTGCCCATCAAGCGTAATTACATTGGGAACCATAAAGTTAGACACGATTGGTTTCCCTGGTGCTAACAAGGAAGTCCAAGGCCCTACCGGACTGGTTGAAGAGGCTCCAAAGATTTCTACTGGCTGACAGTAATAAAGATAGTACTTCCCATCAGGCCCTAAAGTTGCATCGGGTGCCCAATAATGATGCGTAGTTGGCCAGTTCATGTCTTGCATGGTCCAATTCACAAAATCTTTCGAAGTCCATACTTGCGAAGGACCAAAACCACCTCCATTCCCATCGGTAGTTGCGTAGATGTAATACGTATCGCCAAACTTTTTAACGGTTGGATCGGCGAAATATCCCGGAATAATTGGATTTCCTTGTCCTTTACTTACATGAGATTGTGCTTTGATGGCTTGAAATGAACAAACAAAAAGAAACAACAAGACACTTAAAATTTTATTACTGTTTTTCATATCTAAATATTTATCAATCACTTGGAAAATCCTGAAGCAATTGATCCGTTTTATGTACTTATTTTGTTAGGCTTAGCGTGTTTGCATTTGGAGCCTCCGCATTTAAAAGATTCTTGATAAAGAAATCTCTTTTTCTTCTTCGTCCATAAACGCCTCCATCGCTATGCCCCATACCCGGAATACTTAAAATATCAAAGTTTTTATTGGCTTTAATAAGTGCATCGGCAAGGCGATAAGTAGATTCTGGTGGAACATTTTCATCGGCTTCGCCTACAATTAAAAATAAATCTCCTTGAAGTTTTGCCGCGTTGGTAATATTGGATTGATCGGCATAATGTGGTCCCACGGGATATCCCATCCATTGTTCATTCCACCATTGTTTATCAATTCGATTATCGTGACAACCACAAGCCGAAACCGCAGCTTTATAAAACTCGGGATGAAAAAGCAATGCACCGGTAGAATTTTGTCCGCCGGCAGAAGTACCATACACCCCTACTTTGGTTGTATCGGCATTGGGATATTTTTTTGCCATGGCTTTCATCCATAAAATTCTATCTGAAAAACCCGCATCGGCCAGATTTTGCCAACAAACATCGTGGAAAGCTTTCGATCGGTTTGCCGTACCCATTCCATCTATTTGAACAACCACAAAACCTAATTCTGCCAAGCTCTGCATCTCACTCGCGGGAAGAAAACTCTTGGGTACAAAACTGTCTTGTGGTCCGGCATAAATATTTTCAATAATTGGATACGTTTTGTTTGTATCCATCGTCGACGGAAAGCACACAACGCCCCAAATATCGGTTTTACCATCTCTGCCCTTTGCTACAAACACTTCGGGTAATTTTACGCCAGTGCTCACAAATGCGGCTACGTTTCCTTCCTCAATTTTGCTGATCTCTTTGGCGGTAGCGGTTGTTTTTAATTTAGTTGTTGGCGCAATATTTACCTGCGAATAGGTATCGATGTAATGCTTACGATCTGGCGAAAAACTTACAGTGTGATTTCCAATTTCAGGGGTTAAATTAACCAAGCCTTTTCCATCAAAATTAATGCGATAGTAATGAATAAAATAAGGATCTTCTCCGGCATTCACTCCACTGGCACGAAACCAAATCTGACGTTTGGAAACATCTACACTATCGACCTCACGTACCACCCAATTTCCTTTGGTAATCAGTTGTTGTTTTCCGGTTAAGGCATTTACCAAATAAAGATGTTGCCAACCGTCTTGTTCGGTTGACCAAATAATTTCGTTTGTTTTAGACAAATAGTGCGTGTAAATTCGGCTCTCGTAAATAAAAGTCTTGGTCTTTTCGTCGATGATATTTCTAATTTTCCCCGTCTGCACATCCACTTCAATTACTCTAAAACGTTGGTGACCTCTATCTACTTTTTCGTAGGTAAAATAGCGGTTATCATTATTTCTCCAATGCAAGGGCTGAGGTCCAAAGAAATCCGTAGCTTCTACATCAACTTTGACAGCTGTTTTATTGGCAAGGTTGAATACATAAGGTTGATAACTGGTAAACTCGTCTCCCGGTTGGGCGTATTCACGCGACTTTAGCACGCCTCTTGTTGTACCCGGAACAGCGCTCAACACATAATGAACCTTTTTGGTTTCTTTGGGAAAGATTTTGTAGGCTACGATATTTTTGCCATCAGGCGACCATTGAAAATTGCCATATGCATGATCAGCAGATCCATCGGTCGTCAATACGGTCTCCGCTTTCGTATCTAAATTTACCACCGTTAAATTCCCCCCTTTAATCTGAATTTCGTTTTTGCCATCAGGCGATTGTGCATCTGAACGTATCCACGCCCAACGAGAGTGTTTCTGCTGCAAGGGGCGTCTGGCATTGTATTGAAATGAAATACTGTCTTGCGTGTTTGAAACCTGATAGGTACTAAGATTTACCTGAAGCCACTTTTTTTGAACCTTTAGTATCAGATTATGTTGATCTGTAAAGTATAAATTAGTGAATTGCAAACGCATCGGCATTTGCTTCTCTCCAGTAGCTTTCTCCAATGCTACGGCCAATTTATTGGCATCAAAAGCCGATGTACGTTTTCCTGATTTAACATCCACATACATATATTCCCAGTTTTTATTTGGCAAATTTTTCTTATACCAAAAAGCTGTTCCATCCTTTCTCCAAATGGGAAGAATCTCATTATTTGTTGGGATATTTCTTAATACGGTATCTAAGGTATTGGCGCGCTGATAGGCTTGCGTAATATCTGCAGCAGATGGCGCATACGGAACCATTTGTGCTTTTGCGTTTAGACAGCCTATTGCGAAAAAAGTAAAGAGGATTGTACGTGCACACAAGGAATTCATTTTCATCATGACTATTTTATACAGTAAAGATAGTGGATGCGAAAGTCAGAAATCCGTTGTATATTGATGTAAACAATTAATATTTTAACCGATGGTGCGCTCGCTCAATTCCAAATCAGCAGGTTGAGATTTATTTGCGCCTTTAATTAAATAATAAACCGGTATACCAATTAAAGTAATGATTAATCCCGGCCAGGTAAACTTTGGTTTAAAAATGATTAACAAGATGCAAAAAGCCAATCCCATGAGAATATAAATAATAGGCAATACTGGATAACCAAATGCTTTGTATGGACGATCGGCATTGGGCTGCTTTTTACGTAAAATGAAAATCCCGAAAATGGTTAGCATATAAAAACCTACCACAACAAAAGAAATCATGTCGAGTAAATCACCGTATTTACCACTTAAACACCATAAGCAGGCAAAAACACATTGAATCCAAAGACCTACTCCCGGCACTGCATTTTTATTTAATTTGGCCACTTGCTTAAAGAATAAGCCGTCTTTTCCCATCGAGTAATAAACTCTGGCGCCTGCCATAATTAGCCCATTATTACAACCAAAAGTTGATACCATTATCATGACAGCAATAATGATGGTTCCAGCGGTTCCAAAAATATGATTCGCAGCAGAAACGGCTACCCTATCTTTGTCGGCATAAGCCATATCATGGAGACTTAAAACGCCCGTATACATCACATTGGTAAGCAAATAAAGCACGGTAACAATGATCGTTCCTAGCGCTAAACTTAAACCAATATTACGTGCTGGATTTTTAATTTCTCCGGCAATGAACGTTACGTTATGCCAAGAGTCGCTACTGAAAATAGAACCGACCATGGCAGCGGCTATAGCACCCACCGCAGCTAACGTACCGTACGATGTAATGGATCCATTGGAAGCTAAAGAACCCAAGTCCCACATATTTTTCCAGTTAGAAGACCAAATATCTTTATCTAAAAAAAATAGTCCGAATACGATTAAACCAAAAAGACTTAGCAATTTGGCAATCGTGAAAATCGTTTGAATAGATTTACCCGCACTCACCCCTTTACTGTTAATAAAAGTAAGTAAAACAATTACGGCAATAGCCAATAACTGTGCTGGAGAAATGGTAATAAAACCTAGATTAACAGCGACTAAATCTTCACTAAAGGATGGTATTAAATACGCTGTAAACTTTGCAAAAGCAACACCGACTGCTGCAATTGTAGCGGTTTGAATGACGGTAAAAAAACTCCATCCATACAAAAAACTAATCAGCGGATTATACGCCTCTTTAAGATAAATGTATTGTCCGCCCGCCTTGGGAAACATACCACTCAGTTCGCCATAACTTAAAGCCGCTGTTAAAGTCATAAACCCGGTAATTAACCAAACCATCAATAACCATCCCGAACTGCCTACATTTCTAACGATGTCGGCGCTGACAATAAATATGCCTGAGCCAATCATACTTCCGGCAACCAACATGGTCGCATCCATTAATTTAAGTGATGGTTTGAAATGTTCCATTTCTGAAATGATTTTATTTTCTTATAAAAATTAATGACCAAAGGATTTCCAATCCAAAAAAAATTGGAGATACAGATACTTTACTGATTGATTTGGGTTATGTAGTGCGGATGGATAAACTAAACCTATCCCAAGTTTACATACAATAGGCATTACTGCCGTTTTTAAAACGAGAACAAATAGTTAAGCGCCTATATAACTTACTCGGCTTACGCTGTTATAAGAATCTAAATAGGCTCTTGGCGATTGTCCAATAATGCTTTTGAATACGCGATTAAAATTGGTAATACTATTAAAACCGGCTTTATAGGCAACTCCCGAAATACAATCTGTTTGTTCGCCTGAGATTAAGCTTTTACAAGCATCGTTTATTCGCACTTCATTTAGAAAAGATACAAAGGTATGGCCGGTATGCTTTTTGAAATATCTGCAAAAAGCTTGAGGAGTCATAAATGCAACATTTGCCACATCTTCTAAAGTTATTTGACTGTTGTAGTTTTCTGTGATATAGCCGATAATTTTACTCAATCGCATTCCTTCGTTCTCACTTACGTTTGATGAGTATAAATCAGAACATAATGGAATTACTTTATCGCCAATAGACTGAAGAGATACCATCAATTTAACAAAAGCAAACAATAAATCGGTACCTGCAGCTTCATGAACATCGAGCATTTTCGACAACACGTCTTTTGTTGAGCTCAAAGGGACTTTAAAACCATGTTTATTTTTCAGTAAAAATGAATTGGCAACCTTCATTTCGGGCAATGAAAAAAGTGGCCCAAGAGTACCAACAGAATTAAAATAAATGGAATAAGCGGCAATTGAACGTTCGCTTTTTGATTCGAAATACTCCGGATTGCTTTTGAACAAATGTGGAAGTTTAGCTCCAATTACAAATATATCACCCGCTCTAAATGCATGCATTTCACTGCCTGCAATCAGCGTTCCTTCTCCCCTTTCGATATACGTAATTTGCCATTCATCATGTCTATGTAAGTACTGATAAAAATAAGGCAACTCTACGTGCTCAGATATAACACTTTTATCATCAGGCACTAACATTGTAAACGGTAATACTTTCATGGGATTAAGTTTGGTTGTTGATTTGTTACATCCAATTTATAAATATTAACTCAAAAATCACTTAAAAAGATTAATTAGGTTAAAATACTGCTACTATTTGCCAATATTCAACAAAATTAGGCGAAACCGTAGTCTTCATTTCTTAGAACAAATTATCATTTCGATTAATAATTTCGCTCTGATGCCTTCAACGCACAAAAAAAAGGATGAAAAACCCTAAGATTAATCATCCTTTCTAAAAACACTACAATTTATTAAGGTATTCTTATTTATCTGCTGATTGAGAAGGCACTTATTTGCATTTCTGTTTTTTGCTCGGCCACAATTTGACTCACCAATAAACCGCTTGCTGGGCCTAAACTCAAACCCATCATACCGTGTCCGGTTGCAATAATTAAATTTTTAAGTTTTGCACTTCGGCCAATGTATGGCAAACCATCTGCAGAGGAAGGTCTAAATCCAAACCATATATTTTTTTCGTTTGGTACAGTTGGTTTCAAATCGGGGAAGTACTTTGGAACTGATTCAACAATTCCTTTTACACGTTGCATATTTACCCTTGCATTAATTTTATCGAGTTCCATGGTTCCTCCATACCGAATGCTGCCATTCATTGGCGTGATAGCCACTCTAGCCTCGCAAAGCAGGGCCGGAATTTTAAGACGCTGTAAAGGCTCCTCTTCCATAAAAGAATATCCCTTTCCGGGCATTAAAGTTATTTTATGATGAGCCATTTTTGCTACTGCTGGTGACCACGAACCAGTTGCTATAATGTATTGATCAGCTTCCCAAGCGGTATTCCCCGTAAAAACACGGATGATTTTATCGCCGTTTGACTCAATTTTATCTACTTCCTTTTCTCTAACAATCTCTACTCCGTTTTTTGTAAGATACTGAAGCAAGGCATTCATCAATTTGGTTGGATACAAATGAGCATCGCAACGGTAATGAACGGCTCCCAAAACATCTAAACTTAAATCAGGTTGCAAAGCTTTACATTCCTCGGGATTTAGCACAGCCATATCAAGGCCAAGGGAAATCGCTTTTTCGGCTAAATGCGCTTCCTCCTCACCAGCTTTTTCAGTTTTATAAAAAGCTAAAATTCCGTTCTTCGTAAACTCGAAATCAAAGTCGGGATCTTTTGCCAGATCTTCATATAATTTCTTGCTTAACAGCGATAAATCTCTGAGTGGCTCGGCAGACTGCGCTACATGTTTTTCGGTTGCATGGCGCATAAATGTCAATCCCCAATTTAACAAAGCAGGATTTAAAGAAGGTCGCACATAAAAAGGGCTTTTACTATTGAACATCCAGCGAATTCCCTGGCTAATCATGCCCGGTGCGGCCAAGGGAACAAAATGGCTGGGCACAATCATGCCCGCATTTCCAAAAGAGCAGTTATCTGTTATATCTCCTTTATCTATAACGGTAACCTTAAACCCTTTTTTTTGTAAATAATAGGCTGAACTTAAACCAACAATACCTGCTCCGATAATTAATATTCTAGACATATAATTTTCTATTCCTAAAAATCCA